>VXMI01000213.1 GCA_009841165.1 Gemmatimonadota bacterium | reverse complement strand
TTTTTATACATCCCCCCCCCCCACCCCCTTATCTCGGGCCTTTTCGTCGGCGCCATTTCTTTTTTTTTATACATCCGCCTCCCCCCTCCCGGGGGGGGGGGGGCCCCCCCCCCGCGGCCGCCCCGTCGATCCGCTTCTCGATGTCGAGCCGGAAGCGTACACCGAGGGCCTCGCCGATCGCGCGCGTTTCCTCCATCATTGCGCGCGCCACCCCCCGCGTCCCGGGCTCGGTGGCGACCTTGTCCAGGGTGGCCAGGGTGAGCGCGCTGATGGGGTTGAAGGAGACGTTGCCGAGCAGCTTCATCCAGATCTCCTGGCGGATCCGACGCACCGGTGCCCGGACGCCGGCCTCGGACAGCGCCCGGCTCAACGTTCTGATTCTCGGGGTCTTGTGACCCGACGGCTCGCCCAGGCTGAACTTGTTCCCGTAGGAGTGCCGGATCACACCCGGCTCCGCGATCTCGGTCGCCACGTAGACCACCGAGCCGATCGCGCGTTCCGGACCGATGCCGTCCCACTGGCGGCCATCGGGGTCCACGCTCTGCAGGCGCGCGCCCTCCCACTCGCCGCCGACCTGGTGGAAGTACCACCACGGCACCCCGTTCTGCGCAGTGACCACGGCCGTGTCGGGGCCGAGCAGCGGCTGCATGGCGTCGACCACACGCGGCGCCGAGTGCGCCTTCAGCGTGATGATCACGTAGTCCTGCGGGCCCGCCTCGGCCGGGTCTTCGGTGCACAACGGACGCGCCACGAGTTCGTCGCCGTCGATGAGCAGCCGCGCGCCGTCGCGCTGCATTGCTTCCAGGTGGGGGCCGCGCGCGATCAGGGTGGTGTCGACCCCGGCCAGCGCCAGCTTCACCCCCAGGTACCCGCCCGTCGCCCCCGCGCCGTAGATCGCGATCTTCACCGCAGGCGCCCCGCCACGGTCGCGCCGCCGGGCCTGGCGCCCATCGCCGCCGCACCGCAGACCGCCGCCCTCATCCTCCCGACCCCAACCCCAGCTGATCCGCCAGCCCGATCCTGCGCAGCTTCCCCGTCGAGCCCTTCGGGATCTCGTCAAGGATCACCACCTTGCGCGGCACCTTGAACCCGGCCAGCCGACCGGCCGCGAAGTCGCGCACGTCGCCCGGGCCCGCCTCGGCGCCGTCGCGCAGCACGACCGCCGCGGCCACCTCCTCGCCCAGCTTCGGGTGCGGCATCGCGAAGGTGACCACCTGCTGCACGGCCGGGTGGTCCATGAGCACCTCGTCGACCTCGCGCGGCGAAATCTTCTCCCCGCCCCGGTTGATGATCTCCTTGAGGCGGCCCGTGATCGTGAAGTACCCGTCGGCGTCACGGAACCCCTGATCGCCGGTGCGGAACCACCCGTGCGTGAACGCCTCGCGGTTCGCGGCCTCGTTATTCTCGTAGCCCGGCGTGACGTTCGGCCCCCGGATGACGATCTCGCCCTCTTCGCCCGCCGCGAGGTGGTTGCCGGCGGCGTCCATCACCGAGACATCGGGGCCCGCGGCGATCCCCACGGTGCCGGGCTTGCGGGCCGCGGGGGGCAACGGGTTGCACGTCATCTGGTGCGCGGCCTCGGTCATCGCATAGGCCTCCACGACGGGCGCGCCGAAGGCGTCTTCCAGCTCCGCCATCACAACCGACGGCAGCGCCGCCGACGAGGAACGGATGAAGCGCAGCCGCAGCCGCTCGACCACCCCCGCATTGCGCCCCGCCCGCGCCAGGATCGCCTGATGCATCGTGGGCACCGCCGAGTACCACGTGGGATCGGCATCGGCCAGCCACCCGAAGATGCGGAGCGCATTGAACCCCGGCGCGCAGTACACGCTCGCGCCCGCGTGCAGCGTCGACAGCACACACGCCATCAGCCCGTGGATGTGGAAGAGCGGCATCACGTTGAGGCAGCGGTCGCCAGCCTCCAGCCGCAGCGTCCGGCGGATATTCTCGGCGGTGGCGCACACGTTCCGATGAAGCAGTGGCACGATCTTGGGTCGCGACGTGGTGCCGGAGGTATGGAGAACAAGCGCGACGTCGTCGGGCCCCGCCATGCCCCCGCGCCCTGCGGGTGCGCCCCGGGGCTCGCCCACGAAGGAGAAGGTGCCCGCCGGACTGCCCGGCTCCGCGCGTATTTCCATGGCCGGCACCCCGAGCGCGGCGGCGGCGGCCCGGGCGGGCGTGTCGTCGCCCTCGGCCACGACCAGCGCCTTCGCGCCCAGGTCCTCGAGGTAGAACTCGAACTCGGGCTGGCGGTACGCGGGGTTGAGGGGCGCGGTGGTCGCTCCGGCGGCGATCGCCACGAACGCGCTCGCCATCTCGGGTCCGTTGGGGAGCACGATGGCCACCCGGTCGCCCCGCCCGATGCCGCGCTCGTTGAGCGCCGCCACAGTCGCACGCACATGGTCGCGAAGCCCGTCGTAGGTGAGGTCCGGGCGCCCCGGGGCGGAGAAGGCGATGTCTCCGCCGCCGCCGGATCGCAGGAGCTGGGGGATGTGGGTGGGTCGAGTCATGCCAGTCATTCCGGCAGCGCCAGCGCCACCAACTCTGCCGGATGCCGCCGAGCCCCCACCGCCACCACGATGTACTGCCGCCCCTCGTGCATGTAGGTCATCGGCAAGCCTGTCTGGTTGGCGGGCAGTTCGATCTCGGCGAGCATTTCACCGCTGGCCTTGTCGTGGGCCCGGAACCTGTTGCCGCCCGAGCCGAACGCGGCGAACATCCCACCGCCTTCCCCGGCGAACAGCAGCGTGCGGGTCACGAGGAGGCCGCCTCGGTCCGGTCGCCCCGTCCTCCCGACGTCGATGCCTTCGAGCGCCGGGTGGTCCTTCACGTAGTCGGGCGCATCTCCGTTAGGCACCTGCCAGGCGATCTCGCCCTCGTTCAGATCGATCGCGGTGATGCGGCCCCACGGTGGCTTGAAGAGTGGAAGGCCCTGAGGGCCGCCGCCCTGCCGGAGCCGAAGACCCCCGCCTCTGATGTAATCCATGTCGGAGACTTCGGGCTCGTTGATCAGCGAGATTACGCTCGGTCCGGTTGCAGACTGCACGTACAGGTATCCGCTCTCGGGATCGAGCGCGCCGCCCGGCCAGTTGGCGCCGCCCAGCGAGCCGGGAACCATCAGCGTTCCCTGGGTGCCGCCCTCCACTGGTACCGTGGGCGGCTCGTACAGGGGGCCGTAGTGCAGCTGCGACAGGATCTCCTCGGCCTCGGCCCTCAGCTCCGGCGTGAAATCGATGAGGTCGGCCGGGTCCACGCCCTGGCGGTCGTACGGTGGCGGCTTCGTGGGGAAGGGCTGCGTGGGAGCCGTCCGTTCGCCCGGCACGTCGGTCTGCGGTACGGGCCGCTCCTCGATCGGCCAGACCGGCTCGCCCGTCTGCCGGTCGAACACGAAGGTGAAGGTCTGCTTGGTGATCAGCGCGACCGCCGGTATTTCGCGACCATCGACCACGAGGTCGGCCAGGACCGGCGCAGCGGGGGGGTCGTAGTCCCAGATGCCGTGGCGGACGGTCTGAAAGTGCCACACCCGTTCGCCGGTCTCGGCGTCGAGCGCGACGATGCTCTGCGAGAAGAGGTTGTCGCCCGGGCGGTGGCCTCCGTAGTAGTCACCGGTGCCGAGTTCGACGGGAAGGTAGACGTAGCCGAGTTCGGGGTCGGCGCTGAGCGCGGTCCACACGGCCGCGTTGCCGGTGTATTCCCACGAGCCGTCTTCCCATGTCTCGTGTCCGAACTCGCCCGGCTGCGGGATCGTGTGGAAAGTCCAACGAAGTTCGCCGGTGAAGGCATCGTACCCGCGCACGTGGCCCGGCGGCATCGTGCGGGAACGGGGCGCGCTGCCGGAAGGCAGTGCCGACCCCACGACGATGACGTCATCGACGACAATCGGCGGCGAACTCGAACCGATGGGGGCATCGATCAGATCCAGCTCCCGGCCCAGCCCGAGACGCAACTCCACCACTCCGCCGTCGCCGAAGTCCGGGACCGGGCGGCCCGTCGCCGCATCCAGCGCAACCAGCTGGAACCCGGGAGTGACCAGGAAGATGCGCGGGGCGACGCCTGGCGACTCCCACCAGGCGACGCCTCGGCCCGAGTTCCGGCGGGGCGCCGCCCGGTCTCCTTCGTGCAGGCGATACGTCCACAGCGTCTCCCCCGTGCCCGCGTCGATCGCCACGACGGTGCGACGGTACCCCGCCGTGGCATAGAGTACGCCGTCCACCATGAGCGGAGTCGTCCGGTAGTTGAATTCCGGTTGCGGACCGAAATTGGCCGCCTGCCAGCGCCACGCGATCTCCAGATCGGTGACGTTGTCCGGATTGATCTGGTCGAGCGGGGCGTAGCGCGTGCTGCCGGCATCGCCGCCGTAATAGCGCCACTGTCCGTTCTCGGCGCCGCTCTGGGCGTTGGCGGCGGCCGGCGCGATCGGCGCCGCGGCAAGCACGGCCGCGGCAGCGCACGTCAAGGTCGTGGAGCGAGTGTGCAAGGTGGACTCCGATCAGGTTCGGGAACACGCCGGCAAGCAACCTCGGGCGGACCTTGCCGGGCCGTCAGCGGGTGAAGATGATGTGCTTCTGACGCGTAGAACAGTACTGTCCACCAAAGGGGAGGACATTCGATGCTTGCAGCCTACATCTTTTCGCTCGTCGTGGGAGGTGGCCTTCTGGCCCTGAACCTCCTCGGCGACTTCCTCGACAGCGATGTCGACGCCGACGCCGGAATCGATCTGGACGGCGACGCCGATGCGATCTCCGGGGGAAGCGAGATCGCGAAGCTGCTTTCGCTGCGTTCGCTCGTGTACGCCCTCTTCGGCTTCGGTGGGGCCGGGCTGGTCCTGCACCTGATCTGGGCCGGCGCGCAACCGGTGCTCACCGCCCTCATCGCGGGCGGAATGGGGCTGGGGTCCGGCGCACTCGTGAGCACCGTCTTCGGCTACCTGAAGCGCACGGAAGCCGGCGAGATCCAAGGGGAGAGGGCGCTGGTGGGGCTGAGCGGCAAGATCGTGATGGCCATCGCCGATGGCGAGACCGGTGCCGTGCGTATCCGGAGCGGCGAACGGCAATACCAGATGCGCGCACGTGCCGACCTTCCCTCCGGTGCCGCGCAGGCTCTCGAGGCCGGCCGCGCAATCGTAGTCGTGGACGTGAAGGACGGCGTCGCGCTCGTTACACCAATAGACAGCAAGCTGCTCGAAGATTGACCCGACCACGGGGCTCGGGCCCCGGCAACCTACAGGAGGCAAGAAAGTGTTTCCCGATCCGATAGCCGCCCTTGGACTGGGCGTCGTAGCGGTCATCGTCATCATCATGGTCATCGTGACCGTCAAGAACCTCATCGTGATCGCGCCACCCAACCAGGCTGCGGTGCTCACGGGAAGGAACCGGCTGCTCGGTGACGGGCAGAAGGTGGGGTACCGCTCGATTTCCGGTGGTCGAACGTTCCGCGTGCCGATCATCGAGACCGTACAGAACATGAACCTGGAGACCATTCCGATCGAGGTGATGGTCAGCAACGCCTTTTCGAAGGGGAACATCCCGCTGAACGTCGAGGCGATTGCCAATGTGAAGATCGCGTCGCAGCCCGAATGGGTGTTCAACAACGCGGTAGAGCGGCTGCTGGGGAAGACCGAGGACGAGATCCGCGCACTGGCACAGGACACGCTGACGGGCAATCTGCGCGGCGTGCTGGCGACCCTCACGCCGGAGGCGGTCAACGAGGACCGGCTGGGCTTCGCGAAGGCGCTCTCCGAGGACGCGGGCGAGGACCTGGCGTCGCTCGGTTTCCACCTCGATGTGCTCAAGATCCAGAATGTGAGCGACGAGCGGGGCTACCTGGAGGCGATCGGCCGCGAGAAGTCCGCCGAGGCGATCCGTCAGGCCGAGATTGCCGAGGCACAGGCGGAGGCCGACACGCGGGAGGCTCGTGCGGAGGCGAGGAGGCGCGCCGAGGTTCGCGAGGCGGCGGCATCGATCAAGGTGGCCGAGGCCCGAAACGAGTTGCGCGTGCGTCAGGCCGAACTGGACCGCGAGGGCGAGACGGCCGAGAAGATATCGCGGGTGAAGGCGCAGGAGGCGGAGGTCGAGGCCGAGAAGGTCCTCGAGATGAAGCGGGTGGAGCGAGAGGAGCAGCGCCTGCGGGCCGACGTGGTCGAGCCGGCGAAGGCGGAGAAGATGGCGGCGTTCGCGCGCGCCGAGGCGGAGGCGGCGCCGATTCTGGAGCGCGGGAAGGCGCAGGTCGAGGTGCTGCGCCGGCTGTACGCGGAGGTAGGAGCCGGGGGCGAGGCCGCGTTTGCGGTGTTCATGGCCGAGAAGCTGCCCGAGCTGCTGGAGATCGCGGTGGGCGCGGTCGAGGGCGTCGACATCGATCGCGTGGTGGTCATGGACGGCGGGAAGGGCGAGGGCGTCTCGAATGCGCTCAACCAGCGGGTCAAGGGTGCCTACGGCACGATGGAGGGAATCGCTTCGGTGCTGGGGCTGGATATCCAGGAGGTACTGAGAAAGGCCGTCGGCGGCGCTGACGAGGAGGGAGACGAGGGACGGCGCGCTCTGCCCGCGGACTAGTTACGGCGGCGTAGCGCGCCCGTCACCGTTTCGTGACATGGCGGCACTCTTCTGTAGCGCTTTCGCGTCCCTGCACGGTCGGTAGTTTCGGCTTCCGAGTGGCGGATTCCATCCGCCGCCAGGGCGCTCCCCTCGTTACAGGAGGTTGCCGCACTCGTGACCAGCATCCGTGTGCTCGCAGCGGCAGTCGCACTTTCCGCCAGCGTGCCCCAGACCCTGCAGGCACAGATCGAAATGACCGCCCGGAGCGCTCAGGTGCGCTTCGGCGGACGTCTTCATTCGCAATTCGCGACCAGTTCCGCCGAGACCGGGAAAGCGACGGACTTCTTCACGCGTCGCGCGCGCTTCACCCTCGATGTTTCGGTTTCGGATCTTCTCGATGCCCGTGTACAGCCCGACTTCGGCGAGGGTGAACTCGACCTGAAGGACGCCTATTTCCGTCTCAACATCGATCCCGGATTCAGGCTCTCGGTCGGTCAGTTCAAACGAGCCTTCGACATCTTCGAACTCAACAGCTCGACCGACATCGTTGTAGTGGAGCGGACGGGCAGGATCGACGGGGTAGGGGGGTGCGCCGGACCGGGCGGCGTCTGTACGCTCAGTCGCTTTACCGAGAAGCTCGCGTATTCGGATCGGGACATCGGCTTCAGGGTCGACGGCTCCGTCGGCGAACGGCTGAGCTACATGGCCACGCTCACGAACGGGACGGGCACTTCGGGATCGGACGAGAACTCGGGCAAGTCGATTGCAGGGCGCATCTCGCTGCAACTGGCGGACGCGGTTTCGATCTCGGCCAACCTGTCCCGCCACGACTTCACGGATGGGGAGGGGGAGCCGGGTGCCGGCACCGCGTACGGCGCCGATCTGGAAATCGGTGGATTCCGGGATGGGACGCACCTCCAGGTCGGCCTCATCGGCGGGGCGAACTGGCGGGCCGGACCGTCCGTGGCGGGCTACGTGCCGCGGTTCCTGACGGGCCAGGCCATCCTTAGCCGCTACGTCCCTCTCGAAGGCGGAAGGTTCGCCGGCGTCGAGCCCGTGGCACGGGTCAGCTGGGGAGATCCGGATCGGGGGGTATCGGACGACTCCGGGCTGCTACTGACGCCCGGCATATTCCTCTACGTGGCCGGAAAAAACCGGATCGGGGCCAATCTGGACGTCTACAGCGCCGGATCACTGCCCACGGAGTTCTCATTCAAGCTACAGACCTATCTCTACTACTGAGGGCTGCCGGGCGGCCGGCTGGACGCCCACGAGCCCGCGGTACAGTGTCGTCACTGCGCGGTGACCGCGCCGTGACAAACGCCCATACAGTTCCACCATCACACTGGTGGAGAAACGGAGTCGGAAGAGAATGAAGCGATGCATCCCCTTCGCCGCGCTGGCGATTGTTGCCTGTGGTGGCGGCAGCGACCGTGACCAGCGTGCGCTGATCCAGAACAGGGGCTCGGACACCCTCCTCAACGTCGCGCAGGCCTGGGCCGAGGCGTACGCCACCGTCAATCCGGACGTGGCCGTCGCCGTGACGGGGGGCGGGTCCGGCACCGGGATTTCCGCGATGATCAACGGCAGCGTCGACATCGCCAACGCATCCCGCAAGATGCGTGCCCCGGAGATCGCGGCGGCGCGCGAAAACGGTGTAGAGCCCGTCGAATTCATCGTCGGTTACGACGCGCTCGCCGTCTACCTCCACGAGGACAACCCCATCGAAAGCCTGAGCCTGGCCCAGCTCAAAGCGATCTACGGAGAGGGGGGACCGATCACGCGGTGGTCCGACCTGGGAGTGAGCGTTCCCGGCTGTGGCTCCGACGAGATCGTTCTCGTGAGCCGCCAGAACAATTCGGGTACATACGTCTACTTCAAGGAGACCGTGCTGGGCGATGCAACCGAGTACAAGCTCGGATCCCGGGACATGCACGGCTCCAAGGACGTTGTCGATCTGGTGGAGAATACGCCCTGCGCCATCGGCTACAGCGGGCTCGCCTACGCGACCGAACATGTGGGCATGCCCTGCGTCACGGTGGAAGGCGGCGGCAACTGCGTGGAACCGACCGTAGCCACGGCCGTCGATGGAAGCTATCCTATCGCCCGCCCGCTCATGATGTATACGGCGGGCCAGCCCCAGGGCGCGGTCAAGGACTACATGGACTGGATCCTCTCGGCGGAGGGCCAGTGCGTGATCGTCGAGCGCGGGTACGCACCTCACACCGATACGGAGTGCGCTTGAGCCTCTACGAAGAGCGGTTGGAAGCGGATCTGATCGAGATTCGAGCCCGCCTCCAACCGGTGGCGGAACAGGTCGAGGATAATCTCAGGCACAGCGTCAGGGCGGTGCTCGACTCCGATCCGCGCCTGGCCAACGAGACGCTGATCAAGGACCGGGCGGTCAACCAGGATATCCGCGACCTTGACCATCTGTGCCATCTGTTCGTGGCCCGGCACCTTCCCAGCGGGAGCCACCTGCGATTCATCTCGGCCGTATTGCGCCTGTCGGTGGCTCTGGAGCGAGTGGGCGACTACTCCGTGGCCATCTGTCGGGTGGCGCGCCAGATCGGCTCTCAACTCCCCGACACGGTGCGGCACAACATGGAGATGATGGCCGAGCACGCGGGCAAGGCGCTCGGCACCGCGTTGAAAGGCTTTGTGAACGGTGATCCCGACAGCGCGCGCGTCTCACGCGGTATCGCGTCGCAGACGGCCGCGATCTATCCCTATGCCCTGGAGATCCTGATCGACGCGGCCGATACCGATCGCCGTCCGGCCCGGGACCTCTTCGGCGCCCTGCTCGTGTTCCGGTTGCTGCAGCGGACGGCGGAGCAGGCGGAGAACGCCTGTGAAATGACGCTGTTCGCCGTCAAGGGGACGCGCAAGAAGGCAAAGCGCTATCGGATCCTGTTTGTCGACGTGGACCATGCGCTGACGAGCAGGCTGGCCCAGGTGGCGCTGGAGGAGAGCTATCCGTACGCGGGGCGCTTCGGCTCGGCGGGCCTGACGCCGGCGCACGAATTCGATTCCAGGCTGGGCGCCTTCTGTCGTCGAAGGGGCATCGCGTTGCCGGAGGGTGACGCCCCGCGTTCCTTCGAGGAAGCGCTCGACGTGGGCCCGCATTTCCATGTGGTCGTGGGGATAGGAGTGGATCCGTCCCGGCACTTCGACGTTCCCTACCGCACGGCGGCACTGCAGTGGGACCTGGCGGAAGACGGTGTTACCGCCGAATCGGAGGTGGAGGAGCTGTACCGCACCCTCATGGTCCGCGTCCGCGGCCTCATGACGACCCTCGGAGTACGGGACGACGAGTGACCCCGGCGGATAATCCCGGCGCCGTGCCAGGTCTCGGCGCAATGGATCGCAGGGACATGGCATGGTATGTGGACCGTGCCACCGGGGTTCTCGTGTTCGTCGGGGGGATTTCGGCGATCGTCTTCATCATCGGGATCTTCGTCTTCATCACCAAGGAGGGTCTCGACTTCGTCCTGGGACCGCTGAGCCCGGGAGAGTTCTTCACGTCGATCGCGTGGCGGCCCACCTCGAACAACCCGACCTACGGGGCACTGGCGCTCATGGTGGGTACCGCGAGCGTTACGGGCTTCGCGATGCTGTTCTCGGTGCCCCTGTCCCTGGGAGCTGCGCTCTTTATCGCGGAGTTCGCGACGGGCAAGACACGCGAGACGCTGAAGATCCTGGTGGAGATGCTGGCGGCGATTCCGTCTGTGGTGTGGGGGTTCGTCGGAATGTCGATCATGAATCCCCTGATCATCCAGATTTTTGATGTTCCGGTGGGACTTGGCGTGCTGAACGCGGGATTGATCCTGGGGCTGATGGCGGCGCCGATCATGACCACGATCGCCGAGGACGCGCTCAAGGCGGTGCCCGATACATACCGTGAGGCGGCGGAGGCCCTGGGGGCGACTCGATGGGAGGTGATCGTCAAGGTGGTGATTCCGGCGTCCCGGAACGGGTTGCTGGCGGCGGTGCTGCTGGGGGTGGGG
>VXMI01000212.1 GCA_009841165.1 Gemmatimonadota bacterium | reverse complement strand
GCGGGGGGCTGGGCGGTGAGGGGGCCCGTGGCCGAAAGAAAGGCGGCGAGCGTGGTCAGGATCACCGCCGTCAGGGTAGCGGTGGGTGCGATCTGCGGCATCCCGGCGGGGATTGACTGTGCCTGCCCGGTCCCGGCGTTCATGCGTGTCCTGTCGTTGAGCGAAGTGGTCGGCCGAATATCGGGTCAAGTTGTTCTCAACCGGAATCAGGGCCAAGACGCTCGGAGCGACACATGCACGATCCCAGGAAAACACCTGACCCCGCCAGAGCGAGCAGCCTTTTACGGCAATCTCTGATTGTCAATTTGCCGTGGAGATTTGGAGTGCCCATCGCTCGCACGCACCTGGCAATATAGAATTTATCCCGCCAGGTTGGCAAATCCATCGCCTTACCGATCATGCGTCTGCGGTGTGCCATGCCGGCCGTGGCCGGGCCCGGTCGGACGTGGCCACCACTCCGATTCCTCCGCTGGTTCGTCCCGCATGGCCGGTGTGAGGGGATTTCACCGGCTGGTCGAGGCCATTCGGTTTCATCGCGCCACGCGCGAACATCGCAGTCTGACAGCTTGCGGGGGCACAGGGCACGAACCAATAGTAAGCGCATGAGGACGGCAATCTCAGTGGCAATCCTGGGGCTCGGTCTCACCGCTCTTGGAGAGTCGGCGGGGCCGGAGGCCCGGGTGCGCTCGGGTGCCGAGGCGGCAAGCCTCCGGCCGGGCATGGTGGTGTTTGACGCCGCCGAACCGCGGCGCGGTACCGACGTCAACTACCCGGTCCTGAACGACGTTGTCCAGCGGTATTGCGCGCGCTGTCACAATGATCGGCAACTGAGGGGCAACCTGACCCTTGAGGGCTTCGACGTAGCCGCCGCGAACGAAAGGGCGCCTACGGCCGAGAAGATGATTCGCAAGCTGCGCGCCGGCATGATGCCGCCCCCTGGTCAGCGCAGACCGGGCGGTGACACGCTGACGGCGCTGGTCGAGACGCTCGAGGAGGTGGTCGACGCCGCCGCGGCGCGAGATCCCGACCCGGGCACACGGAGGTTCCAGCGTCTCAATCGCGCCGAGTACGAGCGCGTGATCCGTGACCTTCTCGCCCTGGACGTCGACGCCGGCCGCTGGCTCCCGGCGGACACCTACCTCGGTGCCTTCGACAACATGTCAGATGCCCAGGGGCTCTCCACCACGCTGCTCGAGGCATACCTGAGGGCTGCCACCGAGGTGAGCCGCCTGGCCGTCGGCAACCCCGCGGCCCCGTCCCGCTCCATGAAGTACACCAACCCGATCGAGGTTTCCCAGCACGCGTGGGACCACATCGAGGGCACGCCCTACGGCACCCGCGGCGGGATGGTCGTGACGCACGATTTTCCGGCGGACGGAGAATATGTATTCACCGTTGGCACGCTCTTCGGCCAGGGTACCGGGTTTCACGATGTCGATCTTTCCGTGGACGGCGAAGGCGTCGCCCTGCTCGGCCTGGAGCACAACGGACGCTCGACCGTGCCGATCCGCACGGCTCCCATCTTCGTCCGCGCCGGACAGCGACAGGTGGCCGCGGCCTTTGTGCGGACCATGGAGGGGCCCTACGACGATCGACTGCAGACGCCGGGCTGGTCGTTCGTGGGCGGCGAGGATTCCCGAGCCTGGGCCAACTATGGGATCACGGCCCTTCCCCACTTGAGCGAGTTGACGATCACCGGCCCGAACGAGGCGGTCGGAGTGTCCGAGACACCGAGTCGTCGAGCCATCTTCCACTGCCGTCCAGGCCCCGGCCCGGCACCCGGCGAGGCACGGGTGTGCGCCCGGGAGATCGTGGAACGGCTGGCGGCAAGGGCATACCGCCGCCCCGCAACCGACGAAGACCTGGCCGGTCCGATGGCGTTCTACGATGCGGCAGTCCAGGCGGACGGCTTCGAGGTGGGTGTGCGCATGGCTCTGCAGGCGATCCTCGCCAGCCCTTCGTTCATCTTCCGTCTGGAACGGGTGCCGAGCAACGCCGAACCCGGTGCGAGCTACCGCCTGTCCGACATGGATCTCGCTTCGCGGCTCTCCTTCTTTCTTTGGGCGACCGTCCCGGACGCGGAGCTGCTCGAAGCGGCCCGTACGGGTCGGCTTTCGGACCCCCGGGTGCTGGAGGCGCAGGTCCGGCGCATGCTTGCGGATCCCCGGGCAGAAGCTCTATCCACGCGTTTCGCCTCCCAGTGGCTCAGGCTTCAGGATGCGGAAGACAACCAGCCGGAACCGTACCTGTACCCGGATTTCACCGGACAGCTGCGCGACGACATGGTTGCCGAAACCCGCCTGTTCTTCGATCACCTGGTGCGTGAGGACCGCAGCCTCCTCGAGCTTTTCACGGCGGACTACACGTTTCTGAACGACCGGCTGGCCCGGCACTACGGTATCCCGGGCATCTCCGGGGACCACTTCCGCCGGGTGCGGTATCCGGACGCCAGCCGTCGCGGCGTCCTCGGCCACGGGAGTGTGCTGCTGCTTACGTCGATGTCCGCGCGCACCTCGCCGGTGCTGCGCGGCAAGTGGGTGATGGAGGTCCTCATGGGCACGCCGCCGCCCCCTCCGCCACCCGACATACCCGAACTGGAAGACACGGAGGCGGCCTCGGACGGCAGGCTGCTCACCACTCGCGAACGGCTTGCGCTGCACAGCAGCAATCCGACCTGCAACGCGTGCCATCGGTTCATGGATCCGATCGGGCTGGCACTGGACGGGTACGATGTCACGGGCCGCGTGCGCCTGCGCGAGAACGGCGCGCCGCTGGACACGCGCGGCACCTTCTACGACGGCACCGCGGTCAGCACCCCGGCCGATCTGGTGAACGTGCTCATGAAGCGCCCACTCCCACTGGTGCGCAACTTCGCGTCGCACCTCCTGGCGTATTCGATCGGGCGCCGCGCGGAGTACTTCGACGGGCCCTCCATACGCGAAATCGCACTCAAGGCCGAATCCGACGGATACCGGATGTCGGCGTTCATTCTGGGTGTCGTGCAGAGCAACGCCTTCCGGATGGCCCGACCGCGGCCGGCACCGGTACAGCAGACAGGAAGCATCCCATGAATTTCATCACCGGAACCCATCTGTCGCGCCGCACGTTCCTGCGCGGAGCGGGCACCAGCCTGGCGCTCCCTCTCCTCGATGCGATGGTGCCCGCCGGCAGGAGGTGGACCGATCCCATGCGGCGGTCCGAGTTCACCCGCCTCGTCTGCGTCGAAGAATCGATGGGCGTAGCGGGATCGAGCGACTGGGGGGCGGCCCGGCACCTGTTCGCGCCTGCGCAGGCGGGCAGGGACTTCGAACTGGTCGCCGACAGTCAGCTCAAGCCGCTGGAGTCCTTCCGCGACTACATGACGATCGTGAGCAACACCGATTGCCGGGCGGCCGAAGCCAAGCGGGCCGAGGAGATCGGGGGCGATCACGACCGTTCCACGGCGGTGTTCCTGACTCAGGCCCATCCGAGGCAGACACAGGGGTCCGACATCTTTCTGGGGACCTCGCTGGACCAGCTGCACGCCCAGCGCTTCGGGCGTGACACGGCGCTGCCGTCGCTCGAAATGTGCATCGAGGGGATCGACAGGGGCGGCGGGTGCGCCTACAACTACCACTGCGCCTACACTACCTCGCTGGCGTGGGCGTCACCGAACCAGCCGCTGCCGGCCATTCGCGAGCCCCGCGTGGTTTTCGAGCGACTTTTCGGCGCCGGTGACTCGGCCGAGGACCGCGCCGCCCGTCGCCGGGCCGACCGCAGCATGATCGACTGGATCACCACCGAGGTGGCCCGTCTGCGACGCGACCTGGGAGCGGTGGACCGCGTCGCGCTGGACGAGTACGTCGATCACATCCGCGAGATCGAGCGCCGCATCCAGCTCGTGGAGGCCCGCCACGCGACCGGCGAGGAGCGGGCCATGCCTGAGGCCCCGTCGGGAGTCCCCGATTCGTTCGAGGAGCACATGCGGCTCATGTTCGACCTGCAGCTGATCGCCCTGCAGGCCGATCTGACCCGCGTCATCACCTTCAAGACGGGGTTTGACCAGTCGAACCGGACCTTCCCCGGCAGCGGCACTACC
Source organism: Gemmatimonadota bacterium (assembly GCA_009841165.1). Taxonomy (GTDB): domain Bacteria; phylum Gemmatimonadota; class Gemmatimonadetes; order Longimicrobiales; family Gaopeijiaceae; genus Bin94. The sequence continues at coordinate 6,665 of VXMI01000212.1, read as the reverse complement.
AGGTCCATCCACGGGGCGTCGCATCACGGCAACGCCCCCGACCACCTGATGGACTACCACCGGATCAACACCTACCGGCTCTCGCAACTCGGCTATTTCCTCGACAAGCTGCGCTCGACCACGGAGGGCGACCGTCCCCTGCTGGACAAGACCGCGGTCATCTGGGGCTCGCCGATGGCGGACGGGAACCTTCACAACCATCGCCGGGCTCCCCTTCTGATGTTCGGCCGTGCCAACGGGGCGCTGGAGGGCGGAATCCATGTGAAGGCGCCGGAAGGCACGCCGATGGCCAACACCTTCGTGACGCTGATGCGGAACATCGGTCACCCCGAAATGGACACCTTCGGCGACAGCGACGGCGCGCTGGCGCTGGACTTTCCCGGCCAGGCGTCGCCCGCGCGAGGTGGGCCGTGAGTCCGCGACTCGGAGGTCGCCACGGGCTGCTTGCACGGGCCGGGCTGGCGTGTGTGTGCGTCGCGCCGCTCGGATTCGCGGACGGTGCGGGGGCGCAGGGTGTCGAGCGGCCGTCGGGGGCCGTACCAGTGGCCGCCGAGGGACGCTCGCTCGGGAACGACCTGCTGGAGGCCGCCAGGGCCGGCGACGCGGCGGCGGTTCGGGCGTTGCTGCAGACCGGGGCGGAAGTGAATGCGGCCCGGGGCGACGGGATCACCGCCCTGCATCTGGCCGCCGAACATGGCCACGCCGAAGCGTCGCGCACCCTGCTCGACGCCGGAGCGGCGCTGGAGCGCGGCACGAGAATCGGACACTACACGCCCCTGCACCTCGCGGCCCGCGGCGGGCACGGAGACGTGGTTGCCCTGCTGCTGGATGCCGGCGCGGATCCACTCGCGGCGACGACCAACAGCCATGCGACGGCCCTCCACCTGGCCGCGGCGGCGGTGGGCGGGCAGCGTGCCGTTGCCGCCCTTCTGGACCACGGGGCAGACCCCGACGCCCGGGAGGCGTCCGCCGGTCAGACGCCCCTCATCTTCGCGGCGGCGGCAAACCGGGCGGAGGCGATTGCGGTCCTTCTGGATGAAGGAGCCGACCCGGGCCTCACCACGGACGAAGTCGACGTGCTCCGCAGTCTGGCACTGGACCGCGAAGCGAGTCGGCGATTCCGCGAGTGGCTCAGGCAGCCGCCGGAGACGGTCGGCCCCTACGGTCCCGAACCCGGTGTCCGCGCCGACGGATCCGGCGAGCCCGGCCCCGCTGCGGTCCAGGCCGCGATCCGCGCCCAGCGCGAGTTCCTGCGGTCCGGCCACGATGTCGGCCCCGTCGATGCGCGCTCCCTGGCCCGTGTCGGACCCGACTACCCGGGCGGCCCCGACGTCGTCCGGCCGCCGTACCGCGAGTCGCTCGTCGGACGTACCGGCGGCATGACCGCGCTGCACTACGCCGCCCGCGAGGGCAACCAGGAGGCTGCGGTTGCGCTGCTGGAGGGCGGCGCCGACATCGACCACCGCAGTGCGGACGGTACCAGCCCCCTGCTGATGACCCTGCTCAACGGCCACTTCGACCTCGCCCTTGACCTCATCGCGCGCGGCGCCGATCCCGATCCGGCCGCGTTCACGGATGGTGCCACGCCCCTGTTCGCAACCCTTCAGACGCAGTGGGCACCGAAGTCCAACTATCCCCAGCCGCGTGCCCAGGACCGCCAGCAGGCCGGACACATGGAAGTGCTGCGAGCCCTGCTCGAGGCGGGGGCCGACCCCGACCCGCGGCTCCACACGCATCTGTGGTACTGGGAGTTCGGCCTGACCAAGATGGGGATCGACCTCACCGGAGCCACGCCCTTCTGGCGCGCGGCCTTCGCGCAGGATGTCGAAGCCATGAGGCTCCTGGTCGCCCACGGCGCCGATCCGAACATGCCCACCCGCTGGCCGGACGTGGGCATGCGGGAGCGCCGCCAGCAGGACGGTCGCCAGCAGGAGGACTCCGGGCTGCCGCACATCCCCGCGGGCGCGCCGAACGCGTGGCCCATTCACGCGGCCAGCGGCGGAGGCTACCTGGGCCTGGGGGCGTTCAGCGTGCGCAACAGGCCTCGCCAGTTCATGGCTGCCGTGCGCTATCTCGTGGAGGAACTCGGGGCCGACGTCAATCAGCGCGATTCGTGGCTGTATACGCCGCTCCACTACGCCGCTTCCCGGGGCGACAACGAACTCATCGAGTACCTGGTGTCGCAGGGCGCCGATGTGAGGGCGATCACACGCCTCGGCCAATCCACCGCCGACATGGCGCGCGGCGGGAGGGCGGGGTTCTTCACGCGTGTTCCATTCCCCGAGACCCTCGATCTGTTGACCAGGCTGGGTTCGACGCTCGAGTGTCTGCACACGCACTTTCTGGACACGGGCGACTTCTGTCCCGGCGCCGGAGTTGACGACCCCTGGGCGCCACGCCCCCGGACGGAGGGCAGGAAGTGACCGCGCGCATAATCGGCCGGAAGACCGCTCGCCAAAGCCCCTTCAACGGACTGCTCGCCGCGGTGCTGCTCGCCGCGCTCGCCGCGTGGGGATGCGCCCCCGCCGCGGGCGGTCCGGACGGCGGGACAGAGCCGAGCGATGCGGACCCCACCATCGCCAAGGGCGGCGACGACCGCACCGGACCGTACGATCCCGTGCCCGGCTGGTGGAAGCCCGCTCCCAACCACGACGACGAGTGGGGCTGGGGGCAGGTGGCCGGGGTGGCCGTCGATCACGCCGACCGGATCATCGTGGTGACGAGGGGCGACTGGCCCGCCGACCGGTCGCAGCCGCGCGAGGGCAGGCTCCGCCGCACCAACTTCATCGTCGTGGCGAACGGCAACGGCGAGATCGTGGAGCAGTGGACGCAGTGGGACTCGATCCTGACCCTGCCCCACCAGGCCTACATCAACCCGTATGACCCGGAGCGACACGTGTGGGTCGTGGACAGCGGGGGCGGGGCCGGCCACATGCAGGTGATCAAGTTCTCGAACGACGGCAGCCGGATCGTCATGCGGCTGGGGGAGCGCGACCACCCGAAGACCCGCGGCGCCGCGCGCGCCCGCGACGATTGGGGTCCCCACACCTACGGATGGCCGTCGAAGCTGGCCTTCCTGCCCGACGGGAGCTTCCTGCTCGCCGACGGCTACTGGAACTCGCGCATCGTCAAGTACACCGAGGACGGCGAGTTCGTGATGCAATGGGGCGCGCTGGGCGACGGCCCCGGCGAGTTCGACCTCCTGCACGGCCTCGCCGTCGACGAGGACCGGGTCTACGTCGGAGACCGCCAGAACGAGCGCCTGCAGCTGTTCACGCACGACGGCGAGTTCATCGAGGAGTGGCCCGGCATCTTCGACCCCGTAAACATCTGGATCGACCGGAACCGGTCCGTATGGGTCCTCGATGCAAGCCTGAATCGCGTCCTCAAGTACGACCGCGATGGCCGCCTGCAGGACTACTGGGGCGCGTACGGCAGCGCGGGCGCCATCGGGCGGGGCACCTGGCCGGGCGGCCTGTCGCTGCCCCACCAGATGGACCAGGACGAGGACGGCAATCTGTACATCGCGTCCTACAGCGGCGGCTGGATCAACAAGTTCACGCCGAAGCCTGACGCCCCGGCGGAGCGGCTGATCGGACCGCGCCTCCTGCTCCCGGGGGACTAGCTACCGCCGCACCTCCTCGCCGGGCCGATACCGGCTGATCGTCGCCCGCCCAATGTCCTCCGGCGTCCACGCCACCCGCTTCATCTCGCCGCGCGCGAACATCGCGGCCTGATCCGCGAAATGGGGCGATTCCGTCCGCGCGGTCTGCCCGTACGACAGCACCGTGTATGCGCTGGGGACGTCGCCGAACTCCACCAGCAGGACCCAGGCGTCGCCGCGATTGGCGGCCCGCCGCCCGTCGGCAAGCGTCTCGAAGGACAGCGTACGGAAGCATCCCAGCGTAGGCGGCAGCCCGAGACCGGGACATCCACATCCCCGCGCACGACCCGGTGCACGTCGCCCCAGGCCACGTCCAGCGCAAGCCCGTCGTCCGCCAGCGAGGCCACGGCCGCACCCAGCGCATCCCTGGCCGCCGCCGGATCGCCCAGGCCGAACGGCGTCTCCGCGGGCCGCTCGGGATCCCAGCGCTCGCGCCACCGTAGCGAGTCCGGCCCACCGCCGAAGTACTCGCCCGCCCACCGTTCGAAGAGCACGCCGCCGCGACTCGCCGCCGCGGCCGTGCGGTCCCACGCAGTGAGCACCGCAGCCGCTTCGGCCAGGCCGGCATCTTCCCCCGCCGCCGCGACCAGATCGTCGACCGTCCGCTCGGCCATCAGCATCCGCGGCGAATGCTTCATTCTCATCACCCCCTCCAGACTCAGCCGCTCACCTCCGGCGGCCGCCAGATCGAGGGAAAGCTGGCTGCGCAGGCGCAACCGCGGCTCGGGCAGGTTGGGGGGCACCGTGTCGCGGTCCATCGGCACGTTCAGGTTGGTGTAGTCCGGGGGATCGTTGGCCTGCTGCACGTAGCCGCCTGGCGGATTCAGGTAGAGCGGCAGCTCCTCCCAGGGCACCAGTTCCGACCAGATGTCGGCGGCCGACGAAGCATGCGCGGCGCTGTCGCCGGTGACCGGGTGAGGCAGGCGCGGCAGACGCGCGTTGTAGTAGTGCGCGATGTTCCCGTCCCGGTCGGCATAGGTGAAGTTCGACGTCGGGTGCGCGCGCATCCGCATCACCTCGAGCCACTCGTCGAGGCTGGACGCCATCATCATGCGCAGGAACTGCTCGCCGCGCCGGAACTCGCCGTCACGCGGGTCCTTGAGCACGTAGACGTGGTCGTCGGTGCGGTGGATGACCGGCCCGTGCGGCGTGTGCCATGACGTGCGCGTCTCCACCTCGAACCCGCCGTCGGCCGTCCGGTAGTCGACGGTGGCGTCGCGCCGGGCCAGTGGCAGCGGCCGCCCATCGAGCTCCGCATGGTCCGCGAGCGTCGGGTGCGCCGCCAGCCGGTAGACCTGCGACAGCACGGGATAGTTGTTGGTCGTGGCCCACCCCAGGCTCGGGTTGAAGCCGCCGATGATCCCGAACGCAGTGCCGATCCGAAAGTCCCCGTAGAAGTCGATCACCCCCGGCACGCGCACATGCGCCTCGAAATAGGTCAGCCCGGAGGGGCGCTTGAGCAGATCGTGGTCTCCGTCCCAGCGTAGGTGGGGGTTGCGAAGGAGGATCGGCCGCCCCGACTCGGTGCGGCTCCCGTGAAATGCCCACGCATTGGACCCGTCGAGGAGGAAATGGTCGGGGTCTTCGTGCGGGGTGCCGCCGTCGCGACTCTCCTCGTCGTCGCGGCCTCGCGCTTCGGCGGCGCGCAGTCGTGCCACGAACCGGGCGGCGTCCCCCCGGCTCCAGCCCTGCACGTCGCGCGCGAGGGCATCGACCCCGGTGAAGTCGGGCTCGACCCAGGGCGGGTACTCGTCCGGGTGCAGGCGGATGTAGTGGTTCACGCCCTCCGCGAAGCCGAGATAGACCTGCCGGGTGCCCGGGTCCAGCCGGTGGAAGGTCTCGACGGCGCGGGCGTGCGTCTCGCGCGCCGCGAAGTCGGCGTTCAGCTCCTCGGCGCCCAGGTGGCGGGCGAGGACGCCACGGCTCGCCATCATGGCCACCGCGATCGAGGCGCTGTAGGCCTCGGACTGCACGTAGCCGAGCCCGAACCCCATCGCCTTGAGGTCCTCGGCCACGATGTGCGGGACGCCGTACTCGGTGCGGTGGATCTCGACGCGCTGCACGAGGGCGGTAGCCGTGTCGGAGCGCACTACTTCGGCGCGCTCGATGACGGCGCCTTCCTGTACGGCGTCGACGATCTCCATTCCCTCCACCACCACTCCGTAGATGGTGTAGTTGAAGTCCAGGCGCAGATTGTCGGCCAGATTGACGAAGATCTGCCCGTCGCCGGTGTCGCGGCCGCGGGTCGACAGGCCGACGGTGCCCCGCCAGTGCGGCTGGCTGCTGATCTCGTCGCGGCTGTAGGGGCCCTCGCCGGAGTACTCGTTGGCGTTGGGGCTGCCGCCCTGGATCACGAAGTTGGGCTCGACGCGGTGGAAGGTGCGGCCGTCGAGCGCGCCGGTGGCGGCGAGCCGGGCGAAGCGGTCGGCGTTGGCGGCGGCAAGGTCGGGACGGAGCGCGACGACGATGGGGCCGAGGCCGGCCATGTGGAGCACGACGGCGGAGCGTTCGAGCTCGGCGAGACGCGCGGCGTCCGGAGTGGGGGTGCGGGGGAGCGGCTGCGGCGCGGCTGCGTGCTCGCTGCCGGTGGCTTCGGTAAGGAGCGCGGCGGCGCGGTCGGCGACCGCCGGGTCGAAATCGGTGAGGTAGGGGGCAAGGGCGTCGCTCTCGAAGCTTCCCACGGCGCCGACCGCCTCGAGGAGGGCGACGCGGACGTCCCGTTCAGTCTCGCGCTGGCGGGCGGTGAAGCGGGCCAGCGCGGCTAGGAGCGCGTCGACGGGGGTGTCGGCGGCGGCGTGTTCGACGAGTTGCCGTGTTGCGGTCATGACCAGCTGCGGGTCGTCGGCGTCGAGCTGGGCAAGGTAGGCGTCGCGGGCGCGTGCACCCGCCACCATCCCCAACCCCCGCAGCGCGGCCTCCCGCACATTCGGCACGGGGTCGCCGGCCAGCTGCGCCAGCACCGCCTCGCTGCCGGCCTCTGCCGCCGCCCGCGCTGCCCACC
>VXMI01000077.1 GCA_009841165.1 Gemmatimonadota bacterium | reverse complement strand
TTCCTGCGCTCGGACAGTTGACGCGGCGCACCCGGCGGCGAGGGTTGCGGCGAGCAGTCCGTGGATGAGCCCGCGGGAACACCGCAAGTCGCGAGGGGCCGGGCTGGCGGGGATTCTGGCTGCGGGGCGACGCCTTAACATTGGATTTCTCCACGGCTGGGCCCGGGCTGCGTTTCTGGGCCGCCCCGGCGCGGATGGCTGTTGCGCTACGGTACCGTAGACGGCGGCCGGGGCAACCGCAAGCAGTCCGGCGGGAATCCCGCAATGGGCTTAGCTTAACGGTGCTGATTCTCAGAGCATCCGCACTCCGCCCCGGCGATTCGAGTGCGCCCCAACCCCCACAACCGGACCAGATACAGGAGTTCCGCGAACCTATGCAGGTGTTCCAGCAACTTGGCGAATACGACCACGAAAAGGTGGTCTTCTGCAACGACAACGACTCGGGCCTCCGGGCCATCATTTCAATACACGACACGACGCTGGGCCCCGCGCTGGGCGGCGTGCGCATGCTGCCCTATCCCACCGAAGAACAGGCGCTGGACGACGTGTTGCGCCTCTCGCGCGGCATGACCTACAAGGCCGCGATCGCCGGCGTGAATCTGGGCGGCGGAAAGTCGGTCGTAATCGGCGACGCCAGGACCCGGAAGAACCCGGCCATGCTGCGTGCGCTGGGCGAGTTCATAGACGAGATGGGCGGCGAGTACATCGCGGGACAGGACATCGGGACCAACTCGCACGACATGGCGGTGATCCGCGGCGCCACCAGGCACGTCGCCTGCGTGAACGAATCGGCCGGCGGCGCGGGTGATCCGTCGCGGACTACCGCGTACGGCGTGTCGTGTGGCATCCGCGCCGTGCTGAAGGCCACGACCGGCAACGACTCCTTCGGCGGCAGGCACATCGCCGTCCAGGGCCTCGGCAACGTCGGCTACGCGCTGGCCCGCTTCTGTCACGAGGCGGGCGCCCGCCTCACCGTGACCGACATCGCCGACGCCGTGCTGGGCAAGGCCGCCCGCGAATTCAACGCCGATGTCGTGGCGCCGGACGCGATCTACGACGTCGAGTGCGACGTCTTCTCACCCAACTCCATTGGCGCCGTGATCAACGACGACACGATCCCGAGGCTCCGTTGTCCCGCAGTCGCGGGAGGGGCCAACAACATCCTCGCCGAGCCCCGCCACGGCGACGCCCTGACCGAACGCGGGATCATCTACGGACCCGATTTCCTGGTGAACTCGGGTGGCCTGATCCGCTGCCAGGAAGAGGTGCTGGGCAAGGCGACCGAGGACTTCACGGTCTACGCCAAGGTCTCGAACATCTACGAGCAGACGCTGCATGTGATAGGGATGGCGGAGGAGCTGGGCGTCAGCACGGCGGCGGCGGCCGATTGGATCGCCGAGGAACGGATCGCGGGAGCCAGGTAGCCGGGAGACCCCGGCGCGTCGACCCTCGTCAGCTCTTGTGCACGTGCTCCGGCCCGGGGTACGCGCCCGTGCGCACCTCTTCCGCATAGCGGGATACCGCCGAGCGCACCTCGGCCCCCAGCTCGGCGTACCGCTTCAGGAAGCGCGGCTCGAACGACTCGTTCATACCGAGCATGTCGTGCAGGACCAGCACCTGCCCGCTGCAGTGCGAGCCCGCGCCGATGCCGATCGTCGGGATGGAAAGGACGTGCGTGACCTTCTCGGCGATGCGCTCCGGCATCAGCTCCAGGACGACCGAGAATGCGCCCGCGCTCTCCAGCGCCCTGGCATCGCGGATGAGCTTCTCCAGCGCTCCCTTGGCGCGCCCCTGAACCCGGTGACCGCCCAGCGCGTGCACCGACTGGGGGGTGAAACCCAGATGGCCCATGACGGGGATGCCGGCCCTGGTCAGAGCCTCGACGGCGGGCGCGAAGTCAGCGCCGCCCTCGAGCTTCACCGCGCCCGCACCCGTCTCCTTGAGGATGCGGCCGCCGTTCCGCACCGCCTGTTCGGGGGAAACCTGGTAGCTCATGAACGGCATGTCCACGATCACGAGCGCCCGCTCCGCCCCGCGGCACACCAGGCGCCCGTGATAGATCATCTGGTCGACCGTGGCCGACAGCGTGGTCTTCTCGCCGCACAGCACGGAGACCACCGAGTCGCCGACCAGGATCGCATCCACGCCGGCGGCATCGACGAGCGAGGCGAAGAGCGCGTCGTAGCCGGTGATCATCACGATCGGCTCGCCGGCCTTCTTGCGGCGCGCGAAATCGAGGACGGTGACGGGGCGGGCGGGCCCGCCGGGCGGCGGGTCGGCGCCGGCGCTGGAGATGGTCGAGTACGCCATGGCTATGAAGTCGCGATCAGGGAAAGAGGGTCTCGCCGGTGTCGGCGTCGCTGACGCTTATCGCCCCGGTGGGACAGTTCTCTGCGGCGTCCAGGATGTCTTCCCGGCTGCCGCCGTCCGGATCGTGCACCTCGGACTGGCGGGACTCGTTGTGCGCGAAGACTCCCGGGGCGAGCGCCAGGCACATCGCGTTGCCGACACAGCACAGATGGTCGATCTCGATGCGAAGGCGTGCGTTCGGTTTTGCGTTCATGCGGGCCACCTCACGGGTAGCGACTTGACGGACCTGAACTGAAGACTGGGCTGATACTCGATCGGGCCCCCGACAAGCTCGAACCGCTCGAACCGCTCCGCTAGTGCGTGGAAGACCTCCTGCCCCTCGACCCGCGCCAGAGTGGCTCCCAGGCAGTAGTGGATCCCGGACCCGAATGAAAGGTGCGGGTTCGGCTGCCGCCCGATGTCGAATTCGTCGGCGCGCGGGAACACGCTCGGATCGCGGTTCGCGGCGGCCATGATCCACCGGATGCGCTGCCCCTTCCGCATGGTCCGGCCTCCCAGGTCCACATCCTCGGCCACGATTCGCTGGGTCGACTTCACGGGCGGGTCGTAGCGGAGACACTCCTCGGTGGCCAGCCGCGCCATCCCCGCCGGGTCGGCACGCAGCCTCTCCCACTGCTCCGGGTGCCGGATGAAGGACAGCAGGCCGTTGCAGATCAGGTTCATGGTCGTCTCGTGGCCCGCGAAGAGCAGCAGTCCGGTGTTGACCAGGACCTGGTGCCGGGTGAACACGCCGCGCGTCTCGCCTCCCGCCAGCACCGAGATGAAGTCGCTGCCTTCGCCGCCGATCCGCTCTTCGACCAGGGGCGCCGCGTAGTCGACGATGCCGCGGATCGCCTCGACCAGAGGCCGGAAGCGGTACGGCTCGCCCCGGTTGATGTAGAGGATCCCGTCGGCCATCGCCCGCAGGCGGTCGCGGTCCTCGTACGGCACGCCCATCATCTCGGCGATGATCCGGACCGGAAGCGGCGCCGCCAGTTCGGTCAGCACGTCCATCGCCCCCCTCGGCTGGACGTCGTCCAGCAGCTCTTCCACGGCCGCGCGCACGAACGGCCGCCACTTCTCCATCGCCTTCGGCGTGAAGTAGCCGTGAACCACGCTCCGCTGATCGAAATGATCGGGCCGGTCCTTCTCGACCAGCTGGTCCGCCCGGAAGTCGCGAATCTCGTCGAAGAGAGGCACGTCGGCCGGATCGACCGGCGGATACGGCGGCGCCGCGGCGTCCCTGATGACTGCGGACGAGAACAGTTCGTTGTGTCGCAGGATCCACACCAGTTCGTCGTACCCGGTCACGAGCCAGAGGCTGAATCGCTCGTTCCAGTGGACCGGCTCGATCTCGCGCAGGCGCCCGAAGTAGGTGTAGGGGTCGGCGATGACTTCGGGGGCGAAGAGATCGTCGGTCAGGGTGGCGGTGGCCGGCACTTGTCCGCCCTACTCCTCCACCCGGCTGAACCGCAGGTTCTTGACGCGGCCCGCGTCGACCGTCATCGCCTGGTAGCGGCCGTCTTCCAGCGCCGAGAAGCGCAACGTCATGCCGCGCCGACCGGAGAGAACGCCTTCGGAGACCGCGAGCAGCGGGGACGGGTCGAGTCGGCCCGCGTGGAGCACGAGCCCGGAGCCGCCCTCTTCCCGCAGGTTATAGGTCGTGTTCAACTCGGGGCTGTGGAAGGATCCGGCGTAACGCGTGCGGTCCGGGATGTCGGGGCCGGGTCGATCCTGCGGAGCGTCATCCGCCTCTGAAGGCTCCGCCTGTGCATCCGGCGCCGCGGTTTGTGCGGCGGGCGTCATCAAGTCCTCCAGGTAGACTTCCGCCGTGCTCGCGATGAGCGCCATGGGGTCGATTTGCGCGCCGTTGCAGAGGGCCACGAACGAATGGCCGGTCTCGGGATACCGCGACATGCCCGCCCGGTAGCCCACCCACGAGCCACCGTGTCCGACCGTGGCCAGCCCCCGGTGCCCGCCGTGCGTGATGCCGAAGGCGTAGGGGATGGTGTCGCCCGAATTCAGCACGCCGCGCGTGTGCATGAGTTCCAGCCAGGCGTCGCCGCCGACCGTGCCCTCGGCCAGATTGCGGTCCCACGCGACCCACTCCTCGACCGAGGTGAAGATGCCGCCGTCGCCGACCATGTCGAGGGTGGTCACGTTGATCCGGAAGCCATCGCCGTCGCCCGCGGGTTTGGGCGCGTAGCCGGTCGCGCGGTCGGGGACGACCTCGTTGTGGTCGTCGTGGAAGTGGGTGTGGGTCATCCCCAGCGGAACGAAGAACTCGTCGTGCGCGAACTGCCGGAGGCTCCGGCCCGACACCCGTGCCACGACTTCGCCGAGCAGGAAGTAGCCGGCGTTGCTGTACAGGAACTCGGCGCCCGGCGTGAAGTTGAGCTCACGCTGCCGGTTGATCGCGTCGAGAACCTCCTGGTTGGTGTAGAAGTCCTCGTCCCGGTTCCCCGCCAGGGCCATGAGCACGATGTAGTCGCGCACGCCGGACGTGTGGTGTACGAGGTGTCTGATGGTGGGAGGGTCGGGGTAGTCGGGGAATTCGGCGATGTAGCGCTGGACGGGAGCATCGAGGTCCAGCTCCCCGCGGATGGTCAGGAGGGCGACCGCGGCGGCCGTGAATTGCTTGGAGACCGAGCCGACCCGGAAGATGGTCGCGGGGCCGTTGGCGATTCCGTGGTCGAGGTTGGCGGCGCCGTAACCGGTGGCGTGGACGAGGCGGCCGTCCCGGATCACGCCAAGGGAGCACCCGGGCCCGTCGAGGCCGGCGTAGTCGGCGAACACGGCGTCGACGCGGGCGAGGATGGTCGGGTCGCCGCCGGACCGGGTGGCATCGTTGCCGGTGGGGGCGCAGGCGGAGAGGGCGGCCGTGGCGAGGGCGGCCGTGAGGGTGCCGGCGCGTGCCGTGCGCGTCGGGAACGTGCCTGGTGACATGATTAGCTTCATCCATGCAACATCATGGTCGCCGAGAGGGCGCCGCAAGCGCGTCACCCGCAGCCGCCTACACGGAGCGCGCGGAGCGGTTCGACAGAGAAGCAGCCGAACGGCTCGGCAGGGTCCGTGTGTACGGGAGGTTGCGGCTGGCCCTCTTCGCGGCTGCCGTGGCGGGTGCCTGGTGGCTGTTCGTGTCGGGGCGCGGTGGGGCGGCGTGGTTGCTGCTGGCCGCGGCCGCGTTTTTGTTCGCGGTCCTCGTCGCGCGACAGCGGGCCGCCCGGCGGCGAATGCGGCGCAGCGAGCTCATGTCCGACTTCAACCGCGAGGGGATCGCGCGGGTCGAGAGGCGGTGGGGCGACCTGCCGTCGGTGCCCGGCGCCACGGCCGCGAGGGACCACGACTACGCGGTCGACCTGGACCTGTACGGCGATGCTTCGCTGCTGAAGTTGCTTGGTGTATGTGGAACCGCCCCCGGCTGGAACACGCTGCAGGCGTGGATGCTCGGGGGCGCTGACGCGGACGAGGTCACGCTGCGCCAGGAGGCGGTGCTTGAGATGGCCGGGGCGCTGGACTTCCGCGACCGGCTGGCGGCGGAGGGGCGGCTTGTGGCGTCGGGCGATTCCGGCGACACCGATGCGTCTGCCGATCGTTTCCTGCGCTGGGCCGAGGGCGACGCCTGGCATCGCGGCCACCGATGGCTACGGATCGCCGGTCTGGTGCTGGCGCCGGTCAATGTGGCGGCCATCACCCTCTTCTCGCTGGGCGCGGTACCCACCCCGGCGCTGGCCTGGCCGCTCGTGATCTCGGCTCTGGTCCTGGTGCCCAGGTGGCAGGCGATTCACAGCGCGTTCGCGGAGGCGGACGACGGCGAATCCGGTGTCCGGCAGTTCGGTCCGCTGCTCCGTCACATTCACGACGCATCCCTCGGGTCGCGCCATGCGGTTGCCATCCGAAACCGGCTCGGCGCATACCCCCGTGTCGCGCACGAAGAGATGAACGTCCTTCGCCGCCTCCTCGACATGGCGGACGTGAGGAGGTCGCCCCTGTTCCACATTCCTCTCGCGCTCGTGCTGCACTGGGACGTTCATGTGCTGGTCGCCCTCGAGCGCTGGAAGGAGCGGTCCGGTCACCGGGTAAGGGACTGGCTCGACGCCACGGGCGAAGCCGAGGCGCTGGCGGCGCTCGCCGCCTTGGCGGCCGATCACCCCGACTGGACGATGCCGGCGCTGGATCCCGATGCCCACACCGTCGAGGCCCGTGCGCTCGGTCACCCCCTCATTGCACCCGACATCTGCGTGCGCAACGACGTCGAGGTCGGGCCCGCAGGCTCGTTCCTTCTCGTCACGGGCTCGAACATGTCGGGCAAGTCGACCCTGCTGCGGGCGCTCGGGCTCAACGCGGTGCTTGCCCAGGCCGGTGGTCCGGTATGTGCCGCACGGCTGCGGATGCCCCCGTTGCGCGTGGTCACCAGCATGCGTGTCGACGATTCCCTCGCCGAAGGCGTGTCCTACTTCATGGCGGGGCTGCAACGACTGAAGATGGTCGTGGAAGCGGCTCGGTCGCCCGGCAGCGTCACGCCGCGAACGCTCTACCTGCTCGACGAGATCCTGCAGGGCACCAACAGCGCCGAGCGCAGAGTCGCGGCGCGCACGGTGCTGCGGCATCTGCTCGAGACGGACGCGATCGGCGCGGTGACCACGCACGATCTCTCCCTCGCCGAGGCTGGAGACCTTACGACCCGCGCGGTCGCGGTGCACCTTACGGAATCGGTGGACGATGGCGCCGAGGGACTCGCGTTCGACTATCGGCTGCGACCGGGCATCGCAACGTCGACGAACGCGCTGAAGCTGCTGGAGATGGTGGGGCTGGGACAGGATGTCGATCTGGCGTTCGATGCGAAATCAGCAAGACAATGAAGGAGGACCCCCGATGACCAGGACAACCCCGCGGACGCTCCTTCCCGTGCTGGTTTTGCTCGGCACCGCTTGTGAAACAGGAGAAGACAGCTCCGACGAAGCGCTCCACGCTACCGTTCGCGACAGCGCCGGAGTCACCATCGTCGACACCGAACCTCCGCCCCTGGGCACCCGCCTCGCCTGGCAGATCGGCACACAGCCGTCCCTTTCGATCGGCGCCATCGACAGCGGCGAGGCCGACCAGCTCTTCCGGGTCACGGACGCCACACGCCTGTCCGACGGCAGGATTGCGATCGCCAATTCGGGCAGCAACGAGATCCGCGTCTTCAACCCGGATGGATCGCACGCGGCCACATGGGGTGGCCGGGGTGAGGGCCCGGGGGAGTTCACGAGCTACAGTCCGACCGCGGTCGCACTCTGGCCGGGCGATTCGATCGCTGCTCCCAATCCGTGGGGAGGCCGGCTGTCGCTCTTCGACGCGAACGGCAACCACGGCCGGGATGTGCGCCTCAGCCCACCGTTGATGGACATCGTCGATCTTCTGCCGGGCGGGAGGATCTTCGCGAAGGCCAGCTCGGGGCTGCGGCCGGACGCGACCGGATCTTCCGGCCTGGTGCGTATCGGAGACGAGTGGGGGATTCTGGCCGCCGACGGAACGCAGCAGGCGTCACTCGGTGAGCATCCCGGAGTGGAATGGTGGGCCATCTTCGATTCGGACGGCAGCATCCAGGGTGGCAGGCCTCACCCCTACGGCCGCAGCACAATGGGGGCGGTGTGGGGGGATCTGGTCGCGGTCGGTGACTCCGAGCGATACGAGATCAGGGCGTTCAGCGCGGACGGAACGCTGGTCAGAATCGTGCGCCGTGAAGGGGAACTTGACGGTCCCTCCAGGGCCGACCTGGACGCGTACCACGCCCGTCGCTACGCCGACATGCCGGACGAAGAACGCACGCAGGCCCTGGACCAGGTCAGGGATATGCCGCTGGTGGAGACCTACCCCGCCTTTGCCGCAATCATGTCCGACCGTGCCGGCTATCTCTGGGTGCGCGAGTACTGGGCCCCCGATGCGGAGGGTCCCGTCTGGGCCGTGTTCGATCCCGACGGACAGCTGCAGGGACTGGTCGAGACCCCATCGGGCCTCCGCCTCTTCGAAATCGGCGACGACTACCTGCTCGGCTGGGCGTACGACGAGCTGCAGGTGGAGCATGTGCAGATCTGGCCGTTGTCGCGGACGCCTGCGTGATCCTGTAGCAGCTACGGGGAGTGTTGCGGGGCTCTTGCCGGGTCCCCCAGGTGACGCCGGTAGAACTCCACCATGCGCCGGGCCGCATCGATCGCGCTCTCCCTCTTCCAGGACGAGATGACGTGGCCCTGGTCCAGGTAGGACGCCAGCTGGGCGGGCTTGCCCATCCGCCTGAGCGCGGTGAAGAGCTTGCCCGCGTCGTGATAGGACATGTCCGCGGTGCCGTGCACGATCAGGACGGGGGTCGTGATCTTGTCCGCGTTGTAGTAGGGGGAATTGTCGAGGTAGCGGCGCACATCGGCCCAGGGATGGGTGCCCATGCGCGCTTGCCCGCCCTCGCTCCAGGCGAGGAAGAAGCCGCCGCCGTCAACGTCGATGTGCCCGTAGCTGCCGAACAGGTCGAAGATGCCCGAGATGGGAACGGCCGCGCGGAAGATGTTCGTGCGCGTGATGATTGAGCCTGTGCCGTAGCCGCCGTATGACTGGCCCGTGATCGCGAGGCGGTTCAGGTCCACGTAGCCGAGTTCGGCGGCGCGGTAGACCTGGGGCAGGAGCACGTCGATCATGTCCCGGACGGGATTGCCCGCCTGTCGGTTCGGACCCAGGGTCAGCTCGCAGAGCACGACCGCGTAGCCCCGGCTGGTGAAGACCAGGTTCGGTACCGTGAAGACGCTCCCGCCCCCGAACTCGGCGGCGCGGCGCGTGATGTCGCTGCCCGGGTACATGGTGACGACGGCGGGCAGGCGGTCACCCCTTGCGGCCCCGGGGGGAAGGAGCACGGCCGTCTTGACGGTGGCGAGCGTGCCATCGTGCAACGGCACGGTGGTCTCGAAGGTCTCGGCGGTCCCCACCTGCACCGCGTCGAGGCGCGGATCGATGTGGGAGACGCGCTCGCGCGCCGAAAAATCCGCGTCGAAGCGGAAGATGTTGGAGGGCGTCCGCATGTCCTCGTACTCGCCCACGATGAAATCGTGGCTTCCTCCGGAGGTGAGGTTGACCAGCCTCGCCCGGGCCTTCCACAGCACCCGCGCGCCGTCCGAGGCCGGATCGAAGCGGAGGACGGCTTTGTCGCCGGTCGCGCGTTCGGTGACCAGCACCGAAATGGACGCACTGTCCGGCTGCCACGCGGTGCGCTCGTCGGCCTTGAGAAGCTGGTCCCAGATCCAGCGCTCGTCGTCGAGGGCGAAGGTGCTCGGTGGACCCCCGTCCAATGGGACGATCGCGATCCCACGCGACCGCGGGTCGCCGTATCCCTGGTCGTCGACGACATCAACGCCCACCACCGCGGCCTGCCCGTCGCGCGTGAAGGCGAAGACGGTCGGCGCGACATCGCCAAGCTCGGGGGCCAGGGGCACGGGGGCGGCCGGCGACCCCGGGCGCAGGTCGAGAAGGTGCATGCGCTTGCCGTCCAGGTACATCAGCCGGTCGTCCAACGGGTGCCATGCGTAGCTGACGCCGAAGTAGTTGTAGCGCGTGAGGGGGACACTCCTCACGACCAGGATGGGGTCTCCCCCCGCCGCGGGCACGACGGCGACGTCCAACACGGTGGACTGGGTCGTGTCGCTTTGCGGTCTGAAGGTCGACAGATATCCCAGCCATCTCCCGGAAGCCGAGCGGCGGAGCGTGCCGGCAGGGGATTCGGCGTCCGGCGGGACTAGCATGCGCGTCTCCCCGCTGCGGACATCGACCGCGTTGACGGTCACCAGGTGTTCGCGCGCGTAGTGGTCGGTCATCGGGGTGGGCGGTGGTCCCTCCGCCTCCGGAGCCGCGGCTGCCTCGCTCCCGCTGCGCAGCACCACTACCCCCGCCGGGTTCTCCGGCCGCACCTCAGCCGGGTGAACCGGGTTGCGGAACGGCCCCTCGGGCGCAAATCCCACGTACAGCGTGGAGCCGTCCGGGCTCCAGCGGGGCTCGTCACCGTGCCAGAGCTTCGGCTTCACCGGCTCGTCGGAGAGCTTGCGTGACGCACCTGCCGTGACGTCGTGCACCCAGAGCTGCGGCGGACCGTCGGCATCGGAGAGGAACGCGATCGACGTGCCGTCCGGAGACCACACCGGCCTCCAGCAGGCACCGCCCGGGCAGACCTCAATGGTCCGTCCAGTGACCATGTCCGTGTATCGGATGACCGCCCCTACCACCGAACTGGGCGTGCCGTTGGGCTGGTAGCGCTCGTCCAGGTTGGCCGCGGTGTCCGCAGGAGGAGTCCGCACCTCATAGGCCACCGCGCGCCCGTCGGCCGAAACCGCGAACTGCGTGTCCCAGAGAAACGACGCCATCCCGAAGGCAAGGTCGTAGGGGAGGGCGCCGGGGGGATCGGACGGCGGGGGCT
>VXMI01000197.1 GCA_009841165.1 Gemmatimonadota bacterium | reverse complement strand
ACCTCCAAAGACGTTCGCCAACGTCGATCTACATCCCGGTCAGCAAACATGAACTAATAGGGGAACGACCATAACCGTAAGTGATGTAAACCGCACAATGCCAACAGATTACGAAAATCACTCCCATCGAGCCATGGATACGCCCGTGATTCGGGTCCACCTTCGTGAACCCGATTGCCGAAGGACTCTGCACTGAGCGGGAGCCCCCCGTGCACGACGCCATCTACAAGGAGCTTTACTCGCTGCCCGAGGCGGTGGAGGGGTTGGTGCGGGCGTTGGCGCCGCGGCGCGCCCGCCTCGTGGATTTCGCCTCGCTCAGCCGTCTTCCGGCGGACTATGTGACGTCCGAGCAGGCGCCGCGCTGCGCGAATGGGCGCGGCCGGGCGGGTTGGGAGCGGGTAACGGAATTCCGCTCGTTCTGCCCCTCCTGGTCTATAGCGGAAAGCGTCCCTGGACCACACCGACGGCCTTCGAGAAGTTGCGGCCGACGACGGAACCGGAATGGGTTGCGGGACAGCCGGAGTTCCGGTATCTCTTGCTTGAAGAGCGGCCGGGCGGGACGTCACCGCTTCCGGACGACAACCTGGTCGGTGAGTTGGTGCGGTTGGTGAGAGCGCGCCGTGAAGACGAGGCGATCCAGGTGCTGAACCGGCTGAGGGACCGAGTCGCAGACAATGAGGGCGGGGCGCTGGACCGGGCGCTCGCCGCTAGAGTGAGGTCGTTGGCCCTGGACCTCCAGGGCGACCGGGCAGCGCATCTGGGGGCGGCCAGGACGATGAAGGAGGTAATGGAGATGATCAAGCCGACCGGGCACTGGGCCTCGTACTGGTACGAGGACGGGGAGGAGAAGGGCCGGAGCGAGGGCATTGAAGAGGGCCGACTGACACTCCTGCGCCAACAGATCAACCGGAAGTTCGGTGCCGACACCGTACGGGAGTTGTTCGACGCCCCGGACCTCCCCTTGAATCGTGAGCGGGTCGACACGCTCGCCAACGCGGTGGTCGACTGCGACACGGCCGAGGAATTGCTCGCCCGGGTGGGCGACGGGGTGGCCGCGGAGGAGGCGTAGTCCGGTCTCGTTGCCGACCGCTCGACATCCTATTTTCTTAGGAGTTGGATCGCAACAGCCTGCCCCTCAGAATCGTCGACCGAGGACAATACGCATGTCGTTCGTTGCCGTAGCCCCGCGTCGTCTCCCGTTTGCCCTGGCGACCATCGGCGTGATGGCTGCGGCACTGACCACGCTCGCCTGCGACAGTCCAGGGGATGGCGTGGCCGCTGACGCCGAGTCGCTCGCCTGGCGGGCCGTCATCCGGGACAGCGCCGGGGTTCGGATCGTCGAGAATCCCCGCCCGCCGGCGGATACCTGGCTTGGATGGGAGGTCGGGACGGAACCGGCGGTCTCGATAGGGGCGCTCGAAGGCGAGGAGCCGTATCTGCTCGACCGCGTTCGTGGGGCGTTTACGCTGGCCGATGGCCGGATCGTGGTCGAGGACATCGGCTCGAACGAGTTGCGTGTATTCGATGCGTGGGGGCGCTACCAGTCGACGTGGGGAGGTACCGGAGACGGTCCCGGCGAATTCGAGAATCTACTCGGTCTCGACCGGTGGCCCGGTGATTCCGTGATTACCTGGTTTGCTCAAGGCCGGCGTCTCACGGTCTTCGACAACCGCGGCAACTTCGGCCGGACCTTCGCGCTTGAGGGTGCGATCCACCGGAGCCCTGAGGTGGCCCTGCCGACAGGCCGGATCCTGGCGAGTGAGACCATTCTCGGGACCATCCTTCGCGACTCGCGGCAGGACGGGTTGCACCGTGACGAGGACCTCTACCAGGTGCACGGAGCCGAAGGAGAGCAGCAAGCACGACTGGGCACCTTCTACGGCACCGAGACACATCGGGAGTACAGCGGCAGCCGGACCCGCGCCATGTCGCTCCTATTCGACCACGACATCGCCAGCTTCATGTGGGGAGACCTCGTGGTCGTCGCACCGAACTACAGCTACGAGATCAGGGCATTCGACGCCGACGGCACCCTGAAACGCATCGTGCGGCGAGACCATGAGGTGATCGCCCGGACCGCGGCGCATGTCGATGCCTACATCGAGGACCGGGTCACGCGCGAGCCGGAGCGGTTGCGTGCGGACAGACGTCGGACGTTGCGCGAACGGTACGAGGGCATCCCGCTCCCCGAGACGCATCCCGCATTCGTCACGGCAATCGCCGACGCCCTCGACCACCTCTGGGTTCAGGAGTACCGGCTACCGGGAAAAGGCGACGGCGCTCCGTTGTGGACGATCTTCGATCCGGAGGGACGGGTCCTTGGCCTCGTGGAGACGCCCGCCGGCGTCACCGACATCTACGAGATCGGCGACAACCATATCCTCGGGCGAGCGACCGACGACCTCGGCGTGGAGTACGTGCAGGCGTGGCCGCTGAGCCGTCGGGAAGGCTACTAGCCCGCTCCGAGCAGCCGGTTGTACTCCGCCTGCGCGTCGGCGCGGGCCCGAGCGAGGGCATCGGCGTATTCGGCGGCCGTCTGTCCGAGCGGGCGGCCGGCGTATCCGGCCAGATCCACGGAGTCCAGGTCGGCCAGGGCGTCGCGGGCGAGCTCGAGGGCTCGCGCGCGGCGCTCAGGCAGGGTCGAGATCATCTGTGCGATCATCAACTTGTCCGACCAGGGGTCGGTCCAGCCCTCGCTCAGGATCCGCTCGGTCCACAGGTCAACGGCGTCGAGATCCCGTGATTCGACCGCGAGGAGCAGGCCACTGTTGGCGATCCCGGTACGCAGGCCCCCGGCGACCGGCCATTCCTCCTCCAACTCGCCCAGAGCAAGCTGCGAGTTCCCGTCTTCCTGCCACCGCATCCACGCCTGGGTCCACCGCAACTCCGGTGGCAGTTCGGACGGGTCACGTTCCAGGCCGGTGGGCGGAGAGTCGGAGATGGTGACCGTGATCACGGCGCCCGGGTCTTCCTCGGCCAGCACCTCACGCATCAGTTCCTCAGCGCGCGCGTGGGATTCGCTCACGATGGCAGGATCGCGATCCTCGTAGTGGAGCGCCCGCCGAATCAGCACGCCTGCCTGGGACCATTTCTCCTCGCCGAAGACGGGCAGCTCGAAGTGCATTCCGCCGTTCGTGTCGAGCCGCTCGCCCGCCATGTCCTCGACGACGAAGATGCCGTAGACTGCCGAGTTCGGCGCCGTGAACGAACCGGTGAAGGAGCCTCCGTCGCCGGGCGTCAGCGTGGCGATGCGCTCGTTGCGCGGCTCGTGGCCAAGATCGACTTGCCGCGGGATCTCGAAACGGCCCCGCAGAACGAGCTCGGGCTCGTCGGCGAGGACGTCCACCGGGTGGTAGGTGACCGTGACCGTGGAACCGGGGGAAGGAGCTTCGGGAGTGAAGACCAGGTTGGCGGCGGGCGACGCGGGATCCCGGGGTAAGGCCAGCGCGTGGGCGGATCCGGTTGGGAGAAAGAGGGCGAGGATGGCCGTGAGCGTCAGGGCGGGGAGTACGATGACGTTCTTGTAGTGGGCCATGGCGAGGTCTGATGAAT
This sequence comes from Gemmatimonadota bacterium, assembly GCA_009841165.1. GTDB lineage: Bacteria > Gemmatimonadota > Gemmatimonadetes > Longimicrobiales > Gaopeijiaceae > Bin94. Next base: position 7,401 of record VXMI01000197.1, on the reverse strand, counting down.
GGAGTGGCGGCTATGAGAGGATTGGCGCTGCACAGGGATACGCGCGCCATGGTCGTGAGATTACGTGAGGTGTCAGCGGGGTTGGCCGAGCGTTTGGTACAGGTCGAAGTCGTGCCTCCGTTGACGGCGGTCGCTGCACCGGTACGTTTTCCTCCACCCTTTCCAACGGAATCAACGCAATGAACGCACTCCTGAAACGCTTCGCTAGTCGGCTCGCCTTCACGGTCGCGCTGGTTGTTCTCGAGGCTGCAGGGTGGGTCCTGTTTCCGCTGGTCATCGGGCGCGCCATCGACAGCGTCCTCGCCGACTCGACCCGCGGCCTCTACGAGTTCGCCGTGCTCGGCATCGTCACCATGGGGATCGCGGTCGGGCGCCGTCTGCTGGACAGCCGGGCGTACGCGCGGATCTACGTCACGCTGGGCGAGGAGATGGCCGCTTCGGCGGCCGAGAGCAGCACGTCCACCCGCACGGCGCGGCTCGGGATGCTCAAGGAGATCGTGGAGTTCTTCGAGAACTCCCTTCCGCAACTCATCAACAGCGTGATCGGCCTCGGCGGCACCGTGCTGATCCTGGCCGCGCTGAACCTGCCGGTCTTCCTGGGGTGTCTCGCGGTCGCGGTCGGCACGGTGGCGCTCTACGCACTGACCGGTGGGCTTACGACGCGCTACAACCAGGGGCTCAACGACGAGCACGAACGGCAGGTCGATGCCGTCGACAGCGGCGATCCGGCCCGCCTGGCCAGGCACCTTCGCGCCATGATGCGCTGGAACATCCGCCTCTCGGACCTCGAAGCGGCCAACTTCGGGATCAACTGGGTCCTGATGATCGCCCTGCTCGTCTTCGCGGTAAGCGCGGCCACCACCGAGACAGCGGAGTACGGGACGGTCTTCGCGGTCGTCATGTACGTGTTCCAGTTCGTCGAATCGATGCTGATGCTGCCATTCTTCTATCAGGAGTGGTTGCGGCTGCGCGAGATCTCGGTAAGGCTGGCCGCGGCCGAGGACGACGGGTAGGAGACCTTCCCCGCCCCCGTGCCCGCCTCGCGCGCGGCTACGCGGGGGCCCCCTTCATTCGTACCTCAGCGACTCCACCGGATCGAGACGGGCCGCCTTGCGCGCGGGCAGTATTCCGGCCGCGAGCCCGATCGCCATGAGCATGCCGACGCAGGTCGACGCGATCGGTACGGAGAGTTTCGGGTTCAGGATGTACTCCATGGCCGGGTTGTCGCTGGGAATGCTGTCAATGCCCAACACCAGGAGCGAGGCGACGGCGAGTCCGAGCAGACCTCCGCCGACCGCGATCAGGATCGCTTCGAAAAGGAACTGGCTGACGATGTGCCGACGGCGCGCGCCCACGGCGAGCTTGATGCCGATTTCCCGTGTCCGCTCGCGCACGACGACATACATGATGTTCGCGACGCCGACCCCAGCGACCAGCAGGGTGAACGCACCCACGAGTCCGAGGAAGACCTGGATGCCGAAACCGATCTGACCCACGATCTTCTCATCTTCGATGAAGTCCCAGATGCTGAGCGCTCGTTCGTCCGTCGGATCGAATCGGTGCCGGCCACCGAGGACCCGGTACAGCTCCTGCTTGGCGACCGGCGCGTCCGCGACGTTGCGCGGTCGCACCAGGAGGTGGTTCACGAACTCGTTGCCGTAGATGCTGCGGAAGGTGGAGGCAGGGATCACGGCGCGGTCTTCATCCGGACCATTGTTGCTCGAGTCCTGGAACTTGGATTCCATCACCCCGATCACCCGGAAGGAGAGCCCGTCGAGCAGCACCGTCTCTCCTACTGGCTGGATATCGCCGAACAGGCGCGCCGCGATCCCGTCGCCGAGGAAGAGCACGCGCCGCCGCTGCTCCAGGTCGCGCTGGTTGATGAACCGGCCTCCAAGGGCGGGGAACATTCGCCGAAGTTCGGAAAAGACCGGATCCACGCCCTCCATATACGTCGTGGTCCGGTTCTCGCCCGCCTCGAGATGCGTTCTGCCGCGTCCATAGGACGGGCTGCCGAACTCGAACTCCGGGATCGCACGGAGTACCAGGTCGAGATCATCCTCGCGCAGCCGTATCCGGCGTCCCCGAGAAAGACCTTCGTGCTCGAGGCTCGTCTGGCCGCCGTAGACCATGAAGACCCGTTCTCCCGCATTGAGCAGGCCCGTCGAAACCTGGTTTCGGAGTCCCTGCCCGAAGGCCAGCAGCAGGACGATGGAGATCGTGCCCCACACCATGGCGAAGATCGTGAGCAGGGTGCGCGTGCGGTGCGCCCGCAGGTCACCGAGGACCTCCGCGAGAAGGATCCTCCACATCGCTCAGCCCACTCTGCGGGTACGGGGCGCCCGCGCTAGTAGCGGAGACATTCCACGGGATCCAGCGCCGCGGCGCGGCGGGCGGGCAACAGGCCGGCGAGCATCGCCACGAACGCGAGCAGCGCCATCGTGACGGCGGCCACCTGGAGCGAGATCACAGGGGTGCCCACGACCTCCTGCATCGGCTCCTGCATGGGGAGCAGGGACAGCGCCTTCACGATGCCCGCCGATACCAGGACGCCGAGCGCGGCCCCGAGCGCCACAATGAGAGCGCTTTCCGCCAGGAACTGCCAGAGGATGGACCTCCGGGTCGCGCCGACCGAACGCTTGATCCCGATCTCCCGCGTGCGCTCATGCACGACGATGTACATGATGTTCGCGACGCCAATCCCTCCCACGCTGAGCGTGAAGCTGCCGACGATCGCGAAGAACAGCTTGAACCCGAGGAACAGGAAGCCGAACATGCGCTCCCATTCGGCGGTGTCCCAGAGATCGAGAGCGTCCTCGTCCCGTGGATTGAAGCGGTACTTCCTGCCCAGCACTTCGTAGACTCGCGCCTCTACCGCCTCGGTGCGCGAGGCGTCCGCCGTCCGATAGACCAGGTTCGAGACGAACCGCGAGCCGAAAATGGCTGCGTGCGTGCTCGCCGGAATGAACACCCGGTCTTCGTCGCGCGAGTTGTACGAGCTGTTCTGGATCTTGGGCTGGAGCACGCCGATGACGGTGAAGGGGGAGTCTCCGATCCGGACCTGCTCGCCGATGGGATCGGCATCGCCGAACAGGACGCCGGCGACCTCGTCGCCGAGGAAGACGACGCGGCGGCGCTCTTCCTGGTCCCGGTCGTTGATGAATCGGCCGCCCGGCAGCGGGAAGATGTTCCGCATCTCGCCATACACGGGATGAATGCCCGTGATATTGGGACTGACTCCGTTGGGGCCGCGGCGGATGGGGACCGCGCGCGTCGAGTACTCCGGGCTGATCATCGTGATGTCCGGAATCTGGCGGGCGAGGATCCGCGCATCCGCTTCGCGCAACCGGATTGTCCGCCCCTCCCTGAAGCCCGCGTAGGGCAGCACCGTCCGTCCGCCGAAGAGCACGACGATCCGGTCGCCCAGCCCGTGAAACCGCTTGATCGTCTGCCTCTCGAGCCCGACCGAGAAGGCGAGCAGAACGACGACCGCAACCGTGCCCCAGGTGATCCCGAGCACGGTCAGGATCGTCCGCAGACGCTGTGCGGAAAGGTCCGCCCACAGTTGCCGGACCCCGTCGACCAGCCTCACGTCGTCTCCCTGACCGCGACCCTAGGTGATCTCGCGCCGCGGGGGCTCCATGACGCGCTCGCCCTCGGCCAGACCGTCGAGTACTTCGACACTGATCCCGTCGCTGAGACCCGTCCTGATCTCGCGCTCCTCGGTCTGCTCCGGCCCCAGGCGAACCGTCACGAACGTGCCCCCGTCCTCGAACCTGACCACGCGCTCCGGGATGATCAGAATGTCCGAGCGGCGCTCGATGATCACCTGGGCGTTGGCCGAATAGCCGGCTCTCAGCAGGGTTCCCTCCGCGGGCAGAACCGCGATTTCAACCGGAAAGACGGTGGCGTTCTCCTCGTCGCGTCCCGTGAGCGAGATCTTCGTCAATCGCCCGTCGACGCGCGCGTCCGGAAGGGCCCCGATCGTGACCTCGACCGGCATTCCCTCGGTCAGCCGACCCACATCGATTTCGTCGACCGTTCCCCGGAAGAGCAGTTCATCCATCTCGGCCATCGTCATGAGGACGGTCCCTTCCTGGAACGTCGTGAGCGGGACGACCGGATCTCCGATTTCCACCATCTTCTCGAGGATGAAGCCCTGAATGGGGCTCTGGATGACCGTCTCCACCGCCTCGTCACCGATTGTCACGCGCCCTTCCGAGAGCAGGGCCAGACGCTCCCGGGCGATCTGGAGTTGTAGCGAGACTTCGCTCAGCGAGTAGTCGGCGTCCTCGAACGCTTCTTCCGACGCGAGCCCCTGGTCGCGCAACTCGGCCAGCCGGTCACGACGCCTCTCGAGCTGCTGCAACTCGATTTCGCGCAACTCGATGGCGCGCCGCGCCTCGACCAGTTCGATCGGTGTCGGGTTGGGCTGGACTTCGAGCAGGGGCTCGCCCCGCTGGACGTATTCCCCGGGTTCCTTGAACATCCGACGCACAACGCCCGCGAGCTGGGACTTCACGCTTACTTCGACGAGCGGCTCAATCCGACCGACCGCGAGTGCCCGGTCCACGATCTCGCCCCTCTCCACGGCGACCGTGTCCACTTCGAACTCGCCCCCGTTCCCGGCCCCGAGGACCGCGAACGCGGAGGCTCCCAGGCCCCCGACCACGACCGCGCCAACCACCATCTTCGTGCCTGTTCTCATGCGACCGCTGACCCCCCGCCTGGTTCGCCCTCATGAACGACCCTCCCGTCCGCCGCGCGAGGGCTCGTGCACTCCGGCAACGTACGGAAGTACCTGGGGAGTTGGTTTCGCCAGTGGACCGACGCGATGTACGGGCCCGCCCCCTACCCCGTCAGATTGAAGGCGCGCTTCTCGGGGAGTGGGCCGACCCACCATGGTTGCCGGTACGTCACGTCGTCGCGAATCCTGTTACTCTTTGCCTCCATTCCACCTCCGGCGAGCGACCATGACAGCTGAATCCGACAATCGAGTCCACATCGAGCGGGCCGGCGTGGTCCGCATGGCCCTGCCTGCCGCCGATGCGTTCCCGCTGTTCAACGCAGAGGGTGAGCGCCGATGGGTGGCAGGGTGGGTTCCGTGCTACCTGTATCGGGCCGGGGCCGGTGTGGGAGAGGGCGTTGTGTTCCAGACCACCCGCAAGGGGGTGGGAACCGCGACGTGGACCCAGACCCGACATGATCCTGCCAGCGGCGGCGCGTCGTTTGTGTTCGTGTACCCGGACCATCACACGGCGATCGTGGACGTCGGTGTGACCGCCGACGGCAATGGCCGAAGCCGTGCGTCCGTGCGGTACCGGATGACGTCGCTTTCACCCGATGCGGACGACTACGTGCGAGCATTCGGCGAGGCGTTCGACAGCTACATGGGCCATTGGGAGGAGGCGATCCAGCGACACGTCGTGGAGGGGGTTCCGCTTCCCGGTATTCAGCGCGGACAATCACCGCTGCAGCTACGCTCGAGCCATCCCTTGACCGTCGCCGACCTCGCCGACCAGCCGAGCGCCATCCGCCGCCAGGCCGCCGCGCTCCTCGTCGAGGGGTTCGACCGCCCCAAGGGCTGGCCCGACCTGCACGCAGCCGCCCGCGAGCTCGACCATGTTCTCGCCAGCGGTTTCGCCTTCGTCGCGGTCGAGCATGACCTCCTCCTCGGCTGGATCGGCGGCCTCCCGCAGTACGACGGACGCGTCTGGGAACTGCACCCGCTCGTGGTCAGGCCGGACCGCCGCCTTCGCGGAATCGGCCGTGCTCTCGTCGCCGCCTTCGAGGACGAGGCCGAACGCCGCGGCGCCTGCACCCTCACCCTCGGCACCGATGACGACAGCCGCCAGACGTCGCTTGCCGGAGTCGATCTCTACTCCGACATCCCACGCCACATCGCCGAACTCCGTGACCTCGGCGACCGCCACCCGTTTCTCTTCTACCGCAGGCTCGGCTACACCGTCACGGGGGTGATGCCGGACGCGAACGGGCCCGGGAGGCCCGACATTTACATGTCCAGGGCGGTGCGGCGCGAGGAGTGAGGTCGCGTCCGCCAACCCGTCCGCAACCGAACGACCGGCTCAGGCGCTGCGCCCCTCCCAACGGTAGCGGTCGCAGCTCTCCACGGCCCTGGTGACCCTCCCGTAGCGTTTCGAGCCTGGACAATCGCACCGGCCCGAGGCGCCGGCACGTGCCGCCCACGAGCGGTCATCGCCGTCCCAGTGGATGCAGTTGCGGCACTCGCGCTCGGTGGGCTCTCGCTGGCTGCGGTACTCGATCCGGGTGACGGCCATGGGTGGATCCTGATTCTACTGAAAACGGCTGCGCGAGGCGGGACGCTGAAGCTAATACCGAGCCTCACCCGATGACCAATCAGGCGCGCCCGCACTGGACCATGTTCCGTGACAAGAACGGGTCCGGAGGCCCCGTTCCTCACCCCCCGCCCACCCAGAACGCGACATCGCGTGCGCCTGCCAGAACAGCCCGGTCTCCCGTCGCGAGCGGCACGCCCAGTTCCCGCGCCGCCACCACGAATTCGGTGTCCCCTGCCGGAAGCCCGCAATCCAGCGCGGTGTCCAATACCCGAACCGCTGGGACGGCCACGATCCGGCGGCCCAGCGCCAGAGCCGCGTCGTCGCACATCGCCCTGGCCTGATCCGCCGTGATCGTCCGGCGGGACACCATGGCCAGCAGCACGGCGCGCAGTTCGCTCATCAGGATGGCGGGCGCGGCCCACTCGGGATCCCGCCGGAAGAGCTGCGCCGCTTGCGTGCCGGCGCGCCCTCCAACCACAAGCTGCACCATCACACTCGTGTCGACGACGATCATGGCTGGCGCTCGCCCCGAAGGTCGCGCAGCGCGGCCTCGTCCAGCGCGATGGGTCCCAGCTCCCGGTGCCGCCGCTCGATTCGCGCCAGAAGCGTAACCGCGTCGACGGGGGCCGGGCGTATCGAGGCAGCCAGCCTCGACAGGATCTCGCCGTTCAGACTGCGGTGGTTCCTCTCCGCCGCCGCCTTGAGTTCTCGATGCAGCTCGTCCGGGATTCCACGCAGCGCCAGGTCGGCCATCTTCCTCCACCTCCTGCGGCTAGATGATAACAGTATGATATCATAACGATATCACTGAGACACGGCCGAGGCAAGTTCAGTGCAAGGGGAATCGCGGTTGACGGGATCCGCGCCCGTCGATAGCCTCGCTGAATGACAATTCCTCGTGCCGTTGGCCTCACTTCGGGCCGTTTCCTTTCCACGATTCTACTGCTCCTCCTCCTGCATGCCTGCGCGCCCTCCGACGCCCTCCCGCCGGCGACCACCCAGCGCGACAGCGCGGGGATCGCGATCGCGCGATGGGTCCCAGCTCCCGGTGCCGCCGCTCGATTCGCGCCAGAAGCGTAAC
>VXMI01000141.1 GCA_009841165.1 Gemmatimonadota bacterium | reverse complement strand
AACCGGACAGATGTTGTGCTACGAAACCGGACAATTCATGTGCTCCCAACAGTCCAACGGTCTCGACACGGGTCTGCTGCAGCATGAACTCCGAGACCGTGACGCGGTATGGGTTCCGGTCGGCGCGCCAGGGCAGGGGGCGGCGGTGACGATCGAAGTGGGCCAGGAGCGCTGACCGGAACGCCGCGGCATCGATCGGGCGCCGCTTGGCGGGCCGCGTGGCCGGTCCGTACTCTTCATTCATGCGCTTCACCACCTATGCCAAATACCGGAAGGGGCTGCTCGACGCCCTCAACCTGGAGGGCCTCATGGAGATGCTCTCCGAGTTCCTGCTGGACGGGGGGTTCGCCGGCGGTCCGCACTTCCATCCCTACTGGGGCTGGTCCGGTGTTGAGGATACGTCCTCGCTCGACGCGCTCAAACAGGCGCTCCTGCGCGCGCTCATCGAGAGCGGCCAGCTGACGCGCGAGATGGTCGACGAACTGCGCGGCGAAGGGCCCGGCAACCCGGAGGTGCAGCGGGAGATCGCGGAGCTTCTGGATCAGCTGATAGAGAAGATGGTGGAGGAGGGATACATCACGCTGGACGGCAAGCCGGCGCCGGGCGGTGCGACTGCCGAGGCCATCGGCGAGGGATATGTGGACGACGCGCGCGAGGCCGCGGGGCAGGTGCAGTTCAACCTTACCCGGCGCGGGCTCGACTTTCTCGGCTACCGCGCGCTGCGCAATCTGCTGGGTTCGCTGGGGCGGTCGAGCGTCGGGTCGCACGAGACCACCGAATACGCGACCGGCGTCGAGGCCGACGCGGGGAGCAGGTCGTACGAGTTCGGCGACACGCTCAACCTGGACATCCCGGAGACGCTGAAGAACGCGATCGCGCGCGACGGGCTGCAGGTGCCGATCGACCTCGACTACGAGGACCTGATGGTGCACCAGACCGACTACCGGTCGTCGTGCGCGACCGTGCTGATGCTGGACATCTCGCACTCGATGATCCTCTACGGCGAGGACCGCTTCTCGCCGGCCAAGAAGGTCGCGCTGGCGCTTTCCCACCTGATCCGCACCGAGTTCCCGGGCGATTCGCTGCGGGTCGTGACCTTCGGGGACCGCGCCGAGGAGATCCCGCTCGCGCGGCTGGCGAGGGCGCAGGTGGGGCCCTTCCACACCAATACCGCCGAGGGGCTGGAGGTGGCGCGGCGGCTCTTGCGGGCGCAGAAGAAGGACATGCGGCAGATCATCATGATCACCGACGGCAAGCCGAGCGCGATCACGCTGAAGCGGGGGAAGATCTACAAGAACTCGGCGGGGCTGGACCGGAGTATCCTGCGGGCGACGTACCGGGAGGCCTCGGCGTGCCGGCGCGCTGGGATTCCGATCAACGTCTTCATGCTGGCTCGGGATCCGTACCTGGTGCGGTTTGTGAGACAGCTCACGAAGATCGCCCGCGGCAAGGCGTACTTCACGTCGACGATGACGCTGGGGCAGTACATCATGCACGACTTCCTGAAGCGGAAGCGGCGCGTGGCCTGAAGCGGGGCGGCGAGCGCGCCCGCTACTCCGAGACGCCCTCGAACGCCTCCGGGTTGATCGCGGCCGCACGTTTTGCGCGCAGCTCCGGCATTACATCCCGGCGGGAGTAGCGGATCAGGAAGAGGCCTTCGAAGGCGAGGCCGAAGACGGCCAGTCCGACCCCCAGAACGGCACCGCCCACCCCCGCGTCCTGGACCAGCACCGCCGCGACGAGGATGGTCGTCACGCGCAGCACGGCTCCGGCGCCGACCATGACGGGCCTTCCCGAGCGGACGAAGAGGCCCTGGTAGTACTGGCGAATCCCGTACAGCAGCGGGTAGGCGGCGGCGATGGGCAGCGCGGGGCCGGCCACGGCGATCAGGTCGGCTTCGAGTGCAAAGAGGTAGCCGAGCAGCGGCTCGCGCAGCGACGGAATCGAGATGAGGAGGAGCAGACCGAGCATCGCGAAGGCGACGACAGCGCCCCAGGTGCGGACGCGGCGGTGGGTTTCGGAGCACTTCACGAGCGCGATGCTCGCGTGCTGCAGCTGTCCGACCGGGGCGGCGATGAACCACGCCACGGCTTCGACGACCGCGAAGGCGGCGAGCGCCGTGTCCGGGTTGGCGGTGCGCGCGAGTACGGCGTTGATGATCAGCGGCGTGGCCCACCAGAGCAGGACGTTGAGCATGAGCGGGGCCGAGAAGCGCGCGATGTTCTCGTTGTCGACCTCGCAGTCCTCCTGCTCCAGCTGCAGCCCTGGGGTGCGGGCGATCATCACGACCAGCGTCTCGACGATCATGCCGGCGGTGAAGGCGGCCGCCCCGAGCCAGGCGCCGCCGCCGGTCGCGAGCAGTGCGAATGCGACGATGGCGAGGATTCCGGTGCGGCCTCCCGTGGCGCCCGCGATCGGCACGGTCCGATGACCCGCCACCAGCCTCCCCTGGTGGGCGGCGCGCAGGGCGGTGAGGAACGGGACCGGCCACAGCCACTGCATGGCGCGCACGGCTTCGTCGAGCACCGCGGGGCCGACGCCGACGACGTTCGCGAAGAAGAGGTCGCCGACGGTCGTGTAGGCGATGAGCGCGCCGATCAGCGACAGGAGGGCGCCGACCAGGTAGGCGAAACGGCAGACGGGCGAGAACGAGCCGCCCGCGAGGAGGCGCGCCGCGGCGACCTGCTGCACGACCAGGAGCGGCGCGTAGAGGACGCCGCAGACCGCGAAGGCGACCTGGTAGCCGGCCAGCGCGGTGATGGGATCGACGGAACGCGCCAGCGCCGCGGCGAGGATGGGGTTGGTCGCTGTGAGAAGGAGGCTGGTTGCCGCCAGGGGCGTGTAGAAGCGGGCGAAGCCGCCCGCCGTGATGAGCGACTCGCCCTCTCTCATCCGGTACAGGCCCGTGCGGGGACTGTGGAAGCGGTCGCGACTGTAGATTCCATCATCTGTTTCACCGGCCCTCCGGCCCTGGATGCCGGCCCCTCGGAACCCCCAGGAAATCATGACCGGACAAGGAATTCCATTCTATACCGTAGACGCCTTCACCGATACCCCGTTTTCGGGCAACCCGGCGGCGGTTTGCCTGGAGATCGACGCGCTGCCCGACCGGGCCATGGCGAACATCGCGCGGGAGATGAACATGTCCGAGACCGCCTTCGTGTACCGGGCGGGTGAGGGGGGAGCACGGCGGCTGCGCTGGTTCACGCCCGCCGTCGAGGTGCCGCTTTGCGGTCACGCGACGCTGGCCAGCGCCCACGTGCTGCTGCGCGAGGCGGGCCTTCCCGGCCCGGTGCGCTTCCATTCGCTGTCGGGCCCGTTGGCCGTGCACGCGGAGGGCGATCGGTTGCGGCTCGATTTTCCCGCGAATCCGGCTGCGGAGGCCCCCATGCCGGCGGGATTGGCCGACGCGCTCGGAGTCGGCGCGGGCGGGGCGACCTTTGCGGTGTCCGGCAAGGTCGCGCTCGTGGTTGTCGGCACGGAGGCGGAGGTGCTGGCGTTGCGGCCCGACTTCGGCGCGCTGGCCAGGGTGGTCCTGCCCGGCGGTGTCATGGGTGTCGCGGCCACCGCCCCGGGCGCCGCCCCGGATGTCGACTTCGTGTCCCGGTTCTTCGCGCCGTGGGTCGGCGTCGACGAGGATCCCGTCACGGGCGTGGCCCACACCACGCTGACGCCCTGGTGGTCACGGGTGCTCGGCAGGGCCGAGATGTCGGCGCGGCAGCGGTCGGCGCGGGGCGGAGCGCTCGCGGTGCGGGACCTGGGCGAGCGTGTGGAGCTGGTCGGCCAGGCGGTCACGGTGGCCAAGGGGCACATTGTGGGCGGCGCACTGTAATGTTGTCATTACATATTGACATGTTGACATGACATTCGCGGCAGCGGGCCGTATTCGGACCCCTACGGCGCTCTCACCTCGATCGACTCGTCGATCAGCATGATCGGGATGCCCTGGCGGATCGGGTAGAGGACGCGGCCGTCCTCGCGCAGCAGGCCTTCGGTCACGGGTTCCGGGACGGCTTCGCCTCCGCGGGTAACTGCGCTGCCGTCCGCGACGGCGGCGTTGACGTGCTCCAGCAGCTCCGTGCCGGCCACGGTGAGCGGCTGTTTGGTCTCGGGGCAGACGAGGATTTCGAGGAGTTCGGGGTCGATGGGCACGGCGGGTCCTCGGGAGCTGAATGGTCGTGGAGCCGTTCGGGGCAGTAAACTACCGTGGGGCGCGGTCGCGCGGGAAGGCTGCGGTCGCGCGGGAAGGCCGCCATCAAGAGGAACGACGCGAAGGATGGGCGCAATGGGCAGGAGTTCCGCATCGACAGGACCGGTGTTGGCGGCAGCGCTCGCGGCCGTTCTCGCGGCCCCCGCCGGCGCGCACGCGCAGGCGGCCCGGCTGCCGAACCCCGGGACCGCCTGGGTGATCTTCGGCGTCGACACCGTCGTGGCCGAGGTGGCCGGCACGCCCGAGCTGCGGGAGAAGGGGCTCATGGACCGGGACGCGGTGCCCGACGGAACCGGCATGCTCTTCGTGTTTCGACGCAGCGAAGAGCGCTACCTCTGGATGAGGAACACCTACGTGCCGCTCGACGCCGCCTTCTTCGACGACAGCAACCGGATCGGCGTGATCAAGCAGATGGAGCCGCTCGACGAGACGCTGGTCGACTCGGAGATCGCGACGAAGCTGGTGCTCGAGGTGCGGCAGGGATGGTTCGCCGAGAACGGGATCGAGGCCGGGGCCGAGGCGCAGGTGGTGTTCGGGCCGGGGCTCGTGGTGCGCTGACTCAGCCCGCCAGCGCTTCGCTGAACGCCGCGATCAGCGCCTCGACGTCATCCCGGGTGTTGTAGACGTTGGGGGACACGCGCACGCTGCTTCCCCGGAAGGACACGCCGACCCGGTGGCGCGCGAGCGCCTGCTTGAGCCGTTCGAGGTCGGCGCCGGGCGGGAGGCCGAGGCCGAAGAGGTGGGGGCTGCGCCAGGGCGCCTCCTCGACGCCCAGGCCGAGGGCGCGGAGCCGCTCGAAGGCGCCGTCCATGAGCGCAGTACAGTAGGCCGCGACGCGTTCGGGGCGCCACTCGAGGATCAGTTCCAGGGAGGCCGACAGCGCGGGGACGAGGGCGAAGTTGCTGCGCTGGCCCACGTCGAAGCGCAGGGCGCCTGGCTGGTAGTCGTCGGCGTAGTCGACGAGTCCCGCGAAGTTCTCGGAGCCGCGCCGGCCGATCCAGGTCTCTTCGAGCGGGATTCCGTCCAGGTAGCGGTCGCCGAACCAGGCGAGCGAGAGCGAGTAGGGGCCGAGCAGCCACTTGTAGCCGGCGACGATGAGGGCGTCGGGGTCGAGCGCGACGACGTCGATCGGCGCGGCGCCGACGGTCTGCGTGCCGTCGAGGACGAGGGCGGCCCCGACCTCGCGGGTGCGCTCGCGGATGGCGGCGAGGTCGAACCGGGTCCCGTCCGTCCAGTGCACGGTACCCATTGCGACGGCCACCGTGGCCGCGTCGATATGGTCGAGTATCCGCTCGCTCCATCGGGCGCCCCGCCCACCGTCGCGTGGCGGCGTCACCACGCGGAGATCGCCGCCCTTTTCCCCAACCAGACGCCTCCACGGGTACACGTTGCCCGGAAACTGCTCGTGGACGATGACGATGTTGGATCCCCCGGGGGGGTATGTGTTTCGGGTGATCGTGGAGACGGCGTACGAGACCGAGGGCACGGTGGCGACGCGGTCGGGGTCCGGCGCTCCGATCAGGCGGGCGAAACGCTCGCGGACTTCGTCGACGGGGCGGAAAAAGTCCTGTGGGGCAATGGCTTGCGGAAAGCGCTTGGCGCGCAGGCCGGCGATTCCGGCGCGTTCGGCGGCCAGCGGCAGCGGCCCCATGTAGGCACAGTTGAGGTAGTGGAAGTCGTCCGGAATCGAGAAGTGGCCGCGCTGGCAGGGGAGCCCGGGGGTCATTGCTGCTCGAGGTTCAGGTCGACCCAGCTCTGCGTGATCGGGTGCAGGCGGATGGGTGCTTCGCGCAGCCGGGCCATGTCGATCTGGTCGACCATTTCGTGGACCTGCGCCAGGGCCTCGCGGTCGTCGGTCAGGAGACCCAGCACACCGTCCACCACCTGCTCCGGAAGGTCGGCCATCCCGACGACCCAGTTCATGATCGCGGCGGTCTCGAGGGGCTCGTCGGCGCCGGGGTAGATGCCGCCGGGGATTTCGCCCGTGATGAAGTACGGGTAGCGCTCGCGCAGGAACTGGATTCGGTCCGGCTCCATGGCGAGGAGCCGGGCGCCGCCGGTCGTGGTCGCTTCCAGCACGGCTGCGGCGGGGTAGCCTACCGAGATGATCGCCGCGTCGATCGCGCCGTCCTTGAGCGCGGTGGCCGACTCGTTGAAGGTGAGGAACTGGGGCCGCACGTCGTCGTAGCTGAAGCCGTACGCCTCGAGGATCTGCCGCGACATCTGCTCGGTGCCGCTGCCCGCCGCGCCGACCGACACCCTCGCGCCGGCAAGGTCCGACACCGAGGTGGCGGTCGAGCCGCGCGACACCAGGATGTGCGTCATGTTGGGGTAGAGGGGGGCCAGAATCCGCAGGTTCTCAACCGCTTCGGCGTAGTCCTGGCCGCCGGTGGCCGCCTCGAAGACGGTGTTGCCGGTGGCGAATGCCAGGTCGGTCTGCCGCGCCCGAAGGCGGTTCACGTTCTCGACCGAGCCGCCGCTGACTTCGGCGGTGTACTGCCGGAGCGGATCGTTGAGGGACATGCGGGCAGCCATGGCGCCGCCAAGCGGGTAGTAGATCCCGCCCGTGCCGGCGGTTCCGAGGCTGAGGAACTCCTGCGGCGCGTCGCAGGAGGCCGTTGCGGCCGCGGCGGCGAGAGTGGCGGTTGCGGCGAGGCGGAGGCGGCGTGACGTCATTGTGGTGACCCTCGTCGTGCTGTTGTGTCGGGCTGTTGGGCGCGGATCGGTGCCGGTCCGTGAGGCGGTGCCGATCGCGGTTCAGGCGGGCGCGGCGGGTGCGGCCGGCGTCCGGCCCGGGCCTGTGAAACCGGCCAACAATAATAGCGCCAACCCGACGCCGTCCCATACGAGGCCCGGGGTGATCAGCGCGAGCGCCGCGCCCATGAGCACGACCCTTCGCCATGGGCCGACCGGCGCGCGCACGTAGCCGATCACCGCACCCGCGAGCGCGATGACGCCGATCATGGCGGTCAGCGTGGTGATCGCGATCTGGGCCGCGGTCCCCGAGAGGATCAGCGGAGGCGCGTAGACGAACATGAACGGCACGAGGAAGCCCGCAGAGGCGAGACCCATCGCCGTCCAGGCGGTCTTGAGGGGGGGAGAGTCGGCGATCCCGGCGGCGGCGTAGGCGGCCAGCGACACCGGCGGCGTGACGTTGGAGATGCAGCCGAAATAGAAGATGAAGAGATGCGCGCCGAGAAGCGGTACACCCAGCTCCACCAGGGCCGGCGCGCCCAGGGCGGCGAGAACCACGTAGGCCGCCGTCGTGGGCAGACCCATGCCCAGCACGATCGACCCCATCGCGGTAAGGATGAGCGCGACGAGCAGATTGCCCTGCGAGATGACCACGATCAGCTCGGACATGCGGAGCCCGATGCCGGTCAGCGACGCAACCCCGACCACGATCCCGGCCGCGGCGCAGGCGGCCGCCACCTGTACGGCGCCCGAGGCTCCCTTGCGAAGCGCCTTCACGAGGTCGGCGACGGCGGGGCGCGTGGCGGGCACCGCGTAGGCGGCGAGCACCGAAATCACCACCCCCCAGAAGGCGGCGCGCATCGGGGAGCGCCCCATCGCCAGCATGACGACGATGATCAGCACGGGGAGCAGGAGGTGGATTCGTTCCAGCACCGGCTCGCCGCGCGCGTCGGGGGACCCCGCGAGGCCCATCTTGCACGCGCGGAAGTGGATGGCCCAGAGGAGCGCGGCGTAGTAGAGCAGCGCGGGGATGGCGGCAGCGAGGGCGACGCGCGCGTACGGGATGTTGGTCCAGGTGGCGAGGATGAAGGCGCCGGCACCCATGACGGGCGGCATGAGCTGGCCGCCGGTGCTGGCCGCGGCCTCGATGGCGCCGGAGAAGAAGCGGCGGAAGCCGGAGCGGCGCATCAGGGGGATGGTGAAGGCGCCGGTGGTGACGACGTTTGCGACCGCGCTTCCCGAAAGCGATCCCATGAAGGCGCTGGCCACGGCGGCGGTCTTGGCGGGGCCGCCGCGGGTGCGCCCGGCGACGCGGTCCGCCAGCGCGATAAGGAGCGCGCCCCCGCCCGCGACGTCCAGGAAGGCGCCGAAGAGGACGAAGAGGTACACGAAATCCGCCGAGACGCCGAGCGGGACGCCCCAGATGCCCTCGGTGGAGAGGAAGAGCTGTTCGATCAGGCGGGAGGGGCCGTAGCCGCGGTGCGCCAGGATGCCGGGCAGCCAGGGCCCGGCGAGCGCGTAGAGCAGGGCGGCCGTGGCGACCACGACCAGACCCCACCCCGTGGCCCGCCTGGCCAGCAGCAGCACCGCGCCCACGACGACCGCGCCCGCAGCCAGGTCCAGCCCGGTCGGGGTCGCCGAGCGGGCCACCAGCGCCTCGTTTTCGGAGACGAGGTAGAGCGCGCAGGCGACGAGCACCGCCGCGAAGGCGAAGTTGACGCCCCACCCCAGCCGCGACTTCGGCCGCACGCGGACCCCGATCCCGAGAAAGGCCAGCGTCCCCATGAGGGCCAGGTGAACCGGGCGCTGCACGAGGGCCGTGAAGGGCGAGAAGCCGGCGCCGTACAGGTGGAACAGCGCGGCCAGCGTAGCGATGAAGAGGATGGCGCGGCGCCGCCAGACCTGGCCTTTCGAGGCGGAGGCCACCTCGGCAGGCCGCGGAACGGGTTCCCGCTGCATTCGGGAAGCCCGCCTAGAAGGCCGCTCTTATCAGGGCGGAGACGACCACCATCCCGATGAGCACCCCGGCGGTCGAGCCGGTCTTCCGCCCGGGGGCGGCCGCGGCGAGCCCGATGCCGGCGACGACCGCCGCCCAGAGGTAGAACAGGTCGAGTGCGAGCAGGAACTCCGCGAAGTAGCCGTCGGGCAGGAAGGGGAAGAACGTCCCTACCGAGAGCGTTCTGGTCAGATCTCCGCTCCGCAGCTGCACGAACGCGTTCAACGCGGTGCCGACGGCGGTGATGACGCCGGTGTGCGCCACCACGCAGATGTGTTGCCGATATGTCGAGCCGTCACCGCGGATAAAGACGAAGATCACGTAGGTGACCACGCTCAGAATGACGGGGAAAAGGAGGGTGACGAGGGCCGCGCCTCCCATGGCACTCCCCTTGAAGACGATGTCGGGCATCTGTGCCATCTGTGCGGCCACGTCCCCGGCCTGATCGGGCGGGATGCGGTCGATCGCCGCATCCAGGAACAACTCCGCGGGCAGGATCCACATTATGGCCGCGGTGATCAGGGCCACGAGAAGCGCAATCGGAAACCACGCCGGATTGAGTGCGAGCGCCTTGAAGAGTTCGCCGGGCTGCGCGAACACCATCCACAACCTGTGGAAGAACGGGGGCCGCGGGGGAGGGGGTGGAGGCTCGGCTCCGAGCGCCGAGTAGGAATGGGTGTAGTCGTCCGCCATTTCAGTTCTCCAGCCAGCGGTTCGACGATCCCCGTACGGAAATCGGAAGATCTCTCATGGGCGTGTTCATCGTCCCGCTGTAGTCGAATGTGACTCGGATGGAATGAAGCAGGCCCCGGTCATCGTCCCAGAGGGCGACGCCGGCGTTGGCGCCTGCCAGATTCGTCGTCAGGTCGGTGCCGTTCTGATTCGTCCGCGATGTCAACTCCGCCTGGCCGGCAAGCGAGATCTTCCACAGAGTGCTGCCGGCAACCGTCGTGTCGCCGACCAGCGTGTAGTCGAATACGGTGGAACTGGACGTTCGGCTTGTGGACCCTTCGTGGGACCAGGTCACCGTGCCGGACCAACTGTCCCCGGCTTCGGCCGCCGCGCCCGGGAGAAGGGGGAACCACTCGTGGTGGAGGCCGGCCAGGGGCGTTGCCGCTTCGGCGGGCCCCGGGATTTCGGGTCCCGATACCACGTCCACCGCTCCATCCGGTCCCAGCACGAAGACGTAGGCGCCGGTCACCTCCACAGGCAGCGCGTCGGTTCCCATCGGAGCCGCCATCGTCGCGCTGACGCTCTCGACATCGGCCGTGATCCGGACACCGCCTGGATCGTCCTCGAACGTCGTGGCGAGCGTCAGGGCCGTGGCCAGGGTGTAGGTTGCCGTCCCGCCCGGCCCGCTGAACGTCTGCGCCAGGGTGTCCGTGGCGTGGTAGGTGACGGCGGCGGCGGCGGGAATGCGGTAGGTTAGCGCAGGAGCCCCCGTTTGGGCCGCCAGCGGCAATCCCGAAGCAGCCATGAGGGTGACCAATGCGGCCACGGTGATTCCTGGCGCCATCCAAAGAACTCCTTTGCTCGTGTCGGCAAGGGCAGCCTGGAAGAGGTCCGCGCGTCGACAGCCGCACCAAGCTACCTTTCCGATTCTGGCCGGGCAAACCGGATGGCGTTATCGTTCTCGGCCCTTCAGGAAAACGGCAGGACGGACTTCCGTGAGGTGAGATGAGCTACAGGACCAACCCGGACAGGATACTCGAGAACATCGACAGGGCCCGCAGCCGCGACATGGAGCGGGCGCTGTCGCTGAACGACCGCCAGGCAAGGGGCAAGGAGCTGGATACCGACATCCCGGACGGCGACTCGACAACTCCCGAGCGTCTCCGACGCTTGTTCACGCTGGTTGAAAGCGGCTATCGCCGCGCGGCGCAGAACACGGAGATCGGCCCGTTGGCCGCGCGCTTCCGAGCCATCGGCGACATATCGCACCAGACTGCCCGCGGCGACGTCAGCGTCTCGATTCACTACCTGGATGCGGAACGCCACGATGATGTGGGCGTGGTGCCGTTCGGCGTGACTCCCCACGACCTCGAGGAGGCGAAAAAGGCCACGCGAACCAGCCGGCCCGACGTGAACGCCATCAAGGTCCTCCGGCTGCGGCTGCGCGATGGTGTCCTCGCCGCCTACCGCAAGATCGAGCCGCGGCTGCGGGACGCCATCAAGGAACGCGCGGACATCGGCCACGTGGCGGCCGAGGTCACCCTGGATCTGCGTCCCAACGCACCCAGTCTCTAGCGGTCGCCGGGAGCAGCCCGGCCCGGCCGTCCCATCC
>VXMI01000098.1 GCA_009841165.1 Gemmatimonadota bacterium | reverse complement strand
AAAGCGGACACATTGCGTGCTCCGAAAAGCGGACATATCATTTGCTCTCGACAGGGACGGCGAACCGGCCGGCCCGTGCTGAGGCCGAGTGATCCGGGGCTGGCCCGGAATGTCTGGGCCACCTGCGCGCAACTCCTGGAGGTGGACTCCAGCACGTGAATTGCGGTTCTCTTGCGGGGTTGTCCCTACGCGGAAGTGCCGAGGGGATGCGCATTCCGATACTTAACATAGGTGTTTAGTAAGTCAGTGCATGCGTTCATCCGTCAAGCCACGGCGCAGGCGACTTCACAGTTTAGTAAACATCTTTATTAAGTGTTTCGGCATGTGCATCACCGGAGCGTCAGCAACGCCCCCGCCCGGTTCACAATCCGCCGTTCCAGTGCCGTGAACAGCCCGGCGCCGTCGGTAATCAGCGAGGTGGCCACCACACCGCGCCGCACCCCAGCCGCCTCGTAGGCCCGCCGCGCGGCGGCGTCATCGCCCTCGATCTCCGCCACCACACCCTGCAGGTAGCGCACCAGGCGCTCGTCGGGCTCGTAGGGCCGGCCCTGCCCCAGCGACTCGGGCCATAGCAGCGCGGACTCCAGGTGTTCCCGAGCGCTCGCGGGGCGTGCTGCCTCCAGTTCGTCGAGCGCTGCGGCCATGTGCGCCAACTCGTAGAGGCGGTGGCTGTCCCGCGCGTTCTCGGACGGGAGCACATGCGTCTCGGCCAGCACCTCGATCGCCTCGGCGGAACGATCCACGCTGAGCAGGCCGCGCACATGCAGAAGCGCGAGGTTGAAGTCGCCCGGGAAGTCCTCGCGCGCCTGTCCCGACAGCGCCACGGCCTCGTCCCACGACCCGGCGTCCTGGGCGTGCCGGATCAGCGCGATGCGCAAAAGACGGTCGTCCGGATCGAGCTCCACGGCGCGGGCCAGGTCGCCGCCCGGGTCGCGTCCCCGCGCCTCCTGCAGCAGATAGCCGCGCGCCGCGTACGCCGCCCCGTAGTCGGGCTCGTCGCCCAGGGCGGCCAGGGTCGCGGCGGCTTCGTCGTCGCGGTCGAGCGCCCAGAGGTTGAGGCCGAGCAGGTAGCGCCACGACCAGTGGTCGCTCTGCTCCGCGGCCCAGCGCAGGACGGGCAGTGTTTCGGTGCGGAAGGGGAAGACGAAGGCGAGATCGTCGCCCGACGGCTCTCCCAGTCCGGAAGCGTCGCGCCGTAGGTGCGCGCGCCACGCGGTCGAGAGCGGCCCGCCACCGAGTTCGCCGGCCAAGTCCAGCAGCGCGAGGGCGTCATCCTCCAGCCCGAGGTTCGCGTAGCCGATTGCCAGTTCCAGGAGGGACTGCCCGGGATACTCGCTCCGCATTCCTTCGATCAGCGCACCCCGGCTGCCACTGCCCGGCCCTAGGAGGTAGCGCTCGGACAGCACGAAATGATGAAGTGGGTCGATGCCGACGAGCTCGGACCGAGCCCTGTCGGCCAACGCCCCGTTGCCGGTCCGGCGCCCCGCCACAGCCAGCAACTGCCACGCCGGCACGCTGTACCGGTCGGACTCGATCGCGAGTTCCGCGTACCGCTCCGCCTCCTCCCACTCCCCCGCCCCCGCCATGATCTCGGCCAGCTGCACGTACGCCGCCGCCCGGAACGCCACCGAGCGCGCCGCCCACCCGAAGGCGTCACGCGCATCGGCCTCCATGTCCAACGCCCGGTACAGGTTCCCGGCCAGGAAGTTCGCCTCGGCGTCGTAGGTGTCGAGTTGGAGCGCCCGGCGCGCATACTCGAGCCCCTCTTCGTAGCGGGCGGACCGGAGCGCCAGGCCGCCCAGGCCGAGCAGCACGCCGCGATTCCACGGCTCCAGCGCGGCAGCCTCTTCGAACATCCCCCTCGCCTCGGCGTAACGGCGCCCCTTGGCCAGCTCCCGAGCCTCGAAGACCAGGCGGTCCGCCTCCGGAATGGAGGACCACGCCTCGGGATCCACCTCGAACGGCCGGTCCAGCATCCGTTCGGCGGGATGGGAGCTATAGTCGAGATCCAGCTCCGGCAACGCCACCCGGAAGTGCTCGTCGGCCGAAACCTCGAAGGTGGCTTCGAAGGGCTGGAGCGCCGCCAGCACCCCCGGCTCGGCCGCCACGGAGTCGCCGCCCGACCACACCTGCACCGTCGCGTCGACATCGCCCAACGCGTTGATCGCCACCCGCAACTGCGACCCCTCCCGCTCGACGTGCATCGCCCCTTCCCGCGACACGTCGGTCAGGCCTCCGATCCCCTCCACGGGGAACCAGGTCTCGGTCCAGCGGCTCGCCGAGACCGGATCGAAGCCGGCCTGTGTGACGGGGTTGCGGTGGTCGCCGGGCTGGTATTGCACGAAGAGCCGCCCGGCCTGGAACTCGACGTACTGGCCGTCGGTGTCGGTGAGGAGGTCCTCCCAGATGCCCCCCGCCCGGGAGAGCGCCCACAGCCACATCTTCTGCCCGGGCATGTCCTCGTAGCGGGCCCAGTGGCCCCAGCCGTAGTCGTCGTCGTGGTAGTACCCGCCGAAGAAGTCGTTCAGCTCGCCGACGACGTGATAGGACTTGTTTCCTCCGAAGGCGTTGTTGCGATAGAGCGGCAGGAAACGGCCCTCTTCGTCGATCGGCCAGGGGCGCTCCCGGCCCGGGTGCTCCAGATAGGATCCGCCGGGCACGAAGATCTCGAGGTCGTCCTGCGCAAAGGCCGCCGCGGTCATCCAGTTGTAGTACGGTTGCTCCAGCGGCGTCGGGTTGTACCAGAGCGCGTGGGTCTCGAAGTAGGCCTTGTCGGGCGGCAGCCGGATCTCGACGCGCCAGTGCGTGCGCGACGGCAGGTCCATCGCGCCGACGAAGGTGCTCACGCTGCCGTCGTCGTTCTCGCGCACCGTGTAGTCGACCGGGGTTGCGGTCGCCGGGGTGTGGCCGATGACGCCGAAGTTGAACTCGACGCCGCC
The DNA here is from genome assembly GCA_009841165.1 of Gemmatimonadota bacterium. Taxonomy (GTDB): domain Bacteria; phylum Gemmatimonadota; class Gemmatimonadetes; order Longimicrobiales; family Gaopeijiaceae; genus Bin94. The sequence continues at coordinate 8,282 of VXMI01000098.1, read as the reverse complement.
CGAGGTCCACGGTCCGCGCAGCGCGATGTCGCGGAATTTCATGACCTCGTTGCGGTAAATGAACTCGTGCCCCGATTCCTTCACCACCGCGCCCCATACCTTCCCGCCCACTTCGGGAAGGATGAATACCTCGATCAGGTCGTTCTCCATCTTCACAACCTTCCACTCCCGCGGTTCCGAGGTCGCGGAATACCCCTCGAAGGTGTGGTAGGGGTACAACCGGCGGTCGGTGGCGAGGATCGGGATCGGGTTGGGGTCCGAAAACGGGTATGTGTCGAGGACGCGGGTTTCCTCGGTGATGCGGGCGGGATTGTTGGTCCCGGGCGTCCCGCAGGCCGCCAGGGCGATCGCGCACAGGGCGGCAGCGGGTACTGCAGGAGATCGTGAGATCATACTCATATGCTCATGTACTCATGTCCGGGGGTCTCGTCGCATGCGGGGGATCGTCGTGCCGGGCCGCGCCAAGCCAGGTTGCTCACCCCGGCGGCGCCTGGATCTGGTAGTCCGCGGGCGGGTCCAGCCCCAGCAGGTGCTCCACGAAGTAGTCCCAGCGGCGGCGGATTACATACGGCTCGTTGAGACCGTGGGCGCGGTCCGGCAGGATGAGGAAGTCGAAGGTCTTGTTGGCGGCGATCAGGGCGTTGGCCACCTGGTAGGTCATGGCGGGGTGGACGTTGTCGTCCATGTCGCCGGTCATCAGGAAGAGCTTGCCCTTGAGGTTGGCCGCCATCGAGGCGTTGACCTGGTTGGCGTAGTTGTCGGTGCCGGCGACCGTGTCGCGGACGAGCAGGCCCTGGTACTTCTCGGCGTAGGCGGCGTGGTAGGAACGGTTGTCATGGTTGCCGGCGGTGGAGACGGCGACCTTGAAGAAATCGGGGTAGCGGAGGATGGCGTCGGTGGAAGCGAAGCCGCCGCCCGAGTGACCGTAGATGCCGATGCGGTCGAGGTCGATCCAGGGGTGGCGGGCGCCCAGCTGCTTGATGGCTGCGATGTGATCCGGGATGCCGTTGTCGCCCATGTTGCCCCAGTAGTTGTCCTGAATGGCCTTGGAGCGGAAGGGCGTGCCGAGGTGGTCCATCTGGAGCACGATGAACCCGACTTCGGCCAGCGCGTCCTGATCGCCCCGGAGCGCGCCGCCCAGCACGCCGCCGCCGAAGTTCCACCGCCCCACGCTGCCGATGAAGGGACCGGGGTAGATGTAGTCGACGACGGGGTAGACCTTCTCGGGGTCGAAGTCGGACGGCTTGTAGATGAGGCCGTACATCGTGGTGACCCCGTCGCGCGCCTTGTACTCGAAGATCTCGGGCGCGGACCAGCCGACCTCTTCAAGCCGCGAGACTTCGGCGGTTTCGAGTTCCAGGACGACGCGGCCGGTGCGGTCGCGCACGACGCTGACGGGGGGCTGGTCGGGGCGCGACCAGGAATCGACGAAGTAGCGGCCGTCGGGGGTGGCGCGCACCGTGTGGTCCGCGTCCTCGCCGCCGAGCCGGGTCAGGCCGGTGCCGTCCAGGTTGATCGCGTACAGTTCTGCCATGGTGGGGATCCGCCCCGGCTCCATCCCGCGCGCCGTAAAGTGGATGCGTCCCGCGGCCTCGTCGATGTGCAGCAGGTCGCCGAAGGTCCACGGCCCCTCGGTGACGCTGCCGATGAGCTCGCCGTTCGCGTCGAAGCGGTAGAGGTGGCCCCAGCCGTCCCGTTCGGAGAACCAGAGGATCTCGCCGCCGCCGCCGATCACGTCCCAGTTGGGGTAGCCGCCGATGAGGTCGAGGTTCATCTCAACGTGCGTGGCGCGCTTCTCTTCGAGGATCTGGCGGGCCTCGCCGGTCTCCAGGTCCGCTTCGTACAGCGTGACGGTCTTGCCGCCCCTCGATCCCCGCACGAAGTAGAAGCGCTCGCCACCCTCCTTCCACTTCACCGTCACCCACGTGGAGTCGCGCATGCCGGTCGCCGTGAAGGTCAGGTACGGCTGCGGGTCGGTCTGAAGCCTGAGGTTCTCCCTGCTCTCGACATCGATCACGTGGATGTCGAACATGGCGATGATCGAGTCTCCCGGCAGGCCATACGGATAGGTATAGAGCTTCGGCCGCTGCGAGGTCACCGAGTAGATCGGCATGTGCTCGACGTTGCGCTCGTCCATGCGCTGGACCGCGATGCGGCGTGAGTCCGGGGACCACTGGAGCACCGGCCTGGACGGAATCGACTGGATGATCTGCGACGGGCGCGGCGCCGTCGTCCCGTAGGACCAGTACTCTTCGCCGTCGGTGGTCAGCTGCGTGGAGTCACCCCCTTCGGCAGGCCGCACCCACAGGTTGTGCTCGTGCACGAACGCTTCCAGCCGGCCGTCGGGGGAGCGGACGAACGGCGTGCGGTTGACGAGCGTGTCTCCGACCTCGCACGTGTACGCGCCAATGTCGCAGGTGAAGCCTCGCTTGTTGGCGTTGAAGCGGATCGTCTGCTCGTCGCGCGCGGAGCCGTCACCTTCCCCGAACTCGAAGGTGCGGAAGGGGAGCTTGCGCCCCTCGAAGGCGGTGTCGGCAGCAACGGACATGGCCGAAGCCAGGCGATCGTGGTCGAAAAGCAGTGTGCGTGAGCCGCGCGCGGGATCGGCAAGCACGAACTCGGCCCCGTCGTTCGTCTGGTTGCGGTACCAGAAGCGGTTCCCGCCGGCCATCCACTGCGGCGCCACTGCGCCCCCGCTGAGGAGCGGGTTGACGTTCCACGCGAGCAGGCGCTCGGCTCGATGGTAACGGGTGACATCGATCTCCTGGGCGCGAACCTGGGTCGCGGCACCGAGGCACGAGGCGGCGACGGCGGCGAGGAGGCCCGGCGTGCGTGTTGCAAGGAGGCGTCGGGAGGGTGACATGGGGAACCTCTTGGGTAGTTTGGAGGAGGCTCGGAGCCGGTGGCGCGGCTGACAATCCATAACGGCAGGTCCTTGATGTATTCAGGCAGAGGAAGAATCCCGTCAAGCGGGCGCGCCGGGCGGCGCGTGGCCACGGCACTGGCGGTCCTCCTGCTCGCAGCATGGTGCGTGAGCGCCGGGCCTGCCCTGGCCCAGAACGCCGACCGCCTGACCGGAATCGTGGCCGGCCTGGCTGAATCGGAGCAGATCTGGAGCCCTTTGGTGGAGACGGACCGCCGCTCCGGCTTCGTGGTCGGCGCCTTCGTGGATGTCCGGACTCCCGTGACGGCGCTGCGGGTGCGCGCCGAGGGGGCGGTCGCGCGTCGCGGGGGGCTCGTGCTGAGCGACTTCCGTGGCGGCGGGCTCGACGGCGAGGTGCAGAGCGACTATCTCACTTTCCAGCTTCACGCCAAGGTGGGAGGGTCGGTCGGGCCCGTGCATGTCTTCGCGGCGGTCGGCCCGGGCGTGGACTACCTGGTCCAGAGCCGCGAGGACGCAGTGCTGACCCAGGTGCTGATCGAGGAACACGCCACGGTGTTCACCGGGAGCGCGGGTGTGGGCGCGGGGATCCGGATCGGCACGTTCGCGGTTGAGGTCGAGGGGCGCTGGCTGCGGGGGCTGACCGACGCCTACAGGGGATCTTCGGCAACGGTGCGCAATCGGTCGCTGGAGTGGGTGCTGCGGGTGTCACGGACCCGATAGGGGGCTCGCGCGGAGTCACACCGCCGGCACACACTGCTCGCCAACTTGACATGCAACTGATTAGTTGCATATCATGCATTCATGCCCGATGTATTCGAAGCCGTTTCCGATCCAACGCGCCGCGCCATTCTCGGTCGCCTTCGCGAGGAGGGCGAGAGTTCGCTGAAGGTCCTTGCCAGGGGCCTGCCGATGAGCCGACAGGGTGTTACAAAACACCTTGACATCCTGGTGGCAGCCGGCCTGGTCACCAAGCGCGTCCAGGGCCGGAATCGGCTTCACGCACTGCAGCCGGAGCCCCTGAAGCAAGTCGAGGACTGGCTGGCACCCTACGCCGCCGCGTGGGACGAGCGCCTGGAGCGCCTGCGATTCCACCTGCATGGAGAGGACTGACGATGAGCGAGCGGACAGTCGAGAAGGTGCTTGAACTCGAGGCCCGGATCGAACGGGTGTGGCGCGCAATCACGGATCCGGCGGAGCTGGCCCGCTGGTTCGGCGACGAAGCCGAGATCGATCTCAGGCCGGGTGGCGACGCGGCCATGGCGTGGCGGGAGCACGGCCGCTACGCCATGCGCATCGAAGAGGTCCAGCCGCCCACCCGCCTTGTCTGGAGTTGGGTGCACGAGCCCGGGATCGCTTTCGAGGACGCCCCGACGACGCGCGTCGAGTGGACGCTCACACCGAGGGAGGACGGGGGCACCACGCTGCACCTCCGCGAGACCGGGTTCAGGACCGACCTGCACCGAGGGCAGAACGACGAGGGCTGGGACGCGGAGCTGGGCGAGCTGTCGGATCTGTTGGCGGGCCGCGCCCCCTAGCGCGAAACAGGCTTCCCGTAGCACCTTTTTCCGGTCCCGCTCGGGATCCCTGAACCACTCAGCTTCGAGGCAAAACGATGGTCCGCACTACGTCAACAGTCCTTCTCTCGGCAGTCCTTCTTTCGGTTGCGGCGCCCGCCTGCAGCCAGTCCGACATCGTCCGCACCGCCTTCCATGACTACCGCGTGGTCACGGTGGCCGACGGATTCGTGGTCCCCTGGTCGATGGCGTTCCTGCCCAATGGCGACATGCTGGTCACCGAGCGGGGCGGACAGTTGCGGATCGTCCGCGACGGCATGCTTCTTCCCGATCCCGTCGGCGGTATTCCCGAGGTGGTGGCGAGGGGCCAGGGCGGATTGCTTGAAGTGCTGCCCCACCCCGATTTCGAATCGAACCGGCTGATCTACATCAGCTATTCGAAGGCCACCGGGAACTCGCCCGGCGGCACGACGATGGTGATCCGCGGCACCTTCGAAAACGACCGCTTCACCATGACCGACGAGATCTTCGAGGCGGTCTCCGAGGGCAACGGCCACTACGGCTGCAAGCTCGCCTTCGACGACGAGGGCTACCTGTTCCTCACGGTTGGCGACCGGCAGGCTCGCCCGGCCGGCAACCTCGCGGCCCACCCGGCCCAGGACATCTCGAACCACCACGGCGTCATCGTGCGGCTGCACGCCGATGGGAGGATCCCCGATGACAACCCGTTCGTGGGACAGGCGGGCGCGCGGCCCGAGATCTGGAGCTACGGCCACCGGAACCCGCAGGGTTTGGCGATCCAGCCCGGCACCGGCGCCGTCTGGTCCACCGAGCACGGGCCCCAGGGCGGCGACGAGGTCAACGTCTCCACGCCCGGCGCCAACTACGGCTGGCCGGTGATCGGGTACGGGGTGAACTACCGCTCCGGCAGCATCATCCACGAAGCCACGCACATGGAGGGCATGGAGCAGCCCAAGCACATCTGGGTGCCGTCGATCGGGGCGTCCGGGCTCGCGTTCTACACCGGCGACAGGTTCCCCGAGTGGCAGGGCAACCTTCTGGCGGGCGGCCTTGCGGGCCAGAACATCGACCGGCTCACGATCGAGGGCGGCGAAGTCGTCGCGAGTGAGACGATCCTGCGCGGGATGGGGCGGGTGCGCGACATCCGGCAAGGACCCGACGGGTACATCTACGTGGCCCTGGAAGCCCGCGGCGATGGCCAGACCCCGATCGTGAGGCTGGAGCCGGTGGGGTAATGTAATCTCGACATTACATAATGTCGTGCACACATTACATCTGGTACACCAGGGAGGTTTGTCCAGCAGCGGGAATCCACCGGGAGCACATCGTCCTCACATCTTCGCGAACAGCACCCCCCGGGTCCGGCCGTTCGACACGGTGAAGCCCGTCACCCTGCCGTTCGCGGCGCGCTCGAACGCAACCTCGTTGAGGTGGAAGACCTCGGCCGAGAAGCTGTCGCCGCTGACCGGGCTCAGCGGTTGCGGGGTCTGGCCCAGCTGGTGGAGCACGAGGCCGCCGTTCTCGACCGCGATGTGCATGGTCGCCTCCAGCTCTTCGCTGAAGTAGCGGCCGGCGTAGGCCTGCAGGTCCGCCGCCGTCAGAGTTGCCATCTCGGCACGCCGCATCGTCAGCTCGATGCCTCCCTGAGTCGCCACCCCCGAAGTCACGCTCCCGTCGGGCTCGGTGCGGAAGGTGAAGTTGGCGTCGGCCGCGGCGATCGTGACCGTCGAGTCGGAGGTCGCCTGTGCAGCCGTCCGGTCCTGACCGGTGAACTCGATGTAGACTTCGCCGTCGTCCACGGACACCGTCATCGGGATCGTCAGGCCCTGCGTCTCCAGCACCCAATCGCCGGCGATCGCCTGCTTTCGTTCGTCGGACATCGTGCCCTCGGCCTCCGCTGCCACCGGCTCCTCCGCCTCGGGCTCCAGCTCGTCGCCGAAGAAGAGGCGCGCAACACGCGGTCCGAGCCCCAGGTCGAAGGCGGCGTGGTTGCTCATCAGGATCACGCCGCTCTCGAGCTCGGGCAGATAGCCGAGGTAGGCCCGGTGCGACACGTCGCCCCCGGTGTGCGAGTACAGCGTCCGTCCCCCGAGCTCGCCGAGCGCGAGTCCGAGCCCGTAGCCGGTCGAATCGCCCGACTCGAGCACGGCCGTCGTGGTCATGGCCTCGATGGCCTCGGATCCTCCCAGCGCGGGGTCGCGGAAGTTGAGGAGCCAGCGGTGCAGGTCGTCCACGGTGGTGTAGACGCCGCCCGCACCGGCTGAAGCGGGCAGGTCGCGCGTCGTCCTGTACCCGCCGCCCTCTGCCGGCGTGTAGCCCTGCGCGCTCCCCGGGATCAGTTCACCCTGCACCATCTTCATGCGGGTGTCGGGCATCCCCACGGGCTCGAAGACGCTCTCCCGCATGTAGTCCGCGAATGACTGGCCGGTGACCCGCTCCACCAGGAGAGAGAGCAGGATGAAGCCGGTGTTGTTGTAGTTCCACTCGGTGTGGGGACGGTTCTGCAGTTCGGGCTGCCGCTGCACCACGGTGATCGCGTGCTCGCGGGTGAAGGTGTCCTCGCCGCCCAACCCGTCGATCCGCATGAGGTTGTAGATCTCGCGGTAGCCGCTGGTGTGGTTGAGAAGCTGCCTGGGCGTGATGGGTTCGCCGAAATCGGGAAGCTCGGGGATGTACTCGCGGATGTCGTCGTCGAGCGAGATCTCGCCGCGCCCCTCCAGGACCAGGAGCCCCATCGCGGTGAACTGCTTGCTGACCGAGCCGATGTTGGAGATCGTCCCGCGCTGCCACGGAACACCGTGCGACAGGTTCGCCATCCCGACGGTGTGCACGTGCACCAGTTCGCCGTTGTCGACCACCGCCGCGATCGCACCGGCGCGGTCATCGCCGTCCCAGGGACTCATCAGCTGGTCGAGCCGCTCGACGGGGTCGGTCGCGACCGGCTCCGAGCGGATGACCCGGAACTCGTATTCGCCCGCGTCGTCGTCGTCCGCCGCGACCGTCACCACGTAGGTGCCGGCGGCCTCGGTCTCGAAGTTGAACGACTCGAGGCCGCGCGTACGCCCATCCACTTCGCGGACCGTCCCGCCCGACGGGTCGGTGACCGTGACGGTCACGTCGACGCTCTGCTGGTCCACCTCGCCGTGCACGAACATGCCGGCATCGAGGTCGAGAGCGTGGGTCTCGCTGCCACCGGGCACCAGGCTTCCCGCCGTGGAACCCGCCTGCCGGCCGGCGCCCGAGTCCAGGCCCGTGCAGGCCGCGGCGAGCGCGATGAGGAGGATCGGGGACACACAGGCCGCAGTGCTTCGCATCGGGATCATTCCTTCCTGACTGTTGTGTATGGGGCGGCAGGCCGGTGCGGGCCGGCGGGCAGCGCGGATTCAGCCGCTCTTCCTCCAATCAACCACCTCGATCGCGTCGGCATCTCCGCACGGGCCATTGAGCGTGATCGCGCCTTCGACGACCACCTCGTCTCCGGGGTTCAGATCCCCGAGGTCTCCGTTGAGCGCGTAGACGTACTGGTCGTTGTCGCGCAGGGTGACGCATCCGAGTCCCTCGTCGGTGATCCGGCCGGTGCGCTGCACCATGCCGTTTTCGTCGGTCACGTGAAACGGATCCGAGATGCCGATCGGGCTGAAGACGCCGTTGAAGACGATGAAGACGAGCGGGCGCTGCCAGTTGGCGTAGCTCGGGACCCTGACCGTGGCCGACACTTCGCCCCAGATCTCCTGCGTGCCTTCGGCGAGGGCCTCGAAGCCGGCCCGCATCGCGCCGACTCCGACGTGGATCTTCGCCTGGGGCGGCAGGTTTTCGGTGTAGATCTCGACCAGCGTACCGGGGGGGCCCAAACGGGGCTCGAC
>VXMI01000192.1 GCA_009841165.1 Gemmatimonadota bacterium | reverse complement strand
GACCCGCCCCGCCGACGCCGAGAAGCGGAAGTAACGCAGCGCGAACCTCTCCTCGAGCGCGCCGACCAGGTCACCCTCCGGGTCGAGCAGCGCGGCCGCCTTCGCCGCGCGCGAGGTCCCGTCGCGGTCGTCGATCGTCATGCTCCGCGAGTCGTCGACCAGCACGGCGAGGAAGTTGCGCTGCGGCACCACCGAGGTCAGCACCAGCGCCGGCTGCATGACGATGAAGAACAGCACCAGGAAAAGCGCCGCGCGCAATCCGCCCAGCACCCACCGGTCGAGCCGCCGGCTCCGCCCCCGCGCCAGCGCATACGTCAGCACCGCAGGCACGCCCAGCAGCACCGCCGCCGCCGCAACCATCGTGACCGGCCACGGCGACAGGAACGACAGTTCGCCCTCCTGGAACAGGACCGGCCGGTACTTGAAGAGGAACTCGAAGAGGCTGCTCATATGCTCAGTGGCTCATCGCGTAGATGATCATGTTGACGCCCATCTGGAACGCAAATGTGGAGTACTGCAGCGGGTAGTCGGGTTGCTCCGCCCACTCCCATGCGTCCCCCAGGTCGGTGTTCCAGTTGATGATGACCATCAGCCGCCCCTCCTCGTCCTCGATCCCCTTCACGTACGGCGTGTACCCGTCGCGCTCCCAGGTCGCGCCCCCCCAGAAGCGCCCGTAGGCCGGGACCTGCAGGATCTCGTCGATGTCGTAGAAGGTGCTGAAGACGGGGTGCTCGAGATCCAGGTCGATGATCGGCAGGTTCGGGAATACCCGCTTGATGTTCCACTCGAAGACCTGCCACTCGTACGTTCCCCAGAAGTCGTCGATGACCAGGAATCCGCCAGCCATCAGGTACTCGCGCAGCCCCTCGACCTCGGCCTCGGACAGGTTCATGTACCCGACCTCGAGCGCGTAGAGGAACGGATACCGCCGGATGTTCTCGTCGGTCAGCATGACCGCGTTCTCGTCACTGAAGGCGTCCAGGTTGGTCAGCCTCTGCAGCACGGTCAGGAACTGGATGTCCGCCTTGGGATAGTCGGTCGCCCAGGAGTTGCGCCGCCGTCCCCAGCCCCCGCCGCCGGACGAATACGCCGCGCGCGTGAAGTAGAACTCGTGCCACTCGGAAGGCGGAGGGATCTGCGCGGGGTCAACGGATGGGGTGGAGGGAAGGGCGACCGGGGCAGTCGCGGCCGCCGTGGCGGGTACCGGAGCGATGAAGCGGGTCGCGCGGTGCGAGGGGATGGCCGCCGGGGCCGACGCGGCGAGTGCGGGTTCGGTACCGCCTTCGCGTCCCGGCTGCGCCCATGCCGCGGCCAGTACGCCGCCCAGAATCAGCACGCCCAGCAGCGCGGCTCCGCTAGCGGGCCGACGCGTCGCCTTCGGCGACCTCGCGAGCATCGACCTCAGCCACCTCGAACGTGCCAACGTCACCCTTCCTCCAACTCGTTTGCGCGGAGTGTCGGCCCCTCCCGACCTACCGGGTACTACGACACCCTCAATCGCCGAAACGTAAGCAGGCCGGCGGACGCGCCGCCACCGGATACCGCCGCGCGGAACGCCAGGCCCGCCGTCGATCCCCGAAAAACGGAAGGTCGCCGTCCATTTTTCAATGCTGCTTCTTCCTGGGCGGCCTCTTCTTCCTGTATGCCACCCTTACCGCGAACAGCCCGGCAAGCGTCAGCGCCGCCACCAGCGGCCAGAAGGTGTCGCCCTTGACCTTCCAGAAGTAGTGCAGGACGCCCAGCCCCGCGGCGACGTACGCAAGCCGGTGCAGACGCTGCCAGCGCTTGCCGAGCCGCCGAATCCACCCCCGTGTCGAGGTGACCGCCAGCGGGATCATCAGCACCAGACCGGCGAACCCGGCGGTGATGTAGCGGCGGTCGCGCACGTCCTCGAGGATGTACGAAAGCGCGAAGAGCTGGTCCATCCCGGCGTAGGCCAGGAAATGGATGCAGGCGTAGGCGAAGGCGAAGAGGCCGATCAGCCGCCGCACCTGGATGATGCGGTTCCAGCCGGTGAGGCGCCGGATGGGGGTGACCGCCATCGCCGCGAGGAGGAAGACCAGCGTCCAGCGGCCCTGGATGTGGATGATCTTCTCGACCGGATTGATGCCGAGGTTGCGCTGGAAGAAACTGACCGCGAGCCACAGGATCGGGGCGAGGCCGATCGCCCAGATGGCGGTCTTCAGCAGGAGAATCTGGCGCCGGGGGTTGGCCGCACGGCGTGGCCGCGCCCCCGGGACGGCCGGGTCGGGCTTCACCTCAGAAGAACTTTTTCAGGTCCATCCCCTCGTAGAGATGCGCCACCTGGTCAGCGTATCCGTTCAGGAACTGCGTCTCCTGCCAGCGGTATCCGAAGAGCTTGCTGCTGTCGATGAGCTTCTCGCGCGACTGGCTCCAGCGGGGGTGCCGCACGTCCGGGTTGACGTTCGAGTAGAATCCGTACTCGCCCGGCGTCTGGGTCGCCCAGGTGGTGGGCGGCTCGTCCTCTACGAAGGTCATGCGCACGATCGACTTGATGCTCTTGAAGCCGTACTTCCAGGGCACGATCAGGCGCAGCGGGGCGCCGTTCTGGTTGGGAAGCTCCTTGCCGTACAGTCCGTTCACCATGAGAGTGAGCGGGTGCAGCGCCTCGTCCAGGCGCAGGCCTTCGCGATAGGGCCAGCCGATGCGGGGCCGCCAGAGCCGCTCGGGCATCTGTTCTGGGTCCCAGAGCGTCTCGAAGGCGACGTACCTGGCGCTGGTGTTGGGTTCCGCGCGGTTGATCACGTCGGCCAGGGGGAAGCCCCGCCACGGGATGACCATCGACCACGCCTCGACGCAGCGGAACCGGTAGACGCGGTCCTCGATCGTGGACGGCGTGATGAAGTCCTCGAGCGCGTAGTCGCCCGGGTTGTTGCAGAGGCCGTCGACCTTGATCGTCCACGGCTTGGTGACGAGCGCGTGGGCGTGCTTCGACGGGTCCTCCTTGCCGGTTCCGAATTCATAGAAGTTGTTGTAACTGGTGATCTCTTCCCACGTGTTGGGCTCGAGGTCCTGCGGGGTGCGCGGCCGGCCGGCTCCGGGGATCGGGGAGGCCGCGTGGAAGGGGCCCATGTCGGGGGAGCCGACTCCGAGGAAGGCCGCGGCGCCGATTCCGGCGGACGCCCCCAGGAACTTGCGGCGGTTGATGTACGCCGACTCCGGGGTGATCTCCGAAGACGGGATGTCGCTCTTCTTGCTGATCCTGATGATCATCGGGATTCCTTCCTGGCCTGCCGGGAGGGGCGGTGCGGACGCTTTCGGGAGGCGCCCGCTCTGGTGTGCACGGTGGTCACGGCGTTGTGTACACCTCAGGGTGCATCTTCGATCCGCCGCACGGGCCGTGTCAAGACGGCGGGGCGTCGGCTCGCGTGTAGATGAATCGGGCCGGCGGCTCGGTGGGGGTGTTTGCGCGGAGCGATGAGAGAAGACCGTTCAGGCGCAAGTTCGACGGAGTCATATTTTATTGTATATGTTTTTTGTGATATGATGTTCTAATCGATATGACCAAGGACGTTTCATGCATCCGACCGTACTTGACGTTGCGACCGTTCTCGGAAACCTGCGGAAGGACCGCAACCTGAGCCAGCGGGAACTCGGAGAGCGCATCGGGCTCACCCAGGCGCAGATCTCCAGGATCGAGGGTGGGCGTGCGGACCCGAGGCTGTCCAGCGTGGTGGAGTACGCCCGGGGTGTCGGGGTGGAGGTGATGCTGGTGCCGCGACGCGCGGTGCCCGCCGCAGTCACGTTGGGCGTCCTCCCGGCCATTGGCAACGTCGCGGGTGAGTCGATCGATGGCTGACATCGCCGTTCTCGATGTTCGGTTGCACAGCCGCTCCATTGGCACTCTCACTCGTCTCGGGCGTGACCGAATCGTCTTCGGGTTCGACCCGCAATACGTGGACGACCCGGATCGGGCCACGCTGAGCCTTTCCTTCCGGGATCCGTTTGGCGGACTGGTGACCGATTTCGTGCCGACCACGACGTGGGTCCATCCCTTCTTTTCGAACCTCCTGCCCGAGGGAGCGCTGCGTGAGTACCTCGCGCGGGCTGCCGGCATCGACCCGCGGGCGGAGTTCGAGTTGCTCGCGGCTCTTGGCGAGGACCTGCCCGGGGCAGTGACGACCCTGCCGATCGACATCGGTCCGGGAGCCGGACAGCGCGCTGCCGCACTCGGCACGCCCGATTCGGTTGTCGGCCCGCGGTTGCGGCCTCCGGCACCCCTCCGGTTCTCGATCGCGGGCGTCCAGCCGAAGCTGTCCGCGGCCATGGCCGCCGGGAAGCTGACCATACCGGTCCACGGAGTGGGCGGCTCCTGGATCGTCAAGCTGCCGTCGGCCGCGTTCCCGGGTTTGCCGGAGCAGGAACACGCGATGATGTGGCTTGCCGCGCTGAACGGGATCGACGTGCCCGAGACGCGCCTGGTGCGGGTTGAGGAGATCGAGGGTCTGCCGCCCGCGTTTGGTACGGGCACGGGTCAGGCGCTTGCGGTGAGGCGCTTCGACCGTCAGGACGACGGCACCAGGGTGCACATCGAGGACTTCGCCCAGATCCAGGGAGCCCATCCCGAACAGAAGTACCTGCGGGCAGGCTACCGCGAAATCGCCGAGGTGCTCGGAAGGGAGATCGGAGATGACGCGGTGACCGAGTTCGTCCGCCGCCTGGTGTTCTGTGCCATGATCGGCAACGGCGACGCTCACCTGAAGAACTGGTCGGTGATCTACCCGGACCGCCGCAACCCGCAGTTGGCCCCCGCCTACGACCTGGTTTCGACCATTGCGTATGTCGACGATGACCGGATGGCGCTGGAATGGGTCAGCGGCGAGCGAGGGTTCACGGACCTGTCCGACGACCTGCTCGCGCGGCTCGCTTCCGGGGCGCGCCTGGCGCAGCGGCCGGTGGTCAGCGCTGCGCGCGAGGCGATGACGCGGTTCCTCGACGTTTGGGCCACGGTCAAGTTGGATCTGGGGATGCCTGACGACATGGTCGCGGGCATCGAGCGAAATGCAAACCGGGTTTGGAGGAAGGAAAGCGTTCATGAGTAGACCAGACAGAATGGGAATCGCCGTCGTATCGCTGCTCGCACTATCTCTCGGCTGCGAGCCTGCAGGCTCCCCGGCGCCCTCCGAAACCGCGCAGGCAGGGGATTCGGGCCCCTACCACATCCTCGTCACCAATGACGACGGCATCGGGTCTCCCGGCATCCAGTTGCTGGCGGAAGCGCTGCGCGATGTAGGCGAAGTCACCGTGGTGGCACCGTGCGGGCAGCGGAGCGGGGCCAGCATGTCGGTGCAGTTGGGGCGCGAGAAGCGCCTGACGCCGGCCAGCGACGAGAACGGCACCCTGGGACACTGCGTAGATGCCACGCCTGCCGATGCCGCCATGCTGGCCCTGGAAGGCCTGGCTCCGGAGGGCGGATTCGACCTGATGGTAAGCGGGATCAACGCCGGGGCCAACACCGGTGATTTCGGACACATGTCCGGCACGGTGGGCGCGGCCATGATGGGCGCCTACTACGGCGTGCCCGCGGTGGCCGTCTCGCTTGGCGGCCAGGAGATGGACTTCGGCTATCCGGCGGCGTTCACGGCGCGCTTTGTCGAACAGGTCCGGGAGCGGGCGCCGCCTCCCGGGGTCGTGCTTTCGGTGAACTTCCCGGCCGCTCGCGAGGACGCGGTTGCCGGGGTTGCAGTGGGACGGATGGGCGGCAGCTACGTCTACTACGGCTATGAAGAGGTCGAGCCCGAGGGCGAAGTTCGTGTCTTTCGGCCCAGCGTCACCCCGGCGGATACCAACCCCCCGGGGAGCGACACCGAGGCGTTCGTCGGAGGTATGATCACGATCGCGCCGCTCCGCTTCGACCGGACGGACGAGGATATGCTGCGCGAACTGGCCTCCTGGGAGCTTGACCACCGGCTGGAGGCAGCCACCGGACGCTGAAGAGGCTCGCACGGCTGTTTGTGCCCATGTCGCGCTGGCTTTTGCGGCCGGGGAACGCCCCGACGTCCAGAGGGGTAGTAGATTGACGACCGGTTTTGGCGCCTGTAAGCGGGAGCTCCGGTCCCGGACTCCCCAAGGGAGGTCACGTTGCATGCGAAGGAACAAGCGCTCCTTCCGACTCACTGCCGTCACCTTGCAGGCTGTCCTGCTCACCTTCGCATGCAGAGACAGCCCGACCGGCCCTGACGCCTCGCTGACCGATTCGGAGATCGTCGAGGTCGTCAAGACCTTCGGTATCATCTTGTCATCGGGTCTTGTGGACGGCTCTGAAGCTGCATTCGGGACGACGAAAGACCGTACTTGCAATGGCGGTACGGTGACCATCGAGTTGGGCGAACCCGAGAGCGATGACGAGGAGGGGTTGTTCTTCGTGTTCAGCTATGAGCTAAACCCTCAGGGCTGCACCGCCTCTGCCGCGGGTGGAGTCCGTATCCAACTCTACGGTGATCCGGCCATCGGTGGCGATGTGCGCATGCAACTGGAGGAGCCCCCGGGTCCGTTTTCTCTCCGCATTGCCGTCGACGGAGGGTTCCGCTATGAGACCAATGACGATCGCGCCGGAGCGTGCCAGGTCGACGTAAGACATTCCATCGAGGGCACCCTGAACTCGACACAGGGCTCATCGGGCACAACCACCTTGCGGGGCAGCGTGTGCGGCCTGGACATCGATCACCGGGAGAGCAGCTAACCGTTGCCGGCCGGGGACGAGTCCGCGGCCGGTTTGGTCGTCCAGATCTCTCTGAACCCCGCCGCCATTCGCGGCCCCGCACCCTCGTCCTCGTGTTTGAAGAAGACGTAAGCGTCGCTCCACGCGGGTTGCCGCAACGCCTCCGCCCACCGGGCAAGCTCGCCGTCGTCGTAGCCGGGACGGCGCAGGCGGGCGTAGCCGAATGAAGCGGTCGCCACAACCGGGGCCTCGCCCTCGCCGGTGTCGGCGGTGACCAGCGCGGCGCCGTGATCGGCCAGCGCCTGGTAGACCTCGTCGGTGAACCAGCTGGCGTGCCGGAACTCGAACGCGGCGCGGAAGCCGTCGGGGGCGCCCACGCCTTCCGAGAGGAGCGCCAGGAAGTCGCTGAGGCGCTCCACATCGGCGCGCAGGTATGGCGGCAACTGGAAGAGGATGGGGCCGAGCCGGGGTCCCAACGCTCCCACCGCGGTGCGCACCAGGTATTCCAGCGGATCGCCGGCGTCCTTGAGGCGCTTCATGTGGGTGATCCTCCTGCTCGCCTTCAGAACGAAGGAGAAGTCGTCCGGAACCTGCGCGGCCCACTTTTCGAGCAGTTCGGCGCGGGGAAGGCGGTAGAAGGTGTTGTTGATCTCGACGCTGCTGAGCTGCCGCGAGTAGTACGCCAGCATCTTGTTGGCAGGCAGTTTCCCAGGATAGAAGCTGCCCTTCCATTCCTTGTAGGAGAAGCCGCTGGTACCGGTCCATAGCCTCATGACGCGCGGCCCTGCCTCCTGCGTCTCCACCAGCGCGGCGCGGTTGTGGCATGGACGTCGTAGCGGTGCCGCAGGTCGATGATGTCGCGGGGAGAACCCAGGATCGTGAGGCGGTCGCCGGTCTCGATGACCGTGTCCTCGTGCGGGACGACGAGCTGTCCGCGTCGCCGGATCATGGCCGCCAGGGTGCTCTCGGGCAGCGCCATGTCCTCGATCGTCATCCCCGCCAGTGTGCTGCTCGCCCCTTCGTGCAGCACCTCGACGACGAGCATGCGTTCGTCGCGCAGCATGACCTCGCGCAACTCGAGGTTGTCCTCGGCCTCCAGCCACTCGGTCAGGAAGCTCTCGTCATCAACCCGCCCGGCGATCTGGGCGAGGATGCGCAGATGGCGCCCGTGGTCGGCGGCCGGGCTCGCGAGGAAGAATGCGGCCTGGATGACTTCGTCTTCGGCCGGGGCCACGTCGGGCTCCCCGGTGTCGATCACGATCCCGCCGCGCACCCGGGCGAGCACCATGCGGGGCCCCGAGATGTCGTCGAGGTGCAGGTGCGGGAGGACGACGCCCTCGGACATGGGCGTGAGGCCGCTGCCGGTGCTGTCGAGAAGTCCCCGCGCTAGACGGTCGGCATTCACTCCAAGCTGTCGGGAAAGCGCCTGTGACGCGCGGGTCACCAAAGCCGAGAAGGGAACTTCGCCCTCGTAGTCCAGAACATCCGAAGACGCGATGAGCTTCTCGAAGGGGTCCGCGTCGCGCACGCCCTTTTCCTTCAGGATCTGGCGCAGCTCGCGCTCCAGCCCCTCGTTGCGCTGCTGGCCGAGCCGCTCGAAGACGTGGTAGATGGCGCCCTCGCGGCGTACGTGGTCGCGGGTGTAGAAGCTGTACCAGAGGATGCCGAAGACGACGAAGACGACGCTGAGCAGGGTGGCCATCCAGCCCATCTGGACGATCAGCGGCAGCGGGATGACGATGCCGACGATCTGGACCCAGGGATACAGGGGCGCGCGGAAGCCGGGGTCGTACGGCGCGAGGCCGCTCTCGCGCATGACGATCACCGCCAGGCACGCCAGCGCGAACATGATCAGCTGGAAGGCGCTCGCGAGCTTGGCGATGGCCGACGGATCGAAAAGCGCCAGCCACAGGATGATCAGGGCCACGGTTGCAAGGACGGCGACCCAGGGTGTGCCCCAGCGGCTGATCCGGCGCATCGAGGCCGGCAGCACGTGATCGCGGCTCATCGCCAGCGGGTAGCGGCTCGCGGACAGGACGCCGGCGTTCCCCACCGAGGTGAAGGCCACGATGGCGGCTACCGTCATGACCGCCTCGCCCGTCGGGCCCGCGACGGCCCTGGCCATCGATGCCGCGGGGGCCAGGTTGCCGCCATCGGCGGAGAGCGCGCCGACGCCGACAGCGCCCACCATGGCCCAGGTGCCGAGCACATAGACGAGGAGCACGGTGGCGAAAGCCAGCAGCATGCCCAGTGCCAGGTTGCGGTCCGGGTTCTTCACTTCTTCCGAGACCGAGGCCACGTGGGTGAGCCCCATGTAGGAGACGATCACCAGGCCGACCGTGGCGAAGAACGGCGACGCGCCCAGGTCGAAGGCGCCATCGAAGACGCCGGGATCCACGACCGTGATGCCGGTGCCGATCAGCCAGCCCAGCATCGCCAGGAGGACCACGGTGAGGACCAGCTGGATCGCGCTCGTCTTCTTGGCCCCGAAGAGGTTGACCGCGGCGAAGCCCATCGCGAACGCGAAGGAGATCGGGCCGGCGGGAGCCTCGGGGAAGTAGACCTGCAGGTAGGCCCCGAGGCCGACGAGGGCAAAGGCCGACTTGAGGGTCAGCGTGGTCCAGGTGCCGAAACCGCCGATCGTTCCCACCCGCTGGCCCATGCTGCGGTCCAGGAAGTAGTAGATCCCGCCGGCCCGGGGCATGGCGGTGGAAAGTTCCGCCATGCTGAGGATGCCGGGCAGGAGCAGGAGGCCCGCCAGCAGGTACGCAAAGGGGATCGCGCTCCCGGCCTGCGTGGCGGCGAGGCCGGGCAGCAGGAAGAAGCCCGAACTGAGGGTCGCGCCGGTCGCGATCGCGTACACGTCGAAGAGCCCGAGTTCGCGCTTTAGTGTGGCCATCGTCCCCGTTGCCGTTGCCTGGTCGGTTCGGTGCGCGCCGGAGCAGGCGCCCCGAAGGTTAGTCGGTTGCTTGCTCCGGGCGCGAATACTCCCGACTATGCCCCGATGACACTTCGCCAGACAATTCTCGCCGCACCCGTCGCCGTGGCCGCCGCTCTGGGCATCGCCTGCGCCGGCTCTCTCGAACTCACTCCCTCCGACGCGGCCACGGTTCTCGCCGGCCACCACCTCGACCACCCCAACCCCGCCCTTCCCGGCCCGCACGACGTCCTCACCCTCTACTACGGGAGCGGTACGGACAGGAACCGCCCCGAGTACCGCGACTCGGTGGCCATCGTCACCGGGACTGTCGACGCCTCCGGGCTGGTCAGCCTCGGCGCCTCGGCGAAGTCCCGCAACAGCTACTGGGGGTTTTCCCCCGACAGCTTCCCCATCAACGCGCGCGTATGGTACCCCGACGACCCCGGTCCCCATCCCCTCGTCCTGGTCGTGCACGGCAACCACAACATGCGCGACTTCTCGGACCCCGGGTACGACTGGCTCGGCGAACTGCTCGCCAGCCGGGGATACATCCTCGCCTCGGTGGACATGAACTTCATCAACGGCGGGATCCGCGAGGAGAACGACGGGCGCGGCTGGCTCCTCCTCAAACACCTGCACGCGTGGGGGCGCTTCAACAACGACCCGGACGGCCCCTTCCACAACCGCGTGGACATGGGCAACATTGCGCTCATTGGGCATTCACGCGGCGGTGAGGCGGTGGCGCTCGCGGCGGCGTTCAATCGCCTCACCCGCTACCCCGAC
Organism: Gemmatimonadota bacterium; assembly: GCA_009841165.1. Lineage (GTDB taxonomy): Bacteria > Gemmatimonadota > Gemmatimonadetes > Longimicrobiales > Gaopeijiaceae > Bin94. Next base: position 852 of record VXMI01000192.1, on the reverse strand, counting down.
GACGCCTCGCTCGAATTCGACTTCGGCTTCGACATCAGGTCCGTGATCTCGATCGCCCCCGTGGACGGCCAGTACCTTCCCGCCGACCGGCGCGCCCCGCTCCGCGACTTCAACTACCTCGTGTTCCACGGCTCGCACGACGGCGACGTCACCAGCTTCCACGGCCTGCGCATCTTCAACCGCCTGCAGTTCGCTTCGGGCAGCGACATGTTCAAATCGGCCGTCTACGTCTACCGCGCCAACCACGGCCAGTGGAACACCGTCTGGGGCGCACACGACAACGGTCCGCGCAGCCCCCGCATCCTCGCGCTCGACGGCCTGCTGCCGCCCGAGGACCAGCGCGAGTTCGGCCGCGTGTTCGTCTCCGCCTTCCTCGACATCACCCTCAAGGGCGACGACCGCTACCGACCCCTCTTCCGCGATCACCGCGTCGCAGGCGCATGGCTGCCGAAGACCATGTACATCACCCGGTTCATGGACTCGTCCTTCCGCCCCCTCGCCGACTTCGAGGAGGACATCGACGTGACGACCGGTTCGGCCCCCGGCGTGACGCTCCACGGCGCCGACTTCAGCACCTGGCGCGAGGGTCGACTCGATCTCCGCTCCAGCAACCGCGCCACTACCTCGTCCTCCCAGCTCAACCAGGCGCTCTGGCTGGCGTGGAACAACAGCTACCGGGGCTCAGACGACCCCGCGCCGCCCGCCGCATTCACCTTCTCGCTGCCGGCCGGCCTGGCGGAGGAATGGTCGGTTGGGCCCGAAACCACCCTTGAGATGCACGTGGGCGCCCTCGATGACGAACCGGGTCCGCGGGACCATCCCGACGCCGAAGAGGAAGACGAAGGGGGGGAG
>VXMI01000050.1 GCA_009841165.1 Gemmatimonadota bacterium | reverse complement strand
CCGCCCGGCTGGGACGAGCCGCCCGCCCCCTGACCGACGCCGCGCTCGCCCGACTGCGCGCCCGCGCCTGGGAGCGCAACAACGTGCGCGAACTCCGCAACACCATCGAGCGCATGATCATCGCGTCGGACGACCCCACCCTGGACATCGGGCATCTTCCTCCCGATCTGGCACGCCCGTCCGCCCCTCCCACGGACGCCGCGCAGGCGCGCCGCGAGACCGCAGCCCCAACCGACGCGCCACACCGCAGCTACCGCGAGCAGAAGCGGGCCGCGGAGCGCGCGATCGTCCTCGAGGCCCTGGAGGCCAACAACTGGGTCATCGGCCGCACCGCCCGCGCGCTCGGCCTGTCCGACCACTCGAGCCTGATCAAGATCATGAACCGCCTGGGAGTGCGCCGCCCGGCCCGCTGACCATCCGAGTCCCGGGGAGGCGTGTGGACCGCAGATCACGCGCCCGGCATGGCTTTGTGTACCGAGGGACACGAGCGCGGCGCAGTGCTCCGCGGCCCCGCACTCTCCGCACTACCGGCAAGCGACTGCACGGCAACGAGTTAAGCGCCACCTCCCACGCCCAACCCACACTCTGGCCCGCTGGTTGCCACCCCTCACGGCCGACTTCAATCGCCCCGCGCGGCGCGGTCGGGATCGGCTCGCCGCGCCGCCGGGGCACCAGGCTGGGAGGCCACGATGGAAAGCAGAGGAATCGAACGGAACCGCTCGGAGACGGTGTTGCGGTGGATCGCGGCGGGACTGGCGCTCGCCGTGCTGCTGCTCGCTGCGGCGTGCGGCGGGGAGGACCGCACCGCGGAACGCGCGGACGGCTCGGCGGAGGTGATCGGCATGGCAGCGGCCCAGGCACCGGTGGCACGGCCCGCGATACCGGTGGAGACCACCACGATGGCACCGACGACCTACGCGGCGACCTCCGTCCTGCCCCTTGAGCCCGAGGAGCCCCCGGTCACCTGGGGCGAAGCCGAAGCCGCCTTCCTCGAGGGCCGCTACGGCGAGGCGGTCGACCTGTTCGTGAGCTACGTGGAACGCCGGCCGACCGGTCCCCGGGGGCACTACATGCTGGGACTCGCGGCCTGGAAGGGCGGCTACCTCGGTCTCGCCGAGGCTCACCTGATGGAGTCGGTGCTGATCGATCCCGAACACGTCAGGGGAAGGGTGAACCTCGCGCGGGTCCTGATCGAGCTGGGCCAGCCGGCCGCTGCGGAGGGACACGCCCGCATCGCCGAGGAGCTGGACGCGGCCGACGTGCCGGCGAAACGCACGCTGGCCCGCGCGCTGGCCGAAAAGGGCGACCACGAAGGCGCGCTGGCCAAGTACGAGGAAGCGCTGTGGATCGACCCGGAAGACCGCTGGTCGCTCAACAACATGGGCTACCTCATGATCCAGCGCGGCGAGCACGAGGAAGCGGTCGGCCCGCTGGCCCTCGCGGTGCGCCTCGACACCACCAACGCGACCTTCCTCAACAACCTGGGCAGCGCGCTCGCGCATGCGGGCATCGCGGCCGATGCCGACACCGACGCGATCGCCCAGGCGTACCTGGAGGATCTGTGGGGGTGCCCGGGCGAAGCCGCCGACACGTCCGCACACCGTCGGTGAAATCGGCGGGGGACCCCCTATCGCGCCGGGGGTCCCCGGCAACCGTTCTTGGTCCCTGGCGTCTGCCGCGCTACCGTTCACGCGCGAGCCGTCTGGTGACGGTCCACCGATCGACCCGGGGAGGGGAAGGCGCGGGACAGGGAAATGCCGGACAGGGAAAAGAGCAGACTCAAGCGGGCGAACGTGTGGCGCGAGGCGCGCGAGATCATATGGCGCTACCGGCGGCGGATCGCGTTCGGACTCGTCGTCATGGTGGTCGGACGCGTGGCGGGAATGGCGATCCCGGCGTCTTCCAAGTTCCTGATCGACGACGTGCTCGGCGAGGGACGCACCGAACTCCTTCTCCCCCTCGCGATCGGTGTCGCCGTGGCCGCGCTCCTGCAGGGCGGGAGTTCGTTCGCACTGTCGCAGATCCTGGGAGTCGCGGCCCAGCGCGCGATCACGGAAATGCGCAAGACGGTGCAGGCCCACGTCGCCCGCCTGCCCGTCAACTACTTCGACTCGACCAGGTCCGGCGTGCTCATCTCGCGCATCATGACCGATGCGGAGGGCATCCGGAACCTGGTCGGCACCGGTCTCGTCCAGCTCACCGGCGGCCTGCTCACCGCGGCGCTTTCGCTATGCGTCCTGCTCTTCCTCAACTGGTCGCTCACGATCTACACGGTCAGCGTCCTGCTCGTCTTCGGCGGCGCCATGGCCTTCGCGTTCCGGCGCCTCCGGCCCCTCTTCCGCGAGCGCGGCAAGATCAACGCCGAAGTGACGGGCAGGCTCGGCGAGAGCCTCTCGGGGGTGCGGATCGTCAAGGCCTACACTTCCGAGCGCAAGGAGAACCTGGTCTTCGCGCGCGGCGCCCACCGGCTCCTTCGCAACGTGGCCAGGTCCGTCACCGGAGTCTCGGCCGTGACGGCGTTCTCGTCGGTCGTCATCGGCGCCATCGGTGCGATGATGATCATGGCGGGCGGTTCGTCGGTCCTCGCAGGCGAAATGACCATCGGCGACCTCATCATGTACGTCCTCTTCACCGGATGGATGATCAATCCGCTCGTGCAGATGGCCTCGATCGGCACCCAGATCACCGAGGCGTTCGCCGGCCTCGATCGCATCCGCGAGATCCGTACGATGGCGACCGAAGTCGACGGCGACGCGGACAGGGCGCCGCTGGGCCTCACGTATGGACACATCGATTTCGAGGATGTGTGGTTTTCCTATGAGGACGAGGTTCCGGTCCTCAAGGGCGTTTCGCTTCACGCGCCCCCGGTCTCCACCACCGCGCTCGTGGGGTCGTCAGGGTCGGGGAAGAGCACGCTGGCCAGTCTCGTGCTCTCGTTCAACCAACCCGACTCGGGACGGGTTCTCGTGGACGGACGCGACCTCGCCGGCATTCGCCTCGCGGACTACCGGCGCCAGGTCGGCGTGGTCCTGCAGGACAACTTCCTCTTCGACGACACCGTCGAGTACAACATCCGCTACGGGCGCTCCGGCGCGACGCGTGAAGAGGTGGTGAATGCCGCCCGGCTCGCACACTGCCACGAATTCGTCACCGCCTTCCCCGAAGGCTATGACACCATCATCGGCGAGCGCGGCGTGAAGGTGTCGGGCGGCCAGCGCCAGCGCCTGGCGATCGCCCGCGCCATCCTGGCTGATCCGCGGATCCTGGTCCTCGACGAAGCCACCTCCAGCCTCGACTCGGAGAGCGAGGCGCAGATCCAGGAGGGGCTGCGCACGCTTCGCACCGGGCGCACGACCTTCGTCATCGCCCACCGCCTGTCCACGATCCGCAGCGCCGACCAGATCCTCGTCATCGAAGACGGCAGGGTGGCAGAGCGCGGCACGCACGCCGAACTGATCGCGCTCGACGGCCGCTACAAGGAACTTCACGACCGCCAGTACCGGATCGAGATGAACCGCTTCATCAATCCCGGCGAGGAACTCACGCCTGCCACGGTCTCCCGCGGCCCGTGACGCACGGGGGTGCCGACGGCTAGATTGGCCTCGATGGACGACTCACCCACCCCCGGTCCCGACCGCAGTCGAGCTTCCCCCGTCCCGGACGAGGAAGCCGGCTTCGATATCCGGCAGGATTTCGAGCGCTTCTCGCAGAAGGACGACATCTTCTGCCGCTCGTTCTGGGACCCGGCCGTGCGCACGCACCGCTCGGACATGTTCTACGAGACGTACCGCACGCCGAAGCTGACATGGCGTGCCGTCGAGGGCTTCACACAGCGCGACTATGCGCTCCGCAACGCATCCTGGCATGTGACGGACATCTTCGCGGAACTGCGTGACGGTGACGACCGCCGCGAGGGGTTTCTGGATCCGTACACCGTCGTACGCGAGGGTCCCGGCACCACGTTGCCCGTGTCGTCTCCCGAGGACATGGCCCGCGAGATCAAGCACGCTGCGAAGACCCTGGGGGCCGACCTGGTGGGGATCACGGGTAACGACGAACGGTGGCTGTACACGCACGCCTACAGCCGCGAAAACGAGACCGAGAAGCCCCAGGAGATCTCCACCGATCTCGAAAACGTGATCGTGATCGCGCAGTCGATGGACCGGGAACTCCTGCGGACGGCGCCCTCCGCGCTCAGCGGAACCGCCACGGGGGCCACCTACTCCCGGGACACCATCGTGCTGCTGGCAATCGCGCAGTACATCACCAATCTCGGCTATCGCGCGGTGGCCAGCATGAACGACTCCGCGCTGGCAATCCCCCTGGCCATCAAGGCGGGGCTGGGTGAATACGGCCGCCACGGCCTCCTAATCACCCGCGAGTACGGGCCGCGTGTCCGCCTCGGCAAGGTCTTCACCGACATGCCGCTCGCCCACGACCGGCCGGTCCGGTTCGGCGTGAAGGAGACGTGCGACATCTGCCGCGCCTGCACGCAGGGCTGCCCGGCCAGGGCCATCGCCGACGGTGAACCGTCCACCCTGGTACATAACCGGTCGAACATCCAGGGCATTCGCAAATGGACCACGGACGCCGAGAAGTGCTTCCGGTTTTGGGCCAACCAGAACACCGACTGCTCGATCTGCGTGCGCGTCTGCCCTTACAATCGCGACTATCGCCAGGGGTGGAGCCGGGTGTGGCGCTGGCTGGCGGGCACGCGGTTCAGGCGGCTTGCGCTGTGGCTGGACCGCGTCGGCGGCCGCGGCGAGCGTCTGAAGCCGTCGCACTGGTGGGGCGGCGCGGCATAGCACGATCCAGCGCGGCATGGTCTATTGAGTATCGATCACACGACCTGACAGGAGATGCCCGATGAGAACACGATTCCTCCTCCCCGTGATGGCAATGCTGGTCCCCCTGGCAGCCTGCACCCCGGCGGCGGACATGGGCGAAGGCGAAGCGGCCGGCGAGATGGCCGCCGAGGAAGCCGAAGCTCCCTCCTCCACCGTTCAGTCCGAACTCCTCAACGATCTGGCCACCCTGCGCGAGAAATACGTCGGCCTGGCCGATGCGACGCCCGAGTCCGACTATGGCTGGCGGCCTGCAGAAGGCGTGCGCTCCGTGTCCGAGGTGTACATGCACGTCGTCGCGGCGAACTTCGGTCTCGTCTCGACGGTGATGGGAACGGAACCGCCCGAGGGGACGGATGCCGCCTGGTACGGTCAGGATGCCGAGTCGATCACCGACAAGGCGACCGTGGTCGAGGCGCTCGGTGCTTCCTTCGACTACATGGCCGCTGCGATCGAGTCGACCGGCGACGACGCCTGGGACAATGCCGTGGACCTCTTCGGACCGAACAGTGTACGCGGCGCCATGACCTTCACCCTGGCGCACTGCCACGAGCACCTCGGCCAGTCCATCGCCTACGCGCGCAGCAATGGAGTGGTGCCGCCCTGGTCCATGTGACCGTCGAGGCAACGATGAAACGCGGTACCGGTCATTCACATGCGGCCCGCGTACGACTCCGGGTGTGCGCTGCGGCGTGCATGGCCGTTGCAGCGGCCTGCCAGCCGGCCGAGGAGCCCACGGAGGCCGTCGGCGGCAGCTACGAGGATCTCGAGACGCTTTTCGAGGAATGGCGCGAGTTCGCGGCCCCCGAGTACATCGGCGGCGTGCCCGACTACTCGATCGGCGCCATGGCGGCCCAGCACGCCCGGTTGCCCCAGTGGCGCGCGCGCCTTGAAGCGCTGAATCGGGCGGAGTGGACCGTCTCCCAACAGATCGACTGGCACCTGGTGCGGGCCGAAATGAACGGTCTCGACTTCGAGCATCGGGTGCGCCGCCCCTGGGCCCGCGACCCGGCCTTCTACGCCAGCGTGTACGACGCGGAGAGCGACGTGCCCGCGCACGAGGGGCCCACGATCGACAGCTGGATCGACCTGTGGACCTACGACTACCCGCTGTCGCCCGCGGATGCCGCCGAACTCGCCGTGAGGATCGGGGCCATCCCCGAACTGCTGTCCCGGGCCCGCGACAACCTCACCGGCGACGGATACGACCTGTGGGTTGCGGGGCTGCGTTCCTTCCGGGCGCAGGCCCGGTATCTGGAGGATCTTGCGTCGGAGGTCGCGGGCACGAGCGCCGCGCTCGACCGGGCCATCGCCAACGCACGCGCCGCGACCGACGAATTCCACGACTGGATCGAAGGTCTGGCCGACACGAAGACGGGCACATCCGGAATCGGAGGCGACAACTACACCTGGTACATGCACAACGTCCACCTCGTGCCCTTCTCCTGGGAGGAACAGGTGACGCTCATGCGGCGCGAACTTGCCAGAGCCCACGCGTCGCTGCGTCTCGAGGAGCATCGCAACCGCGATCTCCCCGTGCTCGAACGGATCCGGACCGAGGAGGAATACGACCGGCAGCTCAACGAGGCCGTGACCGAGTACATGGCGTTTCTCGAGGACGGCCGGATCCAGACGGTCCAACCCTGGATGGACGCGGCGATCCGCGCCAGGAACGGCGCCTTCACTCCAGCGGAACCCGGCCAGATCCGCAACTTCTTCAGCGAGGTCAACTACCGCGACCCCGTCGTCATGAGGACGCACCTCCACCACTGGATCGAACTCGCGACCATGCGCGAGGCGCCGCACCCGAGCTCCGTCCGCCGCGTGCCGCTCCTTTACAACATCTGGGACGCGCGCTCCGAAGGGCTCGCCACCGGCATGGAGGAGATGATGATGCACGCGGGCCTCTTCGAGGGGAAATCCAGGTCGCGCGAGCTCGTCTGGATTCTGCTCGCCCAGCGCGCCGCGCGGGCCCTCAGCGGTCTCCAGCTGCACGGCAACGTCTTCGACATGGAGGAGGCCGTCACCCACGCCACCACCTGGACCCCGCGCGGCTGGCTTCCCGACGCCGACCTCGTGCGCAACGAGCAGCACCTCTACCTGCGCCAGCCCGGATACGGCACCAGCTACCTGACGGGCAAGGTCGAGATCGAGGCGCTCATGGGCGAATGGGCCCTGCAGCAGGGCCCCGCGTTCAGCATACAGCGCTTCTTCGACGGCTTCTTCGCGGCGGGGGTCATCCCGACGGTGCTCACGCGCTGGGAAATGACGGGGGAGATGGACCCGTTGTTGGCGTCGCAGTAGGTGGCAACACCGAACAAAAGCCGATTATGCCCCGAATATGGGCGCGCAGGGCACTCGAACGGTTGTCCGGTGGGTCTTAACGTCGCCATCATGAATTGACAACTGTCGACTGAACCAACAAAAATGCACATTGGGGAGGCAGCAGCCATGCACCGTCGTGACTTCATCAAGGCAGGAGCCGTTTCGGGGCTGGTCGCGGGCACCGGAGCCCTGGGTGTCTCGCCAACCCCCGTGTCGGCGCTCATGGGTGCGCCGGGCAGGCGGACCAGCAGCGGTGCCGTGCGTCTGAACTCCAACGAGAACCCGCTCGGGATCTCACCAGCGGCCCGGGATGCCGTGATCGACGCCATCTCGATCGCGAACCGGTACCCTTCGGACCAGCAGGCCGAACTCGTCGCGAAGCTGGCCGCGGCGCACGAGGTGGCCGAGAACCAGGTCGTAGTGGGCACGGGTTCGGCCGAGGTCCTCCAGATGGTGGTTCAGGCCTACGCCGCGCCGCGTGCCAAGCTGGTCATGGCGGACCCCACCTACGAGGCGGTCACCAACTACCAGCGCACCGAGGCCTACGAGCTGGTCAAGGTGCCGCTGACGGCCAACCAGGAACACGACCTCGACCGCATGCGCGAGGCCGCGGAGAGCTCCGGGCACCCCGCCCTGGTCTACCTCTGCAACCCCAACAACCCGACCGCCACGATCACGCCCAGCGCGTCGATCGACGCCTGGATCGCGGACGCCCCCGAGCACGTCTTCTTCCTCTCCGACGAGGCGTACATCGAGTACGTGGAGGACGACCGGATGTGGAGTTCGCTGCCCTGGATCCACAGGAAGCGCAACGTCGTCGTCGTGAAGACCTTCTCGAAGATCTACGGCATGGCGGGCCTGCGCCTGGGCTACGGGATCGCACACCCGGACACGGCCGCTCGACTGACCGACTTCGCATCCCGGAACAACATCAACCAGATCGCGATCGCCGCGGCCGGAGCGTCCTTCCGTGACGAGCAGCTGATCGCGAAGAGCCGCGAGGTGAACCACCAGTCCCGGGAGATGGTCGAAGCGACCCTCGACGAGCTGGGACTCGAGCGGATGCCCACGCAGGCCAACTTCCTGATGCACCGGATCAACGGAGATCTGGCGACGTATCGGAACCGGATGGCCGACGCGGGGTTCCTGGTGGGGCGGGACTTCCCGCCGAAGCTGGACTGGAACCGTCTCTCCTTCGGGCTGCCCGAGGACATGGGGCGTTTCTGCGAGACCTTGCGGGACTTTCGCAACAAGGGCTGGATCTAACAGCAAAGGAGCTGAAGATGGTGAAAAAAGCAGCAGTCATCGCCACACTCTTCACCCTCGCACAGGCCGGTGCGGTGGCCGCGCAGGGGAGCCTGCAGGGGACGGTCACCGCGGCAGGTACGGGGAGTGCCCTCGCAGGGGCACAGGTCAGTCTGCCGGACCTGTCGCTCGGGGCCATCACCGGTCCCAACGGCGCCTACGAGGTGGGCGACATCCCCGCGGGCACGCACGAAGTCGTGGTCGTCATTATCGGCTACCAGACCGAGCGGCGGCAGGTGACCATCACCGATGGCCAAACCGCCACTCTGAACGTGGCGCTCGCGGAGACAGCGCTTGAACTGGAAGGCCTCGTGGCGGTCGGCAGCCGCGCGCGGCCCCGCACAGTCACCGAGTCGCCGGTTCCCGTCGACGTGATCCCGACGACCGACATCGTCCAGCAGGGCGACACCGACTTCGCCAACCTGCTGCGCAACGTCGTGCCGTCGTTCAACGTCAACATTCAGCCGATTTCGGACGCGGCGACGTTCGCGCGGCCCGCCAACCTGCGCGGCCTCGCGCCCGATCACACCCTGGTGCTGATCAACGGGAAGCGCCGCCACCGCACGGCGGTGATAACCTGGTACGGCAACGGCCTCGCGGACGGCTCGCAGGGCCCCGACATCGCGCTCATCCCCGGACTGGCCCTGGAGCAGGCCGAGGTGCTGCGCGACGGCGCGGCGGCCCAGTACGGCTCGGACGCCATCGCGGGCGTGATGAACTTCGTGCTCCGCAACGACCGCTCCGGCGGCTCGATCGAGTTCAAGAGCGGCGGGCACCTCCTCGGTGACACCAGCAATCGGGTTGACCGTGGCGTCCTGCCCGGCGACGGCGACATGTACACGCTGTCCGGCAACATCGGGCTCCCGCTCGGCGAGACCGGATTCCTCAACCTGACCGGCGAGTACGGCAACGCGCTGCCCACCGACCGCAGCGTCCAGCGAGACGACGCGATCGCGCTCATCAACTCCGGCAACAACAGCGTGCGGGACCCGGCCCAGATCTGGGGATCGCCCGAAGTGTCCGACGAGATCAAGCTGTGGGCCAACACCGGCTACGTCTTCGGTGACCAGATGCAGTTTTACGGTCACGGCAACTACGTCAGCAAGACGGTCGAGGGCGGCTTCTACTTCCGGAACCCGAACACCCGGAGCGGCGTGTTCGGCACCAGCGACGACGACGGTGCCTTCCTGCTGGTGGGCGACCTGCTCGACGCGCAGGACGGTGTGCTCGACGGCTCGGCGGGCTGTCCCCGGGTCGCGGTTTCCGGCGGCGTGGTGACCGACCAGGCCGCGTGGCAGGAATTGCTGGCCAACCCCAACTGCTGGACTTTCCAAAAGATGTTCCCCGGCGGATTCACGCCGCAGTTCGGGGCCAACGTGCTGGACGCTTCCGCGGTCGCGGGCCTCAAGGGCGCGGGCGAAAAGCTCTCCTGGGACGCCAGCGCGGCCTGGGGCAAGTCCAACATGGACTTCTACATGTACAACACGGTCAACTCGTCGCTCGGGCCGGACCAGCCTTGCGCCACCGACCAGCAGCTCTCGCCGCACGTCCCCGACCAGCCGTGCACCCCGTACTTCCACCCGGGCATCTACGACCAGCAGGAGACCAACCTGAACGTCGACCTCTCCTACGCCGCGAACGAGAGGGTCAACTTCGCCGGTGGCGCGGAGTTCAGGAATGAGCGCTTCGAGATCGTCCCGGGCGACCGGGCGAGCTGGACCGAGGGTCCGCTGGCCGCCCAGGGCTTCACCCCGGGATCGAACGGGTTCACCGGCTTCGGTCCGCTGACCGAGGGCGTCTGGAACCGGAACAACTTCGCGGTCTACAGCGACCTGGAGATTCGCGAGCCGGAGGGCGCGTGGACGTTCGGCGTGGCGGGTCGGTTCGAGAACTTCTCCGACTTCGGCAGCACCATTAACGGCAAGGTGGCTGCCCGCGTGAGCCTGTCCGAGGCGTTCGCGCTGCGGATGAGCGCCAGCACCGGCTTCCGGGCCCCCACGCCCGGTCAGTCCAACGCCTTCAACATCTCCACGATCTACGACCCGGTCATCATGGACCTGACGAACAACGGGACCATCCCGTCGACCTCCGATCTGGCGATGGAGTACGGTGGCGAGCCGCTGACGCCGGAGACCTCGGTCAACCTGGCGCTGGGCGGCGTGGTCGAGAGCGGCAACCTGAGCATGTCCTTCGACGCCTATCAGATCCGCATGTCCGACCGGCTCACCTTCACCCAGGACTTCAGCCTGAGCCCCCCCGAGATTGATCGGCTGCTCGCCGAGGGCATCATCCGCCCCGGCGGCGTGCTCGCCCGGTTCCGCTTCTTCATCAACGACTTTTCCACGAAGAGCGAGGGAATCGACTGGGTGGCCGCGTACCGAGCCGTTGGCGGCGACGGTTCCGCCACCACCTTCAGTACCGCGTGGAACCTGAATCGCACCGTGGTCACCGATCACAACCCGCAGACGCTGAGCGCAGGCCGTATCCGCATCCTGGAGGAAGGCCTGCCGAACTTCCGCGGCAACATCTCGGTCAACCACGACTTCGCCGGCGGCACGCGCGTGCTGGCGCGGATCAGCCACTGGGGCGGCTACTACGACGGCGAGCAGCCGTACTACGAGGGCAGCTCCGCCAACACGATCGACTACCCTTCGCGCAACCTGATCGACCTCGAGGCCGCGCGGACGTTTGCGGACAATTGGACGCTGACGGTCGGTGCCCAGAACGTGCTGAACACCTTCCCGCAGGAGTATCCCGGGGCGGCGGCAGGCGTGGGCAACACGTACGGTCAGTTCACGCCCTTCGGGTTCAACGGTGGGTTCTACTACACCAGGCTGAACTACAGCTGGTAGGCTGAGCACACCTCGGACCAACGGCCCCG
>VXMI01000035.1 GCA_009841165.1 Gemmatimonadota bacterium | reverse complement strand
GGGCGGGGGGATCGGTACTTCGGGCGGGGGGGTCAGCGCGACCGGAGTGACGTGCACGCTCACGTCCGGCACCTCGCCGAATTCCAGGAAGGCGAAGAAACCGAAGTGAGCGACGGTGGCCGTGATCATCGAGCCCCAGAACCAGGAAGAAAACGAGCGCTTGAAGCGCCCGTTCGCGCTCTCGTTGACCATCGATCGTTGCATGGCAGCCTGTTCGTGCATCGTCTCTCCCCTTGTCCCGGCTCGCACGAGCCCGGTCGCGACGACGGCCGATTGCCGCGCCTTTCGGGTTGATACCGCTCGGGGTTACGCAGGGTTCCGCCCGGGAACCTGGAGGCAGGAGGGAGAGTCCGCTCAGGGAACGGCGCGCCAGCGAGCTGCCCGGGAGCGGAATGCTCTATCCGGGGCGCGGTCCGAACAGGGTCGTGCCCAGCCGCACCATCGTGCTCCCCTCCTCCACCGCGATCTCGTAGTCGTTGGACATGCCCATCGAGAGTTCGCGCCCCGCGAAGCCGTCGATCGAGGAGGCGGCCTCGAGGGCCGCGCGCGTCCTCGCGAACGTGGCGCGCAGGGTGGCCTGGTCGGCGACGAAGGGAGCCATGGTCATGAGGCCCTCGACGCGCAGTCCCGGCAGCGCGGCGATCCTGGCGATCCCGTCCAGGGCGACTTCCGGGTCGAGGGCTGCGGGGAGGCCGCCCTTGGCGGCTTCCCCGGAGGCGTTGACCTGGACGAGCACGGGGACGCGCCGCGCCTGAGCCTCGCCGAGACGCGACAGCTTCTCGGCGAGGCGGACCGAGTCGACGCTGTGAATCAGCGCCGCGAGGCGGGCGGCTCCGGCCGCCTTGCGGCGCTGGATGTGGCCGATCGCGTGCCAGGTGACCGTCCCGGCCTGGAAGAGCGGGACCTTGCGCTGCAATTCCTCCACGCGGTTCTCGCCGATGTCGCACAGCCCCACGGCGAGCGCGGCCTCGATCGCACCGGGGGCATGTCCCTTCGTGACTGCCACTACCCGCACAGTGCCCGGATCGCGCCCGCTTCGCTCGGCGGCCGCGGCGATCCGCTCGCGTACGTGTGGCAGGTTCGCCTCGAGAGCAGCGTGGTAGGTCGCCTGGGTTGCCATGGTCTCAGTGGGAAGAGGGGGATGCCGGGCATAAGGAACGCCCCGCCGGCCACTCGGCCGGCGGGGCGTTGCCCGCGCGCAGCGAGCGACTGCGTCAGTTGGTCCTGAAGGTAATCGGAAACGCGACCCAGACCGGTACAGCATTGTCGCGGTTCAACGCCGGAGTGAACCTGAAGACCGGTGCCACCCGCAACGCCGCGTCGTCAAGGGCCTGGTGGCCCGAACTTGTGTGCACCCGCTGGTTCTGCACTATGCCCGTCTCGTCGATGAAGAACCAGACCTGGACGGTTCCGCCGATCCCCGCGTCGCGGAGCAGCGGCGGGTATTCCCGCTCCAACGCCCTCACGATCTCGTTGTCGTTGATGCGGTCCGGGGCGACCGTGTACGGCGTGAACGCCGGCGCTGCCGAGATGTCGGTCTCCACCTCGTCGGGAGGAGGAGGAAGGTTCTCGACCGGGTTCTCGTCGAAGGTCACCGGCGCGATCGTGATGTCCTCGTCGATCGTGGCGGTTGCCACCACCGGGGTGGCCGGCCGTGCGATGGCCTCGGGCGGAGGAGGAATCTCGACCTCGGGCGGAATGTCGATCATTTCGATCTCTTCCATGCTGAAGCTGACATCGTCCGGCTCACCGAAGTCCAGAAACGCGAAGAAGACGAAGTGGAGCACGGTGGCCGTGATCATCGAGCCCCAGAACCAGGTCGAGAATGAACTCTTGAAGCGGTCGTTCGCGGTCTCGGTTACCAGGGATTGCTGTTGGATTTCTTGCTCGTTCATCGTCTCTCCCTCGTCATGTCCTGTTCCAGCTCGGTCGCAAAAACGACCCGGAGAAGTCCCGCCGCCACCAGTTCCTGCTGTACGGCGTCAATGTAGAGGTACGGTGCGGCCCGGTCGGATCGGATCGAGACCAGCAGTTCGCGATTGCTCGCGTACATGGGCCTGATGAGATCGCTGACTTCCTCCATGGGAATGGGCAGGTCGTTGATGTAGACGTCGCCGTTCGACTCGACCCAGATGTTCTGAATGTTCTTCTGCTTCTGATCCATCTTCTCGGTGGCCGCCGCCTGCGTCCACTCGATGGGCCGGTTCCGGTCCTTCTGGAAGACCGTCGAGACCATGAAGAAGATCAGAAGCAGGAAGGCGATGTCCGCCATCGAAGAAGAGGGGATCTCCTGTGATGCCTTGGACTTCCGTTCCAGTCCTCCTCCGCCTTTGACCATTGCGCTCTACTCCAGGATTTGCAGCGAGATACGTTCGGAGCCCGCCGACTGGAGGGCGTCAAGGACATCGATCATGAAGCGGTAGGGCGCATCGGGGTGCGTCTTGACCGCCGCGATCAGGTTCTCGTTCTGTGCCACGTCCTGTCGCCAGATGGCCTCCACATCGTCCGGCCGCACGGTCTGCTCCTGCTGGCTTTCACCCCGCCGAATGGTGACGGCGCCCGTGGGATTGATGAGGATATGGAGGATGTTCCTCTGGCTGACTTCCTGCGTCTCGCCCTGTTCGGGGAGCACGATCGCGAGCCCCTTGTCCTTGGGGAAGGTCGTGGTGACCAGGAAGAAGATGAGCAGAAGGAACGCGATATCGGCCATTGACGAGGATGGGATCTCGTCCGAAACCTTGGACTTCTTGCCGCCGAGAACCGCCATGAGTGCTTCTCCCGTCCGTTGTTAACCCGACCCTTGGGGTCTTCCAACACTTGTCGGGCCGGAAGGTTCCCCTGCCGGGAACCCGCCACTGCCCGAACCATCAGGATATTACCGTCAGTTTCCCTTCACGTTCAAGATCCCAGGCGATGTTCAGAATCTGCTGGGTGCTTTCCTCCATGTCGACGACCAGCTTGTCGATCCGCGACACGAAGTAATTGTAGCCGATGTTGACGGGAATCGCGATCGTCAGCCCCGCCGCCGTGGTCAGCAGCGCCACCTTGATGCCGCCGGCCACCGTAGCGGGGTCGACGTCACCCTGTGCGGCGATGGAATCGAAGGCCAGGATCATCCCGGCCACCGTACCGAGGAAGCCCATCAGCGGGGCCACGTTCGCGATGGTGGCCAGCACCACCAGGCCGCGCTCGAGGAAGCTGAGCTCGATCGCGCCCGTCGTGGAAACGACCTGCTCCAGTTCCCCCTTGTTCAGGGTCAGGTGTCTGATCCGGCGCAGCCCGGCCAGGAGGATGGCCGCGGCCGGGCCCGGGGTGGAAGCCGCGATATCGGCGGCATCGTCCAGGCGGCCGTCCATTGCCGCCTCTTCAACCTGCTCGATCACACTCACCGCGCTCCGGTGGGCGACCCACAGGGTCCAGGTCTTGGCGATGATGACGCCGAGGCCTATCAGTGAACAGATGACGAGCGGGTACATCATCATGCCGCCGTCGGCAAAGAGTGTGAGAAGGTCGTAGCTGTTGCTCACGGTCTGCTCCGTTTGAGCCGTGATCGATTGCGTGGGAACCGGCGCCAATGTACGCCCTGAGAAGGTTCGAGTCAACGATGGTGTGCGCGGGCACATTGCCGAACCGGCGCCCGGTTGGATCGACCCTTCCGCCGACTGTTACTGTTGAGGGATCATGAACGGACTTCTGCGGCAACTGCAGTTCCTGAGTCCGGGATGGAACGACCTCGTCGAGATCGTGATCGTCTCGGTGCTGATCTACAGGATCCTGCTGCTGATCCGGCAAACCCGCGCCATGCAGATGCTGTTCGGCATCCTGTTGCTGGCCGGGCTCTATCTCATGGCGGTCATCGCCGATTTCTCGTTGATCCGGCGGCTCATCGAGGCGCTTCTGCAGTATGGCGCGATCGCGGCCCTGGTGGTCTTCCAGCCCGAGATGCGCGCCGCCCTTGCCCGCCTCGGGCGCAGCCGGCTGGTCGGATTGCTGGCATCGGCACGCGAAGCGCGGCTGGTCGACCGGCTTGTCGAAGGCGTCGAACAGCTTTCGCAGGCCGGTGTCGGGGCGATCGTCGCGGTGCAGCGGGAGACGGGACTGCGGGAATACGCACAGACCGGGAGAAGCGTGGAAGCAGTCGTGTCCCCCGAGCTTCTAAGCACGATCTTCGCGCCGCAGTCACCGCTTCACGACGGGGCGGTGATCATCGTGGGCGACAGGATCAAGGCTGCGGCGGCCATTCTCCCCCTCACGCAGAATCCCGTACGCGACCGCTCGCTCGGGACGCGCCACCGCGCGGCCATCGGCCTCAGCGAGGAGACCGACGCGGTCGTGATCGTGGTCAGCGAGGAAACGTCCCGAATCTCTGTCGCCCACGGCGGCAACATCGATACGGGTGTGGACGCCGAGCGCCTGCGCCAACTGCTTGAGCGCACCCTGCCGAAGCCCGCCGGGTTGAGTCCGCCTCCGTACGAATCCGCCTGACCGGGGAGCGGGGAATCAGCCCGGCGACGGCAGCGGGTCTGCGCTTCCCAGGCCGGGACGGGGCTTCGCCGCAGGCTTGGCCGCGGCACCCGGCAGCTCCAGCGACCCCTGTTCAGAATCGAAATCGCTGGTCAGCGGAGCCAGCGCCTTGCCCTCGACGAGAAGCTGGATCTCGGACGCGTCGAGCGTTTCCCTCTCCAGCAGGGCATTCGCGATGTCGGCCAGCAGCGTGCGGTTCTCCTCGACGATTCCTCTCGCCCTGGAGTGCGCCTCGTCGAGGATCCGCTTGACCTCTTCGTCGACCTGGCGGGCGGTAAAGTCGGACACCTCCCGGCGCTGAACCAGTTCGCGCCCCAGGAAGACTTCCTGCTCGCTGTCTCCCACCGCCATGAGGCCGATCCGGTCCGACATCCCGAAGCGGGTCACCATGCGCCGCGCCATCGCGGTGGCGCGCTCGATGTCGTTGCCCGCCCCGGTGGTGACCTTTTCGGGCCCGAACTCCAGCTCCTCCGCGACCCGGCCGCCGAAGAGCATTGCAAGCTGTCCGTTCAGCCAGTCCCTGGTGTGCGAGTGGCGGTCCTCCTCGGGGAGCGATGCCGTCAGCCCCAAGGCGCGTCCGCGGGGCACGATGGTCACTTTGTGGACGGGGTCGAGGCCGGGGACCTTCACGCCGATCACCACGTGCCCCGCTTCGTGGAAGGCGGTGAGCCGCCGCTCGGCGTCGGTCAGCACCATGCTCCGCCGTTCGGTCCCCAGCATGACCTTGTCCTTGGCCTGCTCGAAGTCCTCCATCGCCACGCGGTCGACCCCTCGACGGGCGGCAAACAGGGCGGCCTCGTTGCAGATGTTGGACAGGTCGGCGCCGCTCAATCCGGGCGTCCCCCGGGCGACGAGGGACAACTCGACATCCTCCGCCAGCGGGAGCTTCTTGGCGTGGACCCGCAGGATTCCTTCTCTTCCCTTGACATCGGGCAGGTCGACTACGACCTGGCGATCGAAGCGGCCGGGACGTAGCAGCGCCGGATCCAGAACGTCCGGGCGGTTTGTCGCCGCCAGCAGAATCACGCCCTCGTTGGCCTCGAAGCCGTCCATCTCCACCAGCAGCGCGTTGAGCGTCTGCTCGCGCTCGTCATGTCCACCCCCGAGTCCGGCCCCCCGGTGCCGTCCCACGGCGTCGATCTCGTCGACGAAGATGATGCAGGGCGCGTGTGCCTTGCCCTGTTCGAAGAGATCGCGTACTCGCGACGCTCCCACGCCGACGAACATCTCGACGAAATCGGAACCGGACATCTGGAAGAACGGCCGGCCCGCCTCGCCCGCCACCGCACGCGCCAGCAGCGTTTTCCCTGTCCCCGGCGGGCCCACGAGGAGAACGCCCTTGGGAAGCCGTCCGCCGAGCCGCGAGAAGCGCGGTGGATCCTTCAGAAACTCGATGATCTCTTCCAGCTCGACCTTGGCCTCCTCGGCGCCGGCGACGTCGGCGAAGGTCACCTGGGGAGTGTCGGGGCTGATCATCCGGGCCTTGGAACGGCCGAACTGGAAGGCGCGGTTCCCGCCACTCTGCATCGCGCGGAAGATCCAGATCCAGAAGGCGATGAAGAGAAAGACCGGCAGGATCGAGATCATGAGGGTGCCCCAGCCCAGACCCCTGGAGCGCGCGGTGATCTCGACCTCCCTGTCCAGCATGAGCGTCATCAGCTCGCCGGTGACTTCGGCCGAGGGGAGGTCCGTAACGAACTCGTTCACGTCCGCCTCATCGACCACGATCGTGTTCTTCAGCTCGCCCTCGACCCGGGTTTCGCCCTGGAAGGTGACCTCGAGGATGTTGTCGTTGTCGAGCTGCCGGTATAGCTCGGAAACCGTGATCTGGCCGATCGTTCGGTCGTCGCTCCGCATGAAGTTCCAGGCGAGCACCGACATGAGTGCGAACAGGAACCAGACGGACGCCGTGCGCGAGACCCGTCTCAGCTTCGGGTCTCCGGGCGGCGTTTTCTGTTGGTCGGACATGTGTGCTCCCAGGGTCAGATCGAGCCGACATAGGGAAGGTGCCGAAAGTCCTCGGCAAAATCCAACCCGTAACCGACCAGGAACTCCTCCGGCGCGTCGAAGCCGACCCAGCGCGCCTCTCTGGGCAGACGGACCAGGCGCTTGTGCAGGAGGGTGCAGAGCTCCAGGCTGGCGGGATTCATTTCCATCAGCATGGGGATCACTCGCTGGATCGTGTTTCCGCTGTCGATGATGTCCTCGACGAGGACGACATTACGATTCTCTATCGAGGCCCCGGGGTTGTACCACAGCTTGATCTCGCCGCTGCTCACCCGGCCCTTTCCATAGCTGGAAGCGACCAGGAAGTCGACCTGGATCGGCATGCGGATCTGCCGAACCAGATCGGCGACGAAGATGAACGACCCCTTGAGAAGCCCAAGAACGAGCACGTCGTCTTCGGGACCGTAGCAGGCCGCGATCTCGCGCCCCAGTTCGGCGACCCGCCGTTGGATGGCTTCCTCGCTGAACACGATCCGGTGGAGCCGCCTGTGCCCAAGTTGGGCAGGCGTGAACGTCGTCGAGCCGTCCTCGGGGGCGGTCCGCGAAAGTGCAATCTCAGGATTCATGTTCGAAAGATACCTCCACGCAGCAAACACGGCTCCCCGGCGGAACCTCGGCTGCGGTGACCGGATCGATTACCCCGGGAAGCCACAACAGGGTCCCGGCGGCGTCGGTGAGAACGGGGAAGTGCTCCCGTCGGTGAGCGGGGATGCGTCCCTCCAGCAGCAGTTTCTTCACCTTCTTGCGCCCGTAGGGCATCTCGACCCGGTCGCCGGGCTCCCAGGCGCGAAGGACGAGCGGGAAGGGTACATGGTCGCACGGGATGCGGGCAATGTGAGGGAATCCTCGCGTGGCCGACGGGCCCCACGCGACCCGCACCGGTGCCTTGCGTCCATCACCCGGCGCAAAGACGGCCTCGCCGCCGCCCTGCGCTTCGATCTCCAGCGCACGCGGAGGAGGGCGTGGAGGATCGACCGGGCGGGATGCGTGTCCGCCTCGGCGGATGAGCAGTTCATCGAGGTGACGCTCCACGACCACGCCGCCTCCGAGATGCACGCTGCGACCGCTCGGCGACTCGCGCACGAACCGCACGAGCGCTACCGTGGCCGCCCGCCCCGTTTCGCCGCCCAGTCGGGCTGCCGCGCGACGCATCACCAGCGCAAGGACGGGGTCGGATTGCGCGCAGAGCGCGTTGCGGTCGAGTGAGAGCGCCTCGGCAGCCGCACTGCCGGACCCGGCGGCCACCGCCTCGATCCGGGCATCGAGGAGTTCGTCGAGGGCAAAGGCGTGCAGATGACTTGTCTCGGCGAGCGCGGCAAGGGCGCGGGCGGCTCCGGGCACGGCGTCCGCGAGCGCTGGAAGGATTTCGCGACGCAGGCGGTTGCGGGTCCAGCGCACGTCCCGGTTCGTGGGATCCTCCCGGAACGGGACCCCGTGCTCCTCCGCATGCGCTTCCAGCTCACGCCGCCAGAATGGCAGAAGCGGACGCACCACCGACGGATCGCGCCGGGGCCGAATCCCCGCCAGGCCGCGGACACCGCTCCCGCGCGCGGCGCGAAAGAGAACGGTTTCGGCCTGGTCGTCAGCCGTATGCGCCGTCATCACGACGGCACCCGCGCCCAGCCCCTGCCTGACTTCTTCGAAGAACCGGTAGCGGAGCCGCCTTCCCTCGTCTTCCGACGTGACGGGTGCGGCGGCCGTGTGGACCCGGCAGGACACGTCCCACCGCGCACAGATGTCGGCCACCCAGGCGGCGTCGCGGTCGCTGCCGTCCCGCATGCGGTGGTCGACGTGGGCGGCGTGGAGGGGCAGCCCGGGGAAGGCCCCGCGCATGAGGTGCAACAGGGTCATCGAGTCCAGGCCCCCGGATACGCCGATCACAACCCCGGGGGCGCCGGCGAGCCAGCCGGACGCTCGCAGGTGGTCGGCGAAACGGACGTCCAGGCCGTTCATGCGACCGTCTTCGCCCCGCGCGGCGCCGGCCGTCCGGCCATATCGCCCAGCACTCCGGCAAGAACGTCCGGCCGGTCGGTCATGATCCCGTCGGCGCCCCACCGGAGCAGGCGGCGCATGTCCCCGGGGTCGTCCACCGTCCACACGTAGACCGGCATGTTGGCCGCGTGGGCCGCGGCGATCAGCCGGGGCGTGACGGCGCGAAAGCGCCCGGACCATTCCGGCAGCTGGAAGCCGTCCGCGGCGGGCACGTAGCATCGGCCCGCAAGGCCAATGTGGTGCAGGATCCAGAAACGGGTAGCCTGTTTCCGGGACGCGCCCCAAGGACCCCGGTAGCCCCGGGCCCCGCCCCGCGTCGCTTCGAACTCGGCGCCCACAAGCACGCGCTCCTCGGCCCGGGCGGCCCGTACCTCCCGCACCAGGGGACCGGCCACCTCCGCCGTCTTCGGCTCGACGATGATCCTCATGTCCGGAAACGCCTCGAGCACCTCCGCGAACAACGGGAGCCTCACGCCCGCCCCCCGCAGCGAGTGCTCGCCGTTCGGATCGCGGAACCGGTACGCTGCGTCCAGCGACCGCGCCTCGTCCCACGTCATGCCGGCGATCGGACCGTGCCCGTTCGTCGTGCGGTCGACCGTCTCGTCGTGGATGACCACCACACGTCCGTCGCGGGTGGGGCGCACGTCCATTTCCAGCATGTCGGCGTCCCAATCGTCGACCGCCTGCCGGAAGGCCGGCATCGTGTTCTCGGGCGCCAGCTTCGCCCCGCCCCGGTGCGCGATGAGCAGCGGCGCGCCAGCGAAGAACGGGTGGCCGGGTCGGGGACGGCGGGCCCTGCGCATCGTGATCCCCGGCGGACGCTACCGCCCCGAGGTCAGCTCCTCGACTATCCGGTCGGCGCCGTAGATCTCGTCGAGCGCCGCCAGGATGCCCCGGGCGTCCACCGCCACCGAACGGTTCTCGTCGGGGATGTAGATGTAGTCGCCCGGCAGGCTCTGGATGTTTCCGTCGAAGACCACGCCGACGATCTCCAGATCCCGGTTCACCACCGGCGAACCCGAGTTGCCGCCGATGATGTCGGCCGTGCTCACGAAGTTCAGCGGCGTGGAGAGGTCGAAGGTGGAAGGCGGGTCCAGCCAGCGCTCGGGCAGCGCCCACTCCTCGGAGCCCGGATTGGAATGGTGCCGGTCGTAGAGACCGAAGAAGGTGGTCACCGGCGGCGCGACAGTGCCGTTGTAGGGAAAGCCCTTCACCACGCCGTCGGCGAGCCGCAGCGAGAACGTCGCGTCCGGGGGCACGTCCGTACCGCTCACCTCGAACCGGGCGCGCCCGAGTCGCGCGGCAATCTCTTCTTCCTGTGGCCCGGTGCCGACCATCACCTCCTGGTAGGGTCCGAAGCGCTGGAAGAGCGTCTGGAGGAACCCGAACGCGGGACCGGGCGCCAGAGTTCCGTCCACGAGAGCGTCGACCGCGCCCGCGGAGTCGGCCATGATCGAGCCTGCCATCAGCGACGACGCCACGTCCCCCGCACTGCGACCCTGGAGGACCGCGCCCACCGAAGGGTCATTATCGCCGAACGCGGCCACGAGGTCTTCGATGCGCGCCCTGAGCAGCGCCTCGTCCAGCTCGGCCGGGCGGTTCGGCACGCCGCGCATCTCCTCCACGAAACCGTCCAGCTCCTCCTGAGTCGCGCCGGTCTGCTGCCCCACCAGGTGCTGGAACGCGGCAAGCGTGCGGAGGATCAGCGCGGCCTCGAAATCCGGGCTGCCGAGCGCGGCGAACGCATGGGTCTCGTCGGCCACCGACGCCTTTCGGGCCTGCAGCTCGGCCATCTCGTCGAAGAGCGGCAGGTAGTCGGCGCGCAGCCCGGCATCGGCCTCGATCTCGCTGACGAACGCGGCCTGGGCCGCCCCCCGCCGGGCCATGATGTACGGATCCCGCAGCCCGCCGAGCATCCCCGTGAACGCCTTCTGCGAATTCAGCAGGCTGAAGAGCTCGTTGCGCACGTCGTCGATCCCGGGCTCGTCCTCGCGCCCCTCGATGTAGTCGTCGAACACCTCGATCCTCGAGGCGAGGAAGCCCAGCAGCGCCGGCATCTCGACATCGCGCCGGTACTCCAGCTCGGCGACGGTCTGCAGCCGCGACGTGCTCCCGGGGTTGCCGATGATGAAGATCAGGTCGCCCTCCGCCACGCCGTCGTCGTCCCAGCGGAAATGGTCGCCGGTTGCGAGCGGCCGGCCGTCGTCGTCGAGCAGCCGCAGAAACGCCACGTCCAGCGCGTAGCGCGGGTAGGTGAAGTTGTCGGGCTCGCCCCCGAAGAACCCCAGACCCAGCTCGGGAGCCATGACGAGCGCCGCGTTCGTGTAACGGCGGAAGATGTAGGCGGAGTAGAGTCCGCCGTTATAGAGCGACACCACCTCGACCTCGATGCCGGCCTCCGCCCCACCCCGCTCCGCCTGCAGACGATCCGCGACCGACTCGGTGAGGCTGTCGCGCGTGGCCGCGCGCGCCTCGCTGTCGGGCGCCGCGTCGACCGCCTCGCGGATCTCGGAAGTGACGTCCACGATCTCGATCAGCTGATCGGCCTCAAAGTCCTCGACGCCTCGCTCGTCGGCCAGGGTGGCGGCGTAGAAGCCGTCGTCGAGGAGGTTCTCGCCCTCTTCGGAGACCTGCGTGACGAACTCGCGGGCGCAGTGGTGGTTGGTCATGACCAGCCCGCTGGGCGAGACGAGCGAGGCCGAGCAGTTGGGGATCCTGAGCGCGCCGAGGCGGGCGCGGGCGTACCAGTCCTCGTCGGGCGAGAAGCCGTAGGTGTCGCTCAGGTACCGGGTGGGCGGCGCGTCGAAGGTCCACATCTTGCCGTTGTCGAAGGCGCCGGCCCGCACGGTGTCGATCCAGGAGGGGGC
>VXMI01000047.1 GCA_009841165.1 Gemmatimonadota bacterium | reverse complement strand
GCGGTTTGCGTCGTTTTTTCCCGGTTTCGGCGGGGGTCGCCCTAAGAAGTGTTGCGGTTTCCGCTCGAGGGCGTTACTGTGTTTGTCCGCGACTGGAGGAGTCGGGCCGCAAGGACCGAAGCCGAAGGAAGCGGGACGGGCGCCGAGAGGGCCCTCGAAGGGGGAAACCCCGGAGGGGAAGCCGGTCGGACCCGGAGCGCCGAGGACGCCGGAGACGGGGTTCGAGGCGGGCGCGGATCCGGATTCGGCGGAGACCGCGACGGCTGTGAGGTCGCTGGATGCAGCCGAAGCCTCAGGGGACTGGGGCAACCGGGCGGCGGAGACGCCGCCGGGTGAAGAGACGGGGAACCGGCCGTCGCACATGGCGGCACCGAAACGGAGCTTCCCGGCTCGCCAGCGAGACGAGGCCCCCGCGCGGGTAGTGTGTTGCCCGCCGGGGGCTTTCTCTTTGCCCCCACCGGTTCCTTGCCCCTCCCCCGGCAACGCCGACGGACTTACTCCCGGGGCCGTTCTCCACTCTCCGTGAATTGCCGCGTCCGGGCCGAGGACATGACCTGCCAGATCAGGCTCCGAATCAATTCCTCGTCCAGACCCGCCTGCCTCGCGAACTCGGCGGCCTTCCGGACGACCGCCGCCTCGCGCTTGGGGTCGGTGACGGGGACGCCCAGACTGGCCTTCACTTCGCCGATCTCCCTGGCCAGATCCTGGCGCCGCCGGAGGATGGCGACCAACTCCCTGTCGCAGTCGGTGATGTTCCGGCGCAGCCACTCCAGCCGGTCGCGCCGGGCGGCGTGATCGTCAGACACGGAGATACCCGTCCACATGCTCGTCGTCCTGCGGAGCGCCGCGCAGGCTCACGCCCACGAGCACCGGGATGTGGACGAACAGTCCCAGGATCCCCTCGTGCATGCCGAACGGTTTCAGTTCCGGGAAGAGGAAGAAGAAGACCGACACCGCCGATCCCGCCACGAGCCCGGCCACGACTCCGGCCGTGGTCGCGCGCCTCCAGTACATGGCGGAAAGCAGCCCCGGCATGAACTGGCAGATGATCCCGTACGATGCCAACAACAACTCGACCAGCGAGAACCCCTCGCTGAGGGCAAAGACGTAGGCCGCCGCACCGACCACGATCACAAGCACGCGCATGAGCCGCCGCTGCGCCCGGTCCGAGAGCTTCATGAACGGCTGCACTCCGTCCTCCACGGTTACCGACGCCGCCCCGTGCAGGAGCGCATCGCCCGTCGACATCGAGGCCGAGAGCGCGCCCGCGCAGAACAGGCCGACCACGAGCGCCGGCAGATCCGAGCGCAGGATGAGGAAGGGGAGGATGAAGTCGGCCTGCTCCGGCCCCTCGGGCAGCAGCACGCCGGCGAAGCCGATCAGGAACACGGGGATGAGGAAGAGCTGGAAGGTGGGGAAGAGGATCACCGTGCGGCGAATGGTGGCGTCGTCGCGTGCGGTGAACGCCTTCATGAAGAGGTGCGGCCACATGGTGAGTCCGATCGCGCTGGCGAGGATCGCGGTGGAGTACGCGCCCCAGCTCCAGGGATCACCGGCTCCGTCCAGTCCCGGGAGCGACAGCAGCTCGGGACGTTCGGCGAGGATCCGTTCGAACATCGGGCCCACCCCGCCGTAGAGCCGGTTGGGCAGGTAGATTCCCAGCGCCCACGCGATCCCGACCATGAACACGCCCTGGAAGGTGTTCGTCCAGCCGACGGCCGACACGCCGCTGGTGAGGACGTACAGCATCACGATCCCGTAGGCGACCGCGGCGCCTGCCCAGAGCGGAATCGTGCCGTCGGTGACGGCCTCGATGACGATCCCCGCGCCGCGCATCTGAATCGTCACGTACGGGACGAACGCGGCCAGCGTGAGGAGGGCCATCAGCGCGGACAGCCCCCGGGACGGGAACCGTCCCACGAGCAGCTGTGACTGCGTCACGAATCCGAAACGGCGTCCGAGCGCGGCGGCTTTGGGGCCCATGGCGTACCACGGCGCCATGCCAAGAACACCGTAGGTGAGGATGTAGAACGCCGCCGCGCCGCGCGAGTACGCCCAGCCGGGACCGCCCAGAAAGGCGAAGGCCGAAAAGACCGTGGCTCCGGTAATGAAGTACATGACCAGGAGGCCGAAATCGCGGTCCCCGGCAACGTACCCCTGCACGCTGCGCGACGCGCGCCGTCCCGCGACGAGGCCGACCCCCAGCGTAACCGCGAGGTACACGAAGATGATGACGGTGATGAGCGTGGACCTGTCCATCAGCGTTCACCAGCGGCCGGAGTCGTCCCGAGCACGGCCCGGGCCCGGGCCGAATCGAGCCGCCAGAGCACCACGAGGCTCCCCAGCAGCCAGGCCGCGCACCACGCCATCTGTCGGGGAAGTCCGAGGATGAAGGGCGCCGGGTCGTTCACCAGGGCCTGGACCGGCCAGGTGACGGCCGCCGCGAAGACGAGGTGATAGGCCCAGGCGATGCGCTGCCAGGTCTGGAGGGACATGGGGGTGTGCTCTTGCGGTTCGGGGGACGACATCGACGGCTACGATTGTACCGTGACGCACCCGCGACGGCGAGTGGGAGCCCGTCAGCGCCCCGTGAACCGCGGTCGCCGCTTCTCGACGAAGGCGGCGACGCCCTCGCGCCCGTCGCGCGATGCGAAGGCCTCGAGGAAGAGTTCCTTTTCGGCGTCGAGACCATCGGTAAGATGGCGCTCGAAGGCCTCCCGCACGGCCTTCTTGACCAGCTGCAGGCTCACCGTGCTCCACCGGGTCATGCGGCGGGCGAGCTGGCGCGCGGTCGTGAGGTGTTGGCCCTCTTCCGCAAGGACTTCGACCAGACCGATCCTGTGCGCTTCGTCCGCGTCGATCAGGTCGCCGGAGAGGCCGATGCGCAGCGCCTGCCCCGGTCCCACCAGGCGGGCGAGCCGTTGCGTGCCACCGGCTCCTGGAATCAGCCCAAGACGGATCTCGAACTGGCCGAAGCGGGCGGTGGTGTCGGCGACGCGGATGTCGCAGGCCAGCGCCAGTTCGTTTCCGCCCCCGATGCAGAAGCCGTGGATGGCGCAGATCGCGGGCTTCGGGAACTCGGCGAGCGCATCGTAGACTCGGCGGTGACGGTAGACCTCGCGCTGCTCCTCGGGGGTGCGGGCCGCGAATTCGCTCACGTCGGCGCCGGCCACGAAGGCCTTGTCGCCTTTGCCGCGCAGGATCGCGACCTTCACGTCGTCCCGAACGGCCAGGTGGTCGAAGGCCTCGGTGAGTTCGGTGCGAACGGTCTCGTTGAGCGCGTTGAGTTTCGCGGGCCGGTTGATGGCGACCTCGGCGATGTCGTCCCGGACGGCAACGAGGATCGACTTGTGGTTCACCGTTCGTCGTCCCAGTCGTAGAATCCCCGGCCCGATTTCTTCCCGAGCCTGCCCTCGGCCACCATCTGCTCCAGCAGTGTGGGGGGACGGAAGGCTTCGGAGCCGAGCGACTCGTGCAGATAGCGGGCGATTCCGAGGCGAACGTCCAGTCCGACGAGGTCGGTCAGGCGCAGGGGGCCCATCGGGTGGCGGTATCCGAGCACCATGGCCTTGTCGATGTCCTCCGGCGAGGCGACGCGGGCCTCGACCATGCGGATGGCCTCGAGCCCCAGCACGATGCCCAGCCGGGACGAGGCGAAGCCCGGCGAATCGGTGACCACGATCGGCTCCTTGCCGAGGCCCCGCGCGAACCAGCTTGCGGTATTCAGGGCCCGGAGGCTGGTGTGCTCTCCCCGCACGATCTCGACGAGGGCCATGATGTGCACGGGGTTGAAGAAGTGGAGGCCGAGGAAGCGTCCCGGCTCCCTCAGCCCGGCTCCCATCTCGTTGATGGACAGCGACGACGTATTTGTGGCGAGGACGGTCCGGTCGCCCACGGCGGGCTCCACCTCGGCGAACAGCCGCTTCTTCAGCGCCATCACCTCCGGCACGGCCTCGATCACCACCGCCGCGCCCTCCACCGCCTCGAGCAGCTCCCCGGTTCCCGAGAGGCGCGCCAGCGCCCCGTCGCGGGCCACATCGGCCACCTTCCCCAGGCGCACGCCCTTGTCGAGAGTGGCCCGGATGCCTGCAAGGGCGCGCTCCAGCTGCCCGGCGTCCACATCGCACAAAGCGGCCTCGTGGCCGGCCATCGCGGCGACCTGGGCGATCCCGCGGCCCATAGTCCCGGCGCCGATCACGGCCACCCTCCCGATCCGGGGCCCAGCCACCTCAGCGCCGCTCCACCACGGCCGCGATCCCCTGTCCCACCCCGATGCACATCGTCGCCAGCCCCACCCCGGCATCGCGCCGCACCATCTCGTGCACCAGCGTGGCGAGGATGCGCGCGCCGGAGCACCCCACCGGGTGGCCCAGCGCGATCGCGCCCCCGTTCACGTTGACACGGTTCGGGTCGAGGTCGAGCTCACGGATGCAGGGGATCGCCTGCGCGGCGAACGCCTCGTTGAGCTCGATCAGGTCGAGGTCGGGGGCCGTGATCCCGGTGCGCGCGAGGCAGCGTCGCGTCGCCGGCACGGGACCCACGCCCATGCGGTGCGGCTCCACCCCCGTCACCGCCGCCCCGCGAATCGCCGCCATCGGTTCCAGACCGTGAGCGCGGGCCGTCTCCGCCTCGACCACGAGGAGGGCGGCGGCGCCATCGTTGATCCCGGACGAGTTGCCCGCCGTGACCGTCCCGTCGCGCTCGAATACCGGGCGCAGGCGGGCCAGGGCCTCGGCCGTGGTGCCCGGCCTGGGGTGCTCGTCCCGGTCGACCAGCAGCGGATCGCCCTTCCGGCGCGGCACGCTCACCGGAACGATCTCGGCGTCGAAGCGTCCGGCCCCGGTCGCCGCCGCCGCCTTTCGTTGGCTGTCCACTGCGAAGAAGTCCTGCTCCTCGCGTGTCACGCCGTACTCGCGCGCGACCACTTCGGCCGTGCTCCCGAGGCTGATCGTCCACTCGTCGGGCAGCCGTGGATTGGCGAAACGCCACCCCAGCACCGTGTCGGCCACCTCGGGCACGCCGCGTGTGTAGCCTCGCTCGGGCTTCAGCATGACGAAGGGCGCGCGGCTCATCGACTCGACCCCGCCCGCCACGAAGGCGTCGCCCTCGCCCGCGCGGATCGCCTGCGCGGCGCTGGCCACCGCCTGGAGCCCCGAGCCGCAGAGTCGGTTCACCGTCTGGCCCGGGACGTCGACGGGGAGGCCGGCCCTGAGCAGCCCCATCCGCGCCACGTTGCGGTTGTCCTCGCCGGCCTGGTTGGTGCAACCGAAGATCACGTCGTCGAGACGGTCGGCGGGCAGCGGGTTTCGGTCGAGGAGCGCGCGGATGGTCACGGCGGCCAGGTCGTCGGGGCGGACCGGAGCAAGCGCGCCGCCGTGCCGTCCGATGGGGGTGCGAACCGCGTCGACGATCCACGCCTCACGCAAGGTAGACTCCGCGCACTAGCCGTCGAGCGCCACCCAGACGCTCTTCAGGTGCGTGTACTTCTCCAGCGCCGAGTGAAAACCCAGATCCCTGCCGAAGCCGCTCTCCTTGTATCCGCCGAAAGGTGACGCGGGCGAGTACTGGTTGTAGGTGTTCACCCACACCGTCCCCGCGTCGATCTCCGCCGCGAGCCGGTGCGCCTTGCCGATGTCCCGGGTCCAGACCCCGGCCGCGAGCCCGTACAGCGAGTCGTTGGCCCTGGCGACCGCGTCGTCCACGTCGTCGAACGGGATCACCGCCGCCACCGGGCCGAAGATCTCCTCGCGGGCAATCGCCATCGCGGGGTCGACATCGGAGAAGACCGTCGCCGTCACGAAGTTGCCGCGCCCGTTCACCTTCACGCGCTCGCCGCCGGCCACCAGGTTTGCGCCGTCACGCCTGCCGGCATCGACGTACCCCATCACGCGGTCGAGCTGCTCCTCGCTGACGATCGCCCCCAGCCGCGTCGTGGGGGCCATGGGGTCGCCCACCGTCGCCTTCGCGGCGAGCCCTTTCAGCCCGTCCAGGAATTCGTCGTGCACCGCGCGCTCCACCAGAATGCGGCTCCCCGCGGCGCACACCTCGCCCTTGCCGTAGAAGACCCCCATCGAGGCGCCCTTCACGGCCACCCGCAGATCCGCGTCGGCAAAGACGATGTTGGGCGACTTGCCGCCCAGCTCGAGCGACACCTTCTTCAGCGTTCCCGCCGCCTCGAGCATGATAATCCGGCCCACCTCGGTGGAGCCGGTGAACGCGATCGAATCCACGCCCGGGTGGCGCACCAGGGCCGCGCCCGCCGTATCCCCGAAGCCCGGCACCACGTTCAGCACTCCCGCGGGCAACCCGGCTTCGGCGGCCAACTCACCCAGGCGCAGCGCGGTCAGCGGCGTCTGCTCGGCGGGCTTGAGCACCACCGTGTTCCCGCAGGCGAGCGCCGGCGCCACCTTCCACGCCGCCAGCGTCAGCGGGAAGTTCCACGGGACGATCGCCCCGACCACCCCCACGGGCTCGCGCAGCGTGTAGTTGAGGAAGGGCCCCGGCACCGGGATCGTGTCGCCCTGCACCTTGTCGGCGAGCCCGGCGTAGTAGCGGAACGTCTGCGCCACGCTGGGCACGTCGATCCGCCGCGCCTCGAAGTAGGGCTTGCCGTTGTCACGGGTCTCGAGCAGCCCGAGTTCGTCGGCGTTCGCATCCACCAGGTCCGCAAGCTTCCAGAGCAGCCGGGAGCGCTTGTGCGGGTTCATCCGCCGCCATTTGCCGTCGCGGAACGCCGCGCGCGCCGCCGCCACCGCGCGGTCGACGTCCGCCGCGCCCGCCTCCGCCACATCGGCGATGGTCTCCTCGGTCGCGGGGTTCACCGTCGCGAAGGTGCGGCCATCCTGCGCATCCGCCCACTCGTTCCCGATCCAGAGGCGGTTGCGGATCGTATCGGTTGCGCTCACCGCTGCCTCAACTCCCCGAAAAGTCGGCCCTGCGCTTCTCGACGTAGGCGTTCAGCCCCTCGCGCGCGTCGTCGCTGGCGAAGAGCTGCTGCTGCAACTCGCGCTCCAGCGCCAGAGCGGTCTCGAAGGGGATCTCGGCGCCTGTCTGCACCGAACGCTTGATCAGCCCCACCGCCTTCGAGGCCCGTCCCGGCGGGCAAAAGCCGCGCGCATAGTCGATCACCCTGGCCATGAAGTCGTCGAGCGATTCCGTCTCCCACACGTCGTTGACGATCCCGAGCTCCTTCGCCTTGTCGAAGCCGAAGGTCTTGCCGGTCGCCATGAGTTCGATCGCGCGCGATTTCCCGACGAGGCGGGTGAGGCGCTGCGTCCCCCCGGTCCCCGGCAGCACGCCGAGGTTCACCTCGGGCAAGCCGCACATGCTGCGTCCGGCCCGCGCGATGCGGATGTCGGCGGCCATGGCGATCTCGAGCCCGCCGCCCACCGTGTGTCCGTTGAGCGCGGCGATCGTGAGCTTGGGCGTGTGCTCCAGGCGGTTGAGCGTTTCGTTCGCATGCAGGCAGAAGCAGTACTTGAAACCGGTCGTCACCTTCGCGAGCATCCCGATATTGGCCCCGGCCGAGAAGAACTTCTCGCCGTTGCCGGTCAGGACGATCACGTGGGTGTCGTCGTCGAAACGCGCCTCGAGGATGGCGTCGTCGAGCTGGCGCATCATCTCGTGCGTGTAGGTGTTCGCGGGCGGATCGTCGAGGGTGATGAGGGCGACGCCGCCGCCGGCGTCGGATTGGCGAACGAGGGTCTTGTCGGTCATTTCCGGGGTCCCTGGAGGTTGGCGTGACGGAGGAAAAGATAACACGCGCGCCATCGCGGCGGGGTTACATTCAGTGCATGAAAACGATTGAACGCACAGTGCTCGCGGCGGTTTTGGCGGTCGTATCGGCGGGTTGCCACGAGACGCTCACGCAGCTTGAGCCGCAACTCAACACTCCCGCAGGCCAGGCCGCGCCCGGCTTCGCCGCAGCGCTGCCCGGACTCGCCGACATTGTGGCGCGGGACACACTCGAACTCACCCCTCCGCTGATCGCAGAGAGGCTGATCGCCGCCGCCGAGGAGGCAATGGCCGCAGCCGAAGACCGCGAGACGGAACCCGACCCGGACGATCAGGGCAACGGAGACGGTGAAGCCGAGGACCTGGAGCGCGCGCGCGAACTCGTCCGCTGGGCGAGGGCGGCGCTTGCGTCCGGGGACCACGCGCGGGCCATTCAGCGCGCCTACTACGCATGTCGCCTGCTGGGAGTGCTGCCGCGGTGAAGGCCGGCGGGGGCGCGGAAGGAATCGCGGGCGTAGATTGGACTGGAAACCCCGGACGTATGCGGCGGTTATGGGATCGGGGTTTTCACTTTGACCGCAGGATTGAGCGCCATGGGTAGAATGTATCTCGCGAGCCAGGCCCGTCTGGGGCCCCTCGCAATGGTGTCGCTCCTCTACGCGGCGGGCGCGGCCGGGCAGGAGCAGGTCGTCCGGGTCCCCGTGTCGGGGGTCGTCGAAATGGGTCTGGCGCCGTTCATCGAACGGACGCTGGAAGAAGCTGCCGCAGCGGGCGTCGCCGCCGTGGTCCTCGATATCGATACGCCGGGGGGGCGCGTGGACTCGGCCGAGCGGATCACGAACGCGATTGGCCGCTCCGAGGTGCCGGTCTACGCCTGGGTGAACATGCATGCGTACTCGGCCGGGGCGATGATCGCGCTTGCGACCGAAGGCGTGCTGATGCAGGAGGGCGCGGTGATGGGTGCCGCGACTCCGGTGGACGGAAGCGGGACGAAGGCGTCGGAGAAGATAGTGTCTGCCATGCGCGCACAGATGCGTGCGCTGACCGAAGCCCGGGGCCTCGATCCGGTGATTGCGGAAGCGATGGTGGACGAGGACATCGCCGTCGAGGGTGTGGTCGAGGAAGGCAAGCTCCTCACCCTGACGACGCGTGAGGCGGTTTCGCTCGGCTACGCCGTGTCGGTGGACGGCTGGGAGGACGTGCTCGCGGCCATCGGGGTCGAGGAAGCGGCGGTGGTGCAGGCCGAGGTCAACTGGGCCGAGCGGATCGTCCGTTTCTTCACCAACCCGGTGATTGCGCCGTTCCTGCTGTCGCTCGGCTTCCTCGGGCTGCTCGTCGAGATCAAGACCGCGGGATTCGGCCTGGCGGGCGGCGCGGGGATCCTCTCGCTGGCGCTCTTCTTCGGGGCGCACCTCCTGGTCGGCCTGGCGGGCGCCGAGGACCTGATCCTCGTCGCGGCGGGCATCGTGCTCATCCTTGTGGAGGTGTTCGTCATCCCCGGCTTCGGCATCTTCGGGATCGCCGGAGGGCTGGCGCTCCTGGGCGGGCTGTTCATGGCGCAGATCGGGAGCCTGCCCAGCCAGCAGGACCTGGCACAAGCGGCCACCGTAATCGGTGCGGCCGCGCTCCTCGTGATCCTGACGTCGTGGGTGTTCCTGCGCTCCGTGTTCGCCAATCGCCGTCTCGGCCGCAGTGGCATCGTGCTCCCCGAGGCCACCGACCGGGAAGAGGGCTACACGTCGGCCGATCTGCGCCCTGAGCTGGTGGGGCTCGAAGGTGTCGCGATCACCTCGCTGCGGCCGGCCGGAGTGGGTCTGTTCGCGGACGAGCGAGTCGACGTCGTCTCCGAGAGCGAATGGATCGAGGAGGGCACCCCGATTCGAATCATGAGCGCCGAAGGCTACCGCCACGTCGTCCGCGCCGTCCGCGCCAGACAGATATCCAACCCAACCTGATCAACCGAAACCAGAAGGTACCGACTTCATGAGCCCGCTTCCGATTCTGTCCCTGCTTCTACCGTTTCTCATCGTCGTGGGCCTGCTGGTCCTCTTGTGGGCCGTCCCGGTACGGCTGTGGATCGAGGCCCGATTCTCCGGGGTGGCTCTCGGGCTCGGCAACCTGGTCGGCATGCGGCTGCGGAAGGTCAGTCCACCCTCCGTGGTGAGGCCGCTGATCGCTTCGACCAAGGCGGGGCTCTTCCTCGACGTTTCGCACCTGGAAGCGCACTACCTCGCGGGCGGGAATGTCGATCGCGTCGCGCGGGCGCTCATCAGCGCCGACAAGGCGGCAATCGACCTGCCGTTCCAGCAGGCGGCCGCCATCGACCTTGCGGGCAGGGACGTCTTCGAGGCCGTTCAGGTGTCGGTCAACCCCAAGGTGGTCCAGACTCCGCGCGTGGCGGCGATGGCCAAGGACGGGATCCAGCTGATCGCGGTCGCCCGGGTGACGGTGCGCGCGAACATCAACCGTCTGGTCGGGGGCGCCGGCGAAGAGACGATCCTGGCCCGCGTGGGCGAGGGCATCGTGTCGACGATCGGCTCGGCGAACTCGCACAAGGCGGTGCTCGAAAACCCGGACGCGATCTCGAAAACGGTGTTGCAGAAGGGGCTGGACTCCGGTACCGCCTTCGAGATCCTCTCCATCGACATCGCCGACGTGGATGTCGGGAAGAACATCGGAGCCGAACTGCAGACCGACCAGGCCGAGGCAGACAAGCGCGTTGCGCAGGCCAGGGCCGAGGAGCGGCGCGCGATGGCGCAGGCCCGCGAGCAGGAGATGAGCGCGCGGGTGGAAGAGATGCGCGCCGAGGTGATCGCGGCCGAGGCGCAGGTGCCGCTGGCGATGGCCGACGCCTTCCGCAGCGGCAACCTGGGAATCATGGACTACGCCCGCTATCGCAACATCGAGTCGGATACGACGATGCGCAGGGCCATCGCCGAGGGCGATTCGTCCGACGAACTGCCCGAGAACTAGGGAGGCCGGCCAGTGGACCTCCGGTTCATCGCGGTGGTGATGGCGATCGCCGTCATCATGGACATGCTCGGCCGCATGGCGAGGAAGCGCGCGGCCGACCAGCAGGGTCCGCCGGGCGAGGAATGGGACATGCTCAAGGCGCTGGCGGAGGGACGGGAGCCGCCAGGGCCCGCTGCGGAAGAACTACGGCCCGCTCGCCGGGGGCAGCAGGTCGCGGGCGGTTTCGAGTTGTGGTCGGAGACTCCGGCCGGGCCGGGTGCTCGCGACCTGGTTGAGTTGAAGTCCGTCGTCGAACCCTCGGCGCCCGAACCCGTCATCGAGCCCGCGGCGCCCGAGCCGGTAATCCGTGATCGGGCCGCCCGGCCCATCGTCGTCCGCTCCAGGGAGCCTCGGCCGGTCGAGCAGAGACCGGAGTGGGCCGACCCTCAGGAAGAGCTGGACGTCCATACGCGTCCACTGCCGGCACCTCTCCCTCCGGAACGGAAGCTGCCGACACCGACCCGGCGACCGGCGTCGTCTCCGCCGGCGCCGAGGCGGTGGCCACGCCCCCGTCCTGCCGGGACTGCCGGTCCGGAAGACGCACTGGGCCTCGGGACGATCGGCGGCTTGCGGAAAGCGCTGGTCGCCCGGGAAGTGCTCGGACCGCCGATCGCCCTGCGCGGCGAAGACGGAGGGCCTGAACGGCGGTAGCGGCCGGCGGCGCCGGGACCGCGCGTCCGGACGACGGCGATCAGCGTCCTTCCGACATGCCCAGGCGCCCGGTGTCGTCGGGCGCCACGAGGATGACGTCACCGGGAGCCGCAGCCACGTCGGCGTCCATCGCCATCGCCACGGCCTCGGCAGCACTCGCGGTTTCGGGTGCAAAACCCACGGTTATCCGGTGATCGCCGGGAGCAATCACAAACCTCTCGTACACCGTGATCGCACGGATCCGCCCGCCGGCTCGCGCCACCGGACCGGAGCGCAGCGTGTCTCCATCGAGGAGCACCGTGAGCCGGTAGGGAATGGCTTCGTCCGTGCAGACCTCTGAGGGACGCATGTGGGGAAGCACTCCCTCGAGTTCGGCCTCGGTGGGCGGTCGGCAGCTCCGCTCCGATGGGGCGGGGATGCGCCAGGACAGGCGCAGTTCGGCCGCCTCGGCGTCGGGGTTCCGCCACCGCAGCCGGGAGAGGCTCACCATGGCCAGAACACCGGCGATGGCCAGCACCAAAGCCACGGACCTTCGCGCCCGGGTTGCCGCACTCATGGGCCGGAGGTGTGCCCGGGGCGAGGGAGCGGCGAGTCCTGCGGCGTGGAACTCTCCGCAAGGTCGCATTCCGTTTCAACCTCGATCGAATCGTCTCCGACCGGTGCGTCGAGGCGGGCGAGTTCGGTGGCGAATTTGTCCATGACCCCCTCCAGCGACCACTGGTCGAAGGCGGACGCATGGGCCACGCGCACACGCCGCCGGTCCACGCGTGCCTTCAGTTCCGCTTCGCGCTCGTGAAAGAGCCGCTCCACGAGCCACTTGGGCCCCTCTCGACCCCAGCAGTCGCGGGACGGGCACGCGACGATCAGCACGCCCCGCGCGCCGGATCGGACGAGGTACTCCACGACCGAAGTGTGCAGATTCCCCGCGCAGGACACCAGGAATCGGCGGGTGTGGTCACCGGCCCACGCCCCCGCGGCGGAACGGCCGCATCCGACCAGGACCATGTCCCCGCCCGCGCCCGGATGTCGCTGCACGAACTCCTTCACGCGGCTCAACTGGTCACGGCCGGTGCGACCCGGGGGTCCTACGCCCATCGGCGCGCAGGAGCCGGCACAAATGCCGCAACTGACGCAGGCCGCGGGATTTACGAG
Organism: Gemmatimonadota bacterium; assembly: GCA_009841165.1. Classification (GTDB taxonomy): domain Bacteria; phylum Gemmatimonadota; class Gemmatimonadetes; order Longimicrobiales; family Gaopeijiaceae; genus Bin94. Next base: position 69,534 of record VXMI01000047.1, on the reverse strand, counting down.
CGCCACCTTGCCCTCACGGCCGTCCTCGCGGTCGACCATCCGGATGGCGTCGTAGGGACAGTCCGTGTAGCACTGTTCGCACCCGGTACACAGCCGCGTTGACGCGAACGACGGCGCCGGACGACGATCCGCGCGGGGGCGGGTCAGGAGCGGCACGGCCACGACAACGGCACTCGCCACCCCGGCGGCGAGCCATGCCACACCCGGCGCGGCCGAACGCGTCCACGGAAGCCAGAACGTGTAGAAGACATCCAGCGTCACGTCTCCGGGAAGGCGAAGGAGGTCGGCGCCCGGCCCGAGCGCTGCCGGCACGACGAGCGCCACCCCGGTCAACAGTCCCACCGTCGTCCACAGCAGCGGCCGCGGCGGCAACAGGACCGGACGTGCTACGCGGGACACGTGCAGCCAGAGGAAGATCACGATCCCGACCGGCACCGCGATGTGCAGGAAGAGGTTCATGAAGAAGAAGGCGGAAGGGATCGGGTCCGCTCCGGCGAAGGTCCGGGAGATCGGCTCGGAGAAGAGCGGGAGCGCGTCCAGGAGCCGGGCGCCCTCCGCGGCGAGGAGCTGGCCGTGCGTGTCCCAAACCATCACGTAGCCGGTCAACCCGCAGACGTAGAGCAGAAACACGAGAAAGACGCCCGAAATCCAGGCGAGCGCCCGTGGTCCCCATGATCGTCCCTGGCAGAACATCCGCAGTGCGTGCACGACCGCCGCGACGATGGCTCCATCGGCTGCATACCTGTGCAGCGCGCGGATCCAGCGTCCGCCCCATGGCTGACCATCAATCCGCACGATGGATTCGTAGGGTGCGCCGATCCGGTAGAAGAAGATCAGGTAGAGGCCGGTCACCAGCATGACCGCGAGGCACAGCACCACCAGGGCACCGGACTGGTACAGGGGGTTCCACTTCGATCCATACAGCCGATCAACCCAGCCGTCCGTCCGCTGCAGAACCCGTCCGAGCAGTCGCTTGAGCATTGCAGATCCTGTGGGGAATGCGGAGGTGGAAGCAGCAGGCGCGCATACTGGATGCCTTGCGTCACGTTAATAACCATATCATCATGATCTTATCTGGAATAGATGTCAGCCGAAATGATCGAGGGTCGCGGGAATGATCTCCAAGACCGCCAGGAACGCACTTCGCGCTGTCGTGCGAATCGCGGAAGGGGAGTCGACCGGCCCGGTCTCGGCGAAGGCGCTGGCCCGGGAGCTCGATCTGCCACAGAACTACCTCTCCAAGACGCTCCATCGGCTCGTCCGGAACGGCGTGCTTCGCGCGGTTCGCGGCCGGGGCGGCGGCTATGCCGTCGCGGTCCCCGCCGCCGAGCTTCCCCTGGGCCGGATCGTCGACGCGATCGATCCCGAGGGCCCTGAGCGGCGATGTCTGCTGGGTCGCGCGGAGTGCTCGGAAGTGAACCCGTGCGCGTCGCACCGGCGCTGGTGCGTGGTACGGGAGGCCATAGACGACTTTTTTGCCGAAACGACGGTGGGGGACCTTCTTCTCTCGCCGCCTGCCCCCGACCGGACGGGGGCGCCCATGGTTTCCCCCTACAAGGAGCGATCCATGTCCGAACCCTCGCCAGCATCCTCCTCGCCACCGCCGGCCGGTGGCACGGGGGATTCGCCCATTCCTCGCATGCAGAAGCTCTACGACAGCCCGTTCCTGCTGCTGGTCGCATGCATCGTGGTGATGTTCGTGTTCTTCACCGCATGGGGCATGCTCGAGATCATGTCCCTCGAACCCGCACCGCTGCCGTAAGGGAGGGCTGAACCGATGTACCGAACCGGAATTGAGCCGCCGGAACGCGTCTGGTGGACGAAGGTGGGGCGGCACGAGAAGGTGTGGGTGTGGATCGCCTTCGCCTGGTGCATGGTCCTGTTCGCGATGATGCCCGTGTGGCACCTGAGGGGTGGCCAGAACCCGTCCGGAATCCGGCACCGGGTGGATCCGGCCGACTTCCAGGCCAGGGTGGCCGAGTTCGTGCAGGAGCACCAGGTGGGCACCGACAACGGGCTTCCCGTGGTGGCACCGCCGCCGGGAAGCGACGTCTACCTGCAGGCGTCGCAATTCGCGTGGATCCCCATCGTGCGGCTGCGCCAGGGAGCCGAGTACACGCTCCACCTGTCGTCGCTCGACGTCAACCACGGTTTCGCCCTGTACCCGCTGAACATCAACTTCCAGGTGGTTCCGGGCTACGACTACGGCCTTCGCATCGTGCCGAACGAGCCCGGCGAGTTCTACGTCATGTGCAACGAGTTCTGCGGGATCGGCCACCACCTGATGGTGGGGAAGATCATCGTGGAGCCGGCGGACGCGGCGGCGGGAGCGCCGGACGCGTCGGCGGCCGGGGTCTCGACCGCGGGAGGTGACCGATGAGCGCCTTTCGCACATGTCCGACCACGGGGCTCCGGGTCCACCGCACCGCCGACCGGCTGATCAAGGCCAACGCGGTCGTGGCGACGGTGGCGCTCCTGGTCGGAGGAATCGCGGCCGTGCTGGTCCTTCTCACGCGCTGGGAAGCCGTCCTCCTCCTCGAGGCGGACATGTTCTACCGCATGCTGACCGTGCACGGCATGAACATGCTCATCTTCTTCATCATCTTCTTCGAGATGGCAGTGCTCTATTTCGCTTCGGCCGTGCTGCTGAACTGCAGGGTCCCCGCGCCGAAGACCGGCTGGGTCGCCTTCGTGCTGATGGTGGTGGGCACGCTGATGGTGGAGTGGACGATGTGGACCGGTCGGGCCGATGTCCTCTTTACCTCGTATGTGCCGCTGAGGGCGCACCCGCTCTTCTACCTCGGCGTGATCCTCTTCGCGGTCGGGGCGCTCACCGTGGTCGGCCACTTCTTCGCCATCATCACGGTGGCCAGGAAGGAGAAGGCCTACGAGGGCTCGCTCCCCCTGGTCACCTACGGGGCCCTGACCGCGGCGGCGATCGCGGCGGTCACGCTGTTGCACGGGGCGATCATCTACATCCCCACCTTCCTCTGGTCGCTCGACATGATGCACGTGGACGCCCAGGTGTACCGCCTGATCTGGTGGGGGCTGGGTCACTCCTCGCAGCAGATCAACGTGGCCGCGATGGTCTCCATCTGGTATCTGCTCGGGGCGCTCACGGTCGGCGCGGTCGTACTCAACGAAAAGGTGAGCCGCACCGCGTTCGTCCTCTACGTCCTCTTCATCTCGATGGCGTCGGCGCACCACCTGCTGGTCGACCCCGGCATGGGACCGTCGTGGAAGGTCTGGAACACCAGCTATTTCATGTACATGGCGGTGTTGGCGTCGATGATCCACGGATTCACCGTTCCCGCCGGAACGGAACTCGGCATGCGACTCAGGGGGGCCACCCAGGGTCTCTTCGGGTGGCTCAAGCGAGCGCCGTGGGGTGATCCCGGCTTCAGCTCGCTGGCCTTCTCCATCGTCGTGTTCGGCTTCGTCGGCGGGATCACCGGCGTGACCTTCGGCACCGAGCAGATCAACATCATCGCCCACAACACGTTGCGCATTCCCGGGCACTTCCACGCCACCGTGGTGTCGGGCACGGCCATGGCCTTCATGGGGATCACCTACTACGTGATTCCGCTCATCTTCCGCCGCGAGATCGCCTTCTACCCGCTCGCCAGGATCCAGCCGTACATCTTCGCGATCGGCATGCTGATCTTCTCGATGGCGATGACCTTCGCCGGGACCTTCGGCGTGCCCCGCCGACACTGGGACATCGGCTTCACACAGGCGCTCTTCCAGCCCGAGTTCACGCCGGCCGTCAACCTCATCATCGGCGTCATGGCGGTGGGCGGCCTGATCGCGATCGCAGGCGGTGCGATCTACATCGTGGTGACGGTGGTTTCGGTCTTCTTCGGCCGGAAGATGGCCGCCGACGACTCCGGCCTTGGTGCGACCGGGCGCGGTCTGCCGCCGGGGATCACCAATCCGCCGCGCGCGCTAAAGCCGGAGGACAAGGAGGCGCTGCCGCCGTCGGGCCGCCTCGGTCCGGTCCCGGGCACGATGGTACTGGTGCTGATCTTCCTGGCCGCGTTCATCCTCTACTATTTCGTGAACTGGATGCTGCTTTCGTTCCTGTGGGAGGTGGGATGAGCTCGAAATCCTCGGCGCGGGGAGCCCTGGCGGCCCTTGCGGCGCTGCTCGTCATTACCGTCGCCTGGTGGGCCCTGGCGCTCTGGCCGGTGCAGGGCATCGCCCCGGCCTGGCTGGAGCGCGCCCGCCTGGTGTGCTTCAACACGGGCCCCTCCGGGCTCCCGGACGCATCGGGGTGGCTGCTCCTGGTGGGCCAGCCGATCGGGATGCTGGCGGTGCTGATGGTCATCGCGGGCGATGCCGTGCGCGCGGGGCTCAGGCGCGCGTTCGCGTCCCCGGCCGGATTACTCGGGATCGCGGGCGGCTCCGGGGTGCTGGTGGCCGGCCTGGTGCTGGCCGCCGTGCGTGTCACAGGCGCCCCGCTCGACTCCGAGTGGCTGGAAACGGCACGCGCGGACGTGCCCGCCACCTATCCGCGCCTCGATCGTCGTCTTCCCCCGGTCGACCTCGTGGACCAGCGTGGCGAGGCGTTCGGCTGGGGTCGTGTCACGGGGCGCCCGACCCTCCTCACCTTCGGCTTCGGTCACTGTGCCACCATCTGTCCGATGACCGTCATGAACGCGAGGCAGGTCCAGGACCGGTTCACCGCCGAGGGGAGCGATGTGGCGCTGGTGGTGATCACCCTCGACCCGTGGAGGGACACGCCGGCGAGGTTGCCGTCGCTTGCGCGCCAGTTTCATCTCGATGCGCCGGACGCGATCGAGAAGGATCGGACCTATCTGCTTTCCGGTAGCGTGGAGGGCGTGAACGCGGCGCTGGACGCACTGCAGGTCGCCCGGCAGCGGGTGCCGGAGACGGGCGACATCGTACACCCCGCGCTGGTGTATCTGATCGACGCGGATGGCACCATCGCCTACGCGGCCAGCGGGCACGCGGAGCTGATCGAGGAGCTGGCGCGCCGCATGTGAGCTACCCGGTCGGCCTCACGATCTCGTACTGGCTGGGCGGCTCGACGCCCAGCAGGTGGCGCACGAAATAGTCCCAGCGCCGGCGTATGAAGTAGGGCTCGTTCAGCCCGTGGGCCCGGTCCGGCGCCCAGATGAGGTCGAAGTCGCGGTTGGCCTTGATCAATTCGTCGATCACCTGCACGGTCATGGCCGGATGGACGTTGTCGTCCATGTCTCCGTGCATCAGCAGCAGCTTGCCCTCGAGATTCGCCGCGTAGGTCTTGTTCGCCGAGGCTTCGAAGCTGTCGGTTCCGGTGGAATCGGTTCGCATCACCCCCTGGTACTTCTCCGCCCAGTAGATGTGATAGCTGCGGTTGTCGTGGTTCCCGGCTCCGGAGACGGCCACCTTGAAGAAATCGGGGAAGCGCAGGATGGCGTCGGTGGAGGCGAACCCGCCGCCCGAGTGCCCGTAGATGCCCACACGGTCCAGATCGATGAACGGGTAGCGCGCGGCGAGCTGCCTGATCACCGCGATGTGGTCGGGAATCCCGTTGTCGATGAAGTTGCCGTAGTAGTTGTCGTGGAACGCCTTGGAGCGGTGCGGCGTCCCCATGTGGTCGATCTGCACCACCACGAACCCCATCTGCGCCAGGGCGAAGTCCTCCCCGCCCCCCTTGAACTCCCAGGCGCCGACGCTGCCCACCTGAGGTCCCGGGTAGATGTGCGAGATGATCGGGTACTTCGCGTTCTCATCGAGGTCGGGTGGCAGATAGAGCACGCCATGGAGGTCCGTGATGCCGTCGCGCGCCTTCGCCGAGAACACCTCGGCCGGGGTGAACCCGATCTCCTCGAGCCGGGAGATATCCGCACGCTCCAGCTCCCGCACGATGCTTCCGTCGTCGGCGCTGCGCAGGACCGTGACGGGCGGCGCCTCGATGCGCGAGTACGTGTCGACGAAATGGCTGCCGCCTGGCGAGAACACGATCTCGTGGTGCGCGTCCTCGGGCGTGAGCAGCGTCAGGCCGGAACCGTCGAAGCCGACCCTGTAGACGTGGGCGTAGTACGGGTTGCGTCCCGGTTCGCGGCCGCGCGCGACGAAGTGGACGCGCTGGCGGGCCTCGTCCACATGGACGACCTCGCCCACCACCCACGGCCCCGAGGTGATCCGGTTCTTCAGGTTGCCCGCGCCGTCGAAGCGATAGAGGTGTCCCCAGCCATCGCGCTCCGACCACCAGATCACGTCGTCGCCGCTCTCGGAGACGTACCACGACGGCGTGCCGCCGCTTGACCCGCCGCCCCGGTGCCCCAGGGAGACGAAGGTCCGGGTGGAGTCGCCCAGAATGACCCGCGACGTGCCCGTCGCCGCGTCGATCTCGGCCAGGAAAACCCGCTGGGAGCCACGGGTGAAGTAGTTGACGTGCAGCCTCGTGCCGTCCGCGCTCCACGCCGAATCCGGAGCGGAGCCCGCGAAGGAGAGCTGATGCGGGGTCGGGGCCACCTCGACGCGGTGGTTGGCGGTCGCGCGGAGGGCCGGCCCGTCGCCGGAGGCCGCTCCGGTCTCCTCGAGGATGAGGATGTGAACGGTCGGCAGGGGGATCACCGAGTCGCCGGGAAGCGCGTACGGCTGGGAGAAGTGGCGGGGGCGCTGCGGCGTGTACGAGATGTAGTGCATGTGCTCGACGTTGCGCTCGTCTTCCCTGGCGACCGCGATGTAGCGCGAGTCGGGTGACCACGCGAGGGTCGGAGCGCGCGGCCGTACCCCCTGTCGCAGCTGGTTGGGGCCGGGCTCGTTGTAGCCGTACGCGTAGTACTTCTCGCCGTCGGTGGTGAGCTGGACCGAATCACCGCCCTCGGCGGGGCGCACATACAGGTTGTACTCGTGCGCGAACGCCTCCCAGCGCCCGTCCGGAGACTCCACGTAGGGCACCCGGGACGGGAGCGTGTCGGCGACGATACAGGCGTACTGCACGATGTCGCAGACGAACCGCCTGCCGCTGGCCGCGAACTCGATCTCGCTCTCCGTGTCGCCGAAGTCGAAGGTGCTGAAGGGCAGCTTCCCGGGGACGTAGCTGGTGTCGTTGGCGAGCGACATCGCACCGGCCAGCCGGTAGTGGTCGAAGAGCCGTTCACGGCTTCCGGCGGCCGGGTTCACGAGCACGAACTCGTAACCCGAGCCCGTGTTGTTCCGGTACCAGAAGCGGTCGGTGTCGCCGGTCTCCAGCCAGTTGGGAGACACGCGCGCGCCCGCGACGAGGCGCTCGGTGTTCCAGGTCAGGAAGCGCTCGGCGCGGGAGTAGTCGACGGTCTGGGCGACCGCCGGGGAGGCGGCGGTCAGCGCCGCGAAAAGCGCAGCCGCGACGATGGCGCGGATGCGGACGACATCGGCGCGGGGCGCCTGGGCGGGGTACGGCATCGGGACCTCCAGGGAGCAGCCGGGATTGCGGTTGTGCGGCGGACGAACAACGGATTCCGCCGGCGGCAGGATAGTCCGCGGCGCGACCCGGGAAAAGCCCCCTCCGCTACTCCTCCGCCAGCCTCCTCAGCACGGTGTGCAGGATGCCCCCGTTGCGGTAGTAGTCGATCTCCACATCCGAGTCCAGCCGCACCGTGGCGCGGAAATCCACCTTCGAGCCGTCGCCGCGGGCTGCCGACACCGCAACCTCTCCTCCGGGCTCCAGCCCGTCGGCGATCCCGGTGATGTCATAGACTTCGGTCCCGTCGAGCCCCAGCGCCTCGGCCCCCTCGCCGTCCCGGAACTGGAGCGGAAGCACGCCCATCCCCACCAGGTTGGAGCGGTGGATGCGCTCGTAGCTCTCCGCGATCACGGCCTTGACCCCGAGCAGCATCGTCCCCTTGGCCGCCCAGTCGCGGGAACTTCCCGTACCGTACTCGCGCCCGGAGATCACCACCAGCGGCGTCCCGGCGGCGCGGTACCGTTCCGACGCCTCGAAGATCGTCGTCATCTCGCCGCTCGGCATGTGCACGGTGTAGCCGCCCTCCTTGTCCTTGAGGAGCAGGTTGCGCAGCCGCACGTTGCCGAAGGTCCCGCGCATCATCACCTCGTGGTTGCCGCGCCGCGCACCGAAGGTGTTGAAGCGGATCGGCGGGACACCGTGGTCCTGCAGGTAGCGGCCGGCCGGCTCATCGCGGGGGATCGCGCCGGCGGGCGAGATGTGATCGGTGGTGACGGTCTGGCCCAGCAGCGCCAGGACACGCGCCCCCTCGATGTCCGCCAGAGGGGCGGGTTCGGCGGTCATCCCCTCGAAGAAGGGAGGATTGCGGATGTACGTCGAGTCCGGGTCCCACTCGTAAAGGTTCCCATCCTCGGGCAGCGGAAGAGCTTTCCAGTGCTCGTCTCCGTCGAATACGCGCGCGTATCGCTGATGGTACATCTCGGGCCGGAGCGACGCGGTGACCGTGTTCCGCACCTCTTCGGGAGAGGGCCAGATGTCGGCGAGGAAGACGGAGCGGCCGTCGGCGCCCTGACCCAGCGGCTCGTTGTACAGGTCGATGTCGATACGGCCGGCCAATGCAAACGCCACCACCAGCATCGGCGAGGCGAGATAGTTGGCCCGGACGAGCGTGTGGATGCGGGCCTCGTAGTTGCGGTTGCCGGACAGGATCGATGCGACCACCAGCCCGTGCTCCGAGACCGCGCCGGCAACGGGCTCGGGCAGGGGGCCGCTGTTGCCGATGCAGGTCGTGCAGCCGTACCCCACCAGGTTGAAGCGCAATTCCTCCAGGTACCGCATGAGCCCCGCCGCCTCGAGGTAGTCGGTGACGACCTGGGACCCGGGGGCCATGCTCGTCTTCACCCAGGGCCTCACATCCATCCCGAGCTCGCGTGCCTTCTTCGCCATCAGGCCGGCGCCCACCATCACCGACGGGTTGGAGGTATTGGTGCAGCTGGTGATCGCGGCGACGACGATTGTGCCGTCGCCGATCTCCATCCGCTCGCCGTCCATCTCGATCTCGACCGTCCTGCGTCGGCCGGCCGCGACTGCGGTCCCCGTGCCCCCGCCGCTGGCACCGCCCGCACCGCCCGCGCCACCCAGGCCGAATCCCGCCGGGACCAGCGTCGGCAGATCCCTTCCGAAGGCGGGACGCACGTCGGTCAGCGCGATCCGGTCCTGCGGGCGCTTCGGTCCCGCAACGCAGGGCTCGATGCTCGAAAGGTCCAGCTCGAGGGTGGACGTGTACTCGGGGTCGGGGGTGTCGTCGGTTCGGAAGAGTCCCTGCTCGCGGGCGATCCTCTCGACCCGCGCGACCAGCTCCGGACTCCTCCCGGTCCCGGCCAGGTAGCGCAGCGTCTCGTCATCGACGGGGAAGAATCCCACCGTGGCGCCGTATTCGGGCGACATGTTGGCCAGGGTGGCCTTGTCGGGCAGGCTCAGACCGGAGAGCCCGGCGCCGTAGTACTCGACGAACCGGCCCACCACCCCGTGGCCGCGCAGCAGCTCGGTGACCCGCAGCACCAGGTCGGTGGCCGTCGCGCCTTCCGGCAGCGCGCCGGTCAGCTTCACACCCACCACCTCCGGCAGGAGCATGTAGTAGGGCTGTCCCAGCAGGACCGCCTCGGCCTCGATCCCGCCGACGCCCCAGCCCACCACGCCCAGGCCGTTGATCATAGTGGTATGGGAATCGGTTCCCACCACCGTGTCGGGGTACGCGAGGTGGACACCGTCGGCCGCCCGCCGGTGGATCACCGAAGCCAGGTATTCCAGGTTCACCTGGTGCACGATCCCCGTCCCCGGCGGCACCACGCTGTAGTTCTCGAAGGCTTCCTGGGCCCAGCGGAGCAGGGCGTAGCGTTCGCGGTTGCGCTCGTACTCCCGCGCCACGTTCTTCTCGAAGGCGTACCCCGTGCCGAAGAAGTCGACCTGGACGGAATGGTCGATCACCAGGTCGGCCGGCACCAGCGGATTGATCCTCGCCGGATCGCCGCCCATCGCCCGGATCCCGTCGCGCATCGACGCCAGATCCACGATCGCGGGCACGCCGGTAAAGTCCTGCAGCACCACGCGAGTGGGCATGAAGGGGAAGTCGGCACCCGCGTTCGTCGGGCTCCACCCCGCCACGGCCTCGACGTGATCCGCCGAAACGTAGCCGTCGCCCGCATTGCGAAGCACGTTTTCGAGCAGGACCCTGATCGAGAACGGCAACCGGTCCAGCGATGCGACGCCCATCTCGTCCAGACGTCCGAGCCGGTAGAAGGAGGTGGGTCCCTCCGGGAGGTCGACGGTGGCGAGTGCGCCGAAGGGGTCGGTAAGGTGCGGCACGCTGTGTATGCTCCGGAAGAGGGGAGGGTCTGGTCCGCCGAGCGGCCCGTCCCATTTAGCATAGCGAGCCGACCGATCCGGCAGAAGACGGCGGGGCGCGGCGGACCCCTATCCCCCCGGGGGGCATCTGTCTGGCGTTCACCCCGGCCACGGCAACTGCGTTAGCTTGATGGTCGCTCCAACACCTTCGGCCGAGGTGGCGGAACCGGTAGACGCGAAGGTCTCAAAAACCTTTGCCCTTGCGGGCGTGAGGGTTCGAGTCCCTCCCTCGGCATTCCACCCATCAGGAGGAAGCCAATGAATCTCAGGAAACTGGCCGCCGCGGCCCTGTTGCTGGGCGGCGTTGCCCTGGTCCTGTCCTTCCGCCCCGCCCCCTCGGATCCCGGCGCCGATGTGGTGGTCTACAAGTCGCCCACCTGCGGTTGCTGCTCGCTCTGGGTCGACCACCTGGAGGAAGCCGGGTTCACCGTGCGGGCGGAAAACGTGATGGACATGGCCGCCGTGAAGTATCGCGAGGGCGTGCCCATGGACCTTTCGTCCTGCCACACGGCGATTATCGGCGACTACGTCTTCGAGGGGCACATCCCGGCCGGGGTCATCCGGGATTTCCTCGACGAAGCCCCCGATCTGGCGGGCCTCGCGGTGCCCGGCATGCCGATCGGATCGCCCGGAATGGAAGGCCCGAACCCGACCGCGTACGACGTGATCGCCTTCGACAGGGACGGCAACAGGGGCGTCTTCGAGCGCATCGAGCCATAGGGAGCAGGCACGGGGATTTCGGCGGGCGCCGACGACGAAATCCCTTTGTCCAATGGGCTCCCGGTGATAAAATAAGGGCTGTGCAGCACGGCACGCGCCCGCCCCAGCCCGGCACCGACCGGCACCGGAGACGAGATGTCTGACAACGTCCAGCGAAACACCCTTTCGATAACCGACAACCGCACACGGCGAGAATACGAGGTGGAGATCCACGACGGCGACGTGATCCGCGCCATGGACCTTCGCCAGATCAGGGTGAACGACGGCGACTTCGGGATGATGGCCTACGATCCCGGATTCACGAACACCGCCTTCACCACAAGCCGCATCACCGACGTCAAGGGCGGCAAGGGCATCCTGGAGTACCGTGGATACCCGATCGAGCAGCTGGCCGAACAGGCGAGCTTCCTGGAAGTGGCCAGCCTGATCATGAACGGGGAACTGCCGAGCCGCGAAGAGCTGGACCAGTTCGTGCACGACGTCACCTTCCACACCTACGTGCACGAGAACGTCACGACCATCCTGCAGGGCTTCCGCTACGACGCCCACGCCATGGGAATGATGATCTCGACCGTTGCCGCGCTTTCCACCTTCTACCCCGAGGCCAAGGAGGTCGATGACCCGGTGAACCGGCGGATCCAGATGATCCGCCTGATCGCGAAGATGCCCACTCTGGCCGCCTTCGCGTACCGCCACCACAAGGGGCTGCCCTACGTCTATCCCGAAAACGGGCTCTCCTACACGGCCAACTTCCTCAACATGCTCTTCCGTATCGGCGGCCGGGAGTACAAGCCGAACCCCGTCCTCGAGCGCGCCCTGGACGTTCTTTTCATCCTGCATGCGGACCACGAGCAGAACTGCTCCACGACCGCCATGCGCGTGATCGGGAGTTCGCGCGTCGATCCCTTCTCGGCGATGGCCGGAGCGATGGCGGCGCTCTACGGGCCGCTGCACGGCGGTGCGAACGAAGCGGTCCTGAGGATGCTCACCGAGATCGGGACCAGCGACAACATTCCCGCCTTCATGGAAAGCGTGCGCCGGGGTGAGCGTCGCCTGATGGGTTTCGGCCACCGCGTGTACAAGGCCTATGACCCCAGGGCGTCGATCATCAAGCGCACGGCTGAAGAGGTATTTGAGGTCACGGGTCGCAACCCGTTGCTGGACATCGCATTGGAGTTGGAGGGAATCGCGCTGCAGGAAGAGTATTTCGTGAAGCGCAACCTCTACCCCAATGTGGACTTCTACTCGGGGCTGATCTACCAGGCAATGGGCTTCCCGGTCGAGCTCTTCCCGGTCCTCTTCGCCATTCCGCGCACAGTGGGGTGGCTCGCGCAGTGGGAAGAGATGGTCGTCGACCGCGAGCAGAAGATCGCGCGGCCGCGGCAGGTCTTCAAAGGGCAGGCGCGCCGCGATTACGTTCCGATGGACGCGCGCTGAACGCGCCTCCGCTCGGCCACGTGATGTAATGTCGACACTACATCATGTCATGTTAAGCTTACATGACCGGCCGCTATGACACCGGGCGCCTCTGCGTGGCATACTTGTCGAACCAACCCTTGACGGTCGTGATCTTGGAGATCCCGTGCGAGGGTCGACCCCAGATGCCGTGGGCCTCGCCGGGCACTCTCACCAGCACCGCCTCGACCCCGACCATCTTGAGCGCCTTGTAGTACTGCTCGGACTCGGACATGGGCGTGCGCCAGTCCTCTTCGCCGGTCATGATCAGCGTCGGCGTCTTCACGTTCTCGACGACGGAGAGCAGCGAGCGGCTCTCGTAGTGCTCGACGTTGTCCCAGGGCAGCCCGGGGAACCAGTACTTGACGGCCACCGGGGCCATGTCGGCGGTGAGCGCGAAGCTGTACCAGTTGATCACCGGGTAGAAGGACACCGCCGCCTTGAAGCGGTCGGAGTTGCCGATCATCCACGCGGTGAGGACGCCGCCGCCGCTGCCACCCGTCACGAAGAGGTTGTCCTCGTCGATGTATCCCTGCGCGATGACCGCGTCCACGCCCGAGTCGAGGTCATGGAAGTCGTCTCCGGGGTAGGCGTGGTGGATGAGGTTGCCGAACTCCTCGCCGTAGCTGGTGCTGCCGCGCGGGTTGGCGTAGAAGACCACGAAGCCGGCCGAGGCCCAGAGCTGCTTCTCGACATCGAAGCGGTCGCCGTAGTTCGCGAACGGTCCTCCGTGGATCTCGAGGATCAGCGGATACTGCTGGTCGGGATCGAACCCGGGGGGCTTCATGATCCACCCCTGGACGGGCAGCCCGTCCTTCGACGAATCCCACCAGATCTCCTCGACGGACGCCAGGGTCTTGCCGGCGAAGAGGTCGGCGTTCACCGACGTCACGTAGCGCGGGGAGCTTCCCCGACGGCCGACAACGATGTCACCCGGACGGTCGGGAAGGCTGGTGGTGTAGGCGAAGGTGCCGTCTTCGGCGAGCGTGTAGGACGTGCCGAAGCCACCGTAGGCCATCGAACCGCTCCCGCCGTTCCCGGCGAGGACCTCGTGACTGCCGTCCAGTTGGAAGAACGCGAGCTTCGTGTTCCCCTCGTCGTCGAAAAGCCCGAGGATGCCGCTTCCGTCGGGGGCCCATTCAACCTGGTAGACGGAACGGTCCAGCGAGCCGCTGACCACGCGCGTGTCGGACCCGTCGCGATTCATGACGTGCAGGCGCGTCACCTGGTAGCCCTGATACCGGTCGTCATACCCGAGGTAGGCGATCTGCTCGCCGTCGGGCGAGACGGCAGGCGAAGTGTCGGGACCGCGCCGGTCGGTGAGTCTGGTCACCGCGCCGTCCGCAAGAGCAATCTCATAGATCTCGGAGTCCAGCCACTCCTGGTCGCGGTCCTCCCTGAGGTTGGCGTCCAGGACGATCGCGTCCGAGGACGGAGCCCACTTCGGACCGCCACCGGGGATGGGCGCGAACCCGGCCGTGTAGCTGATCTCGCCGGTCGTCAGCTGGCGCGGCGTGCCGCCCTCGGCCGGGATCACGAAGACGTGCCAGGCGCCGGAGGGGACGTCTCCGATGCCGTCGAAGCGGAAGACGATTTCGTCGGTGTACTTGGCCGGTTCCGCCCACTCGGCGCCCGGCGGCGGAGCGGGCATCTCCCCGATCACAAGGGGCGCCTCGGGAACCAGCTTGCTGAAGGCCAGGTGGGAGCCGTCGGGCGACCAGGACAGGCCGGCCGAAGGGTCGGTCAGGTTCGTGATCGCGGCGGTCTGCCCGGACGCGAGCCAGTGCATGTAGATCTGCGGGACGCCGTCGCGGTTCGACATGTAGGCGATCCGGGTGCCGTCGGGCGACCAGCGCGGACTGTTATCCGTGAACTTCCCCGTGGTGAGCGGCCGGTGTTCGCTGCCGTCGCTCCGCACCAGCCACAGGTTCGAGTAGTTCATGTCGGTCATGACGTCGGCGAACTGTCGCACGTAGACCACCCACTCCCCGTCGGGCGATATGCGGGGATCCCCGGCGTACTCCAGATCGAAGACGTTCATCTCGGTCAGGCGGTCGGTCTGGGCGGCCAGCGGCGTGGCGGACAGAACAAGGAGCAGGCAGGGGAGAGCGCGGAGCCTCACGGGAACCTCCATCGAAGTGGGAACGGTCGGGCGCAATCGGCGTATAACCATTATTGTACTGGAGTACTCTGGAACAGGGAGGGATCATGTCGGGCACCGGAAACGCATTCGGACGCAGCCGCTTCCTTACACTCCTGCTATTGCCTGTGCTCCCCGTCCTGATCGGTTGTGCGACCGCGGATACGGGGCGCGCGGACGACAATCCCATGGATCCGGCCACGATGGAAGGGGACGAGATCCAGCTGCTGGTTCGCAACCTGAACTTCAACCAGGTCACCGTGTACACCGCACGGGGCGCCTCGGTGCGCCGTCTGGGCATCGTACCGGGCAAGGGCGAGGCCACCTTCCGCATGAACTGGCACCTGCCGGACATTCAGCTGAGGGTCAAGGAGCTCGCGGGCGACGACTACCTCACCGAGACCCTTCCGGTCAGTCCCGGAGACTTCCTGGAACTCATCCTTCCCATCCGGTAGCGACGCTCCGACGATTTCGCGGGCGTCGCGTCCGCGTCGCACACGCCCGCACCGTGCCGGCTCTCTGGCGGCTCCGAGCGCGCGGCCACAGTATCTTATCTGACCGCGTCCGCGCCTCGGTGGATGTTCGCCCGTGGCGCGCCGCACCCACCGTCGGAACGCCGCCCGGAGCAGCCGAAATGCGCAAGAGCAACGCCGCCAGAGTCTTCGCCGTTCTTATCGCCGCCGCCACGCTGACCGCCCTCGGCGCCCCCCGTGCGCCCGCGCAGCAGGCGGCCGGACCCACGCTCACCATCGACGAGGTCATCGACATGGTGCGCGTATCCTCGCCGCAGATCTCTCCCGACGGATCCCGGGTGCTGTTCACGAGAAACGAACTCGACTGGGGCGAGAACGAGCGCAACAGCCGCATCTGGGTGGTCGGCGCGGATGGCCAGGGAGCCAGGCCGTTCACGGGGTCGACCGACGATCGCTCCGCGGAGTGGTCGCCGGACGGACGCTGGGTGTCGTTTACGCGTCCGGCGGGAGAAGGGGACCGCCGGGCACGCCAGCTCTTCGTCCTTCCCGTCGACGGTGGGGAAGCGGTGCAGCTGACGAAGCACGTGACCGCCGTCGGCAACTACCGCTGGGCGGAGGACAGCCGCTCGATCTTCTTCGTGGCGAACGACTCGCTGCCCGATGACGAGGAAAAGGAGCGCAAGAACGGCGACGACGCGGTGTTCATCGACGAGGGGCCGAGCGGGCAGACCCAGGGTTCGTGGAACGGCGTGTGGATGGTCACGGTCGAGACCGCCGAGGCGCCCCACGACGCCACCCGCCTCACTCCCCAACCGCGCCGGGTCGGGAACTTCGCACCCTCTCCAAACGGGAACTTCCTGGCCTACACGTACCGCACCGAGAATCGGCGCAACGCAAGCCACCTCTCCGAGATCTGGCTCCTCGCGATCACCACGGGAGAAGAAGAGCGCATCACCGAGAACGACGCGCCCGAGTCGAACCTGGCCTGGTCGCCCGACGGAAGGTCGCTGACCTTCGTGGCCCCCGACCTGGAGACGTGGGAGCTCGACCAGGGCAATCTCTACCTCCATGACATCCCGAGAGGCGAGACCCGCCAGCTGATGGCCGACACCGATGTCGACATGCGCGGCTATCGCTGGAACCCGGGCGGGCGGTCCATAGACCTGGTCGCGCTCGACCGCACGGACGCCAACCTGTACCGCCTCGACGTCCGGTCGGACGAACTGGAACGGATCACCGATCTCACCGGAGTGGCCTCTTCCGCGTCCTACGACGCGCAGCATGCCGTGGCCGCGTTCCAGTTCGCGTCTCCCAACGAGCCCGGTGATATCTGGCTGGCCGACCTTCGGGACGGGACACGGACGCGGCTGACCGAGGCCAACCCGTGGATCTCGGACAAGACCCTCGTGGAACCCGAGGTTATCCGCTGGAACAGCCACGACGGTCTCGAGATCGAGGGTGTGCTGTATGTGCCGGCGAACCGGTCGGCGCCCGGGGCCACCGTTCTGGAGATTCACGGCGGGCCGGCGGGCGTCTTCACCCGGGGCTTCGACTCGGACGCCCAGCTGCTTCTCGCCCAGGGATACGCCCTGTTGCAGCCGAATGTCAGGGGTTCTTCGGGGTACGGCGACGCGCTCCTGCGCGGCAACATGAACGATATCGGCGGCGGGGACTACCAGGATCTCATGACGGGAGTGGACGCCATCATCGAGCGTGGTGTGGCCCACCCGGACTCGCTGGCCGTCAAGGGATGGAGCTACGGCGGCATCCTCGGGGGGTGGACCATCACGCGCACGGAGAGGTTCAAGGCGGCCAGTCTGGGTGCCATGGTAGCCGACTGGCCGAGCGAGTTCGGCGCGGGTTTCAACCACGACGTGGTGCGCTGGTACCTGGGCGGGGACCCCTGGTCCAACGGGGACTACTGGAGGGAGCGCTCGGCCTATACGCACCTGGACCGGGTCACCACACCGACCATCCTCTTCCACGGGGCCAACGACCGGACCGACACCATGGAACAGACGATGAACTTCTTCGCGGGGCTCCGTCATCTCGGGGTGGAGGCCCGGTTCATCCTGTTCCCTCGGGAGGGCCACGGGATCGCCGAGCCGCGGCACAGGCGGACGCTGATGATCGAGGAGCTTCGCTGGCTGCACCAGTACGTGAAGGGCATGACGGACTGGGAGGCGCCGGAGCGCCCTGATCCCGCCGAGGAGGTGGTGGCGCCGATCTCGTGAAGCGCCGGGTACGGCAGCCGAGTCTGCCCTCGGTGGCCCGTGTGGCCGCAGCGGAGCCGCTCCGGTGATTCCGCAGCAGATCATTGCCCGAAAGCGTGACGGAGAGGCCCTGGCCCCCGAGGAGCTGGAAGCGTTCCTGACGGGCTACCTGGCTGGTGCCGTCGGGGACGACCAGATGGCCGCCTTCCTGATGGCGGTCTACTTCAACGGTCTCGAGGGCGAAGAGCTCAACGCCATGGTCGAGGCCATGATCCACTCGGGCGAGGTGATCGGGCGCGGCGATGGCTCGGCGCGACCACGCGTGGACAAGCACTCGACCGGCGGGGTGGGGGACAAGGTCTCGCTCGTCCTCGCGCCTCTCGCGGCTGAGATGGGCATGGTGGTGCCGATGATGTCCGGGCGCGGGTTGGGGCACACAGGGGGCACGCTTGACAAGCTCGAGTCGATTCCGGGATTCCGGACACGGCTGGCACTCGACGAATTCGACCGGGTCCTGAGCGAGGTCGGGTGCGCCATGATCGGCCAGACCGACGAGATCGCCCCGCTCGACCGCAGGCTCTACGCGCTCAGGGACGTCACCGCGACCGTCCCGTCGCTTCCGCTGATCACCGCGTCGATCATGTCCAAGAAGCTTGCCGAAGGGCTCGACGCCCTGGTGCTCGACGTGAAGGTGGGGCGGGGCGCGTTCATGTCGCGGATTGAGGATGCAAGGGCGCTGGCGCGCGCGATGGTCGACGTGGGCGCCGCGCGGGGATTGGCGGTGACCGCGCTGCTGTCGGCGATGGACCGGCCTCTCGGCAGGGCGGCCGGAAACGCCCTGGAGGTACGCGAGGCGATCGCCTGCCTCGCGGGCGGCGGCCCTGCCGGGTTTCGGGAGCTGTGTATCGAGCTGGCCGCCGAGATGGCCCTGGCGGGGGGACTGGTGGACAGCGTTGAGGAAGGGCTGAGCGCGGCCGCGAGTGCGCTTGCCGGAGGTGGGCCCATGGAGCGGTTCCTGCGCCTCGCCTCGGCGCAAGGAGGACGCCTGGATCCGTCCAGGAGCGACTTCGGACTGCCTGCGGCGCCGTTGAGGGAGGTGCTGAGGGCCGAGCGTGAGGGGGTTGTGGCCGCGATCGATCCGCTGAGGCTCGGCTACGGTGTCATCGCGCTTGGCGGAGGCAGGACGCGCCAGGACCAGACCATCGACCCCGCTGTCGGATTCGAACTTGAGGTCGGTGTCGGCCATCGGGTCGCGCGGGGTGCTCCGCTCGCCGTGATACACGCCGCGACGGCCGACGGACTGGCTGCCGGGGCGCATGCCGTCAGGGAAGCGATTGGTCTGGAGGCGGACGCGGCGCCCAGGCCTCTGCCTCTCTTGATCGACAGGATCCGGGTGAGGCCCGGAAAAGCATAGACTGGAGGTTGCAGTGAAACTGACCAGGGTTCGAACCTGCCTGGGGATCGCGGCGTTGGCCTGCGCGTGTACCGCGCCGCCGGCGTCGGAGGAGGGAACTGGCGACGACGCCACCGGCCGCGTGTATTCGTCGGCCCGTCACGACTTCCGGGTGGTGACGGTCGCGGCCGGGCTCGACCATCCGTGGTCGATGGCGTGGCTGCCCGGAGGCGAGATGCTGATCGTGGAGCGTCCCGGACGGATCCGGGTGGTCCGCGACGGCTCGCTGCTGCCCGACCCCGTGGAGGGCTTCCCGGCCGTCTACCGTGACCGGGGACAGGGCGGCTTCATGGACGTCCTGCCGCACCCGGGCTTCGCGCAGAACCGCTGGCTCTATCTAAGCTACGGGAAGCCGAGCGCCGACGGGTCGGAGGGCGCCACGACGGTGGTTCGGGGCCGCTGGGACGGAGGGCGGGTCACGGATGTGGAGGAGATCTTCGAGGCGGTGGCGTGGCACGGCAACAACAACCACTTCGCCGGCCGCATGGCCTTCGATCCGAGCGGGTTTCTGTACATCGCCGTGGGCGATCGGATGCTGCCGCCGGACATGTTGGACGATCATCCGGCGCTGGACGTTACCAACCACATGGGGACGATCGCACGGCTGCACGATGACGGGAGCGTGCCCGCCGACAACCCGTTTGTCGGGCGCGACGACGCCCTTCCGGAGATATGGAGCTACGGCCACCGCAACATCCAGGGACTCGCGGTCGATCCGCTCACGGGGAACGTGTGGGCGAACGAGCACGGACCCCGGGGCGGAGATGAACTCAACCTAATCGTGGCCGGCGCCAACTACGGGTGGCCGGTGGTGTCGCACGGCATCAACTACGACGGCACCGTCTTCACGACCGCGACGCGGCGCGCCGGCGTAGAGCCGCCCCGTTTTGTCTGGACCCCTTCGATCGGCATCTCCGGGATGATGATCTACCGGGGCGACCGGTTCCCCTGGTGGCGGGGCAGCGCGTTCGTCGGCGGACTGGTCGGCGAGCAGTTGGCGCGGGTAACGCTGACGGACACCGACGCGGTCAGCCTCGAGACGCTTCTGGAAGGGGAACTGGGCCGGGTGCGGGACGTGCGCGAGGGGCCGGACGGACTCATCTACCTGGCGCTGGAGCACGCCGAGGAACCGACCGCGGTCGTACGGCTGGAGCCGGTCCCCAACGACATCGAGCCGCTGTTCAACACCTTCTCCATCGTGGCGATCGACCCCGCGACGGGTGAGTCCGGCGTGGCGGTCACGACGCGCAACCCGTGCGTTGGCAACGCGGTTCCCTGGGTTCGCGCTGGGGTGGGTGCGGTGGCGACCCAGGGGGGAACGCGGGTGGAGTATGGCACCGACCTGCTCGACCTTCTGGAACAGGGCGTCCCGCCCCACGAGGCGATGGACCGGGTGGTGGCCGCCGACGAAGGGCGCGAGCGCCGGCAGGTGGGTGTGATCGGCGCGGACGGGCGATCGGCACAGTGGACCGGATCGGCGCAGTACGGGGCCGAGGAGCGGGGCGACTGGGTCGCCGAGCGCGCGGGCCCGTACTACGCCGTGCAGGGAAACTCACTGGTGGGCACGGCGGTGGTGGACTCGGTGGCGGTGGTCTTCGAGCGAAGCGAAGGGTCCGGCCGTCACCTTGCGGACAGACTGATCGAGTCGCTGTACGCGGGCCAGCTGCTGGGCGGCGACAGCCGCCACGGAGAGACGCAGTCCGCGGCGGTGCTGGTGGCGGATCCGCGGCCGGGCGTTTCGAGACGTCCGGACGGAGTCACGACCGACATCAACGTGTGCGAACACCCCGAGCCGGTCCGGGAACTGCGGCGCATCCATGACGTCGCATCCGAGACGCTCGGATTCCGCAGGCTGGAACAGTTCGTGGGGCGCGATGTGTTCCAGCTCAAGGTGATGCTTCACGCCCTCGGCTACTACCGGGCCGAGTCTCCCGCCCCGACCGGCGATTCGCCCGGGGTGCTCGTCTATGACCAGGAAACGGTGAACGCCGTGGACCGCTTCCGTGCGGATCAGGCGTGGCAGACGACCGTACCCGGATACGTGGACGCGCGCACCATCGATCGCCTATGGAGACTGCTCGAGGAGGCCGGCCGGGCCGGAGAGGTGCGCGACCGGATCCGCGATGTGGTGCGCGTAAGGCGGTAGGCTGGGAACTCGGGGAATCCTACGAATCCAGCACCCGGTAGGGGATTCCTTCGCTGCCGAGCGCAGCGGCCAGTTCGTCCTTCTGCCGTGTCGACACGCGGAGAGCGGCGCCGCACCTGGCCCCTCCCTCGGGAGGCGCCGGTACCACCTCGGCGGCGATCGCCTGCTCGCGCGCGACATCCTCGGCCCACATGGCGTGGTGGGTCGTGTCGAAGGTGAAAACGCTGGATCCCGGTTCGGTGCTCATGGCGTGGGCCCCCGAGGGTGAAGCTCACGGTTGACGGGTTGCGCCTGGCGGTCGCAGACGGTGCCCGGTTCGGTACCTGGAAGGTAGACCTCCTCGTAGGCGTCTTCGGCCGGACACCACCTCGATGCCAGCGTTCCCGTCTTGCTGTCGACGCGGCGCGTCACCAGACCCCGCGGATTTGGCCAGGGTTCGGGGATCGAGAGCAGGGGACCCATGGCCACCACGCCATCCTCTTCGGTCCCGTACTGGGAGTTGCCGAAGTACACCTCCCGCATGAACTCTCCCCAGACCGGTGCCGCGAATCCACCGCCCGTGGCCCTGTCCACGATCGATATGGGAAGGTCCATGCCGAACCAGACCCCCGCCGTAAGGTTCGGAGTGAAGCCCATGAACCACACGTTGCTGCCCTCGTTGGTGGTCCCGGTCTTCCCTGCAGCGGGGACGTCGTAGGGCAGGCCGGCGACCAGGCGCACACCGCCGTTGCCCGTGCCCGAAGAAACCACGGACTCCAGCATGGATACCATCAGGCGTGCCACCAGCGGATCCAGTACGCGGGTCCGTTCGGGCTGGGGCGCCCACAGGACCTCGCCGTCCGCGCTTTCCACCCTCACGATCGGGAACGGGCGCACCCTCGTTCCGAGATTCGCGAACGTGGAGTACGCCTCGAGCATCTGGATGGGAATGACCTCGGCCGCGCCGATGGCCGTGGAAGGGAAGCGCTCGACCTCGGTGCGGATGCCCAGGCGGCTCGCCATCTGGCCGACCGCTTCGAGCCCGACCCGCATTCCGACCTTGATCGCGACCATGTTGATCGACCGCGCCAGCGCCTCGCGCATGGTTATGGGGCCCAGGAACTCCGGATCGTAGTTGCTCGGCCGCCAGATGGTGCCGTCGACCTGATCCTGCACTACCGGCGCGTCGACGACCACCTCGGAGGCGGGGATCCCGCTTTCGAGCGCCGCCGCGTACACGATGGGCTTGAAGGAAGACCCCGACTGGCGGCGCATGTCGGTCGCCCGGTTGAACTTCGAGTGCACGTAGTCCCGGCCGCCGATCATGGCGCGCACATGGCCCGTTTCCGGGTCGGTGGCGATGAACATCCCCTGCACGTAGGGGAGATTCGTGAAGTTGGCACCCTCGTTGGCGGCCGCGAACTCATCGTAGGTGGGGTGGTCGTACCCGGTCCGCTCCTCTATCCGCGCCCAGCCTCGCTCCATGGCCGCCTGGGCCGCGGCCTGCATGTCCAGATCCAGCGTCGTATGGATTTCGAGGCCGTCGGTGTACAGCTTTGCGCCGAATCGGTCATCGAGAATGCCCCTGACCCACTCCACGAAATAAGGCGCCTGCGCCCTCGGGAGGCTTGCAGCCTCGAGCGGCACCGGCTCCTCCTTCCAGAACGCGGCCTCGTCCGCGGAGAGGAAACCCTCGCGCGCCATCACGTCGAGCACCAGGTTGCGGCGGCTCAGCCCGGCGTCGGGGTTGTTGAGCGGGCTATAGCGCTCCGGCCGGTTGGCGATCGCCGCCAACAGCGCGCCCTCGGCGGGATTCATGTCGACGGCGTCCTTGCCGAAGTAGCTGCGGGACGCCTTCTGGATCCCGTACCAGCCGTGCGCGTACCCGATCTGGTTCACGTAGGCTTCGAGGATCTGGTCCTTGCTGTAGGCGCGCTCCAGGGCCATGGCGACCTGCCACTCCTTGAGCTTGCGGACCAGCCGCTTCTCGAAGCCGATACGCTCGGTCCACATGTGGCGCGCCAGCTGCTGAGTGATCGTGCTCCCACCCGCGCCCGAAAGCGACTGCGTGCGGAGAACGCCGATCGCAGCCCGGCCGATCCCCCGCCAATCGAGGCCGTTGTGCTCATAGAAGCGCCGGTCCTCCATCGCGATGAAGGCCTGCGGCACGTGGGCGGGCAGGCTCGCGAGCGGGACGACCGTGCGCCGCTGTTCGCCGAACTCGTACACGAGCGTCGAATCCCTGGCGTAGAGCTTGCTGGTCTGGCGGGCCTCGAAGGTGTAGATCTGCGCGACGGAAGGGCAGTTGGCGCAGAGGTTCCGCCAGCTACCCACCGCGACCCCGATGCCGGCCGCGCACAGGAAGAGGCAGGCCAGCCAGAGCTGGTGCGGCACCCGCACGCGCCGCGCCCTCTTTCGCACGTTCGCAAACAAGCCTCGTGGGGTCACCGATCCATCATCTTCCCGTTCGAGTTCCGCCGCTCTTTCGCCCATCGCAATCTAGCACCTTGACCCCCCCGGTGAGTGGATCAAGCTTTAGCCGCGGCACCGGATCGCGTTCGGGGGTTGCGGCTGCCCGGTGGGTCCCGTGTGCCGAGCGTTCCCATGTCCCCTTCCGACGAGGCGAGGGTCCTGATCCGTTGCACCGAAGTCCCCGTGCGGTCCTCTCTGGGGCAATACGCGGTTCGGGTGGGCGCTGGAGTGCGTGGCCTGCTGCCGGCAGCGATCGAGGCGGCCGCCCCCGCGGGTCGGTGTGCGCTGATCTCGGATCGTACCGTGGCGCGGCTCTGGTACGAGGAAATCGCCGCGATCCTCGACCGGAATGCCCTGGACGTGGTGGAGGCCCTCTTTCCGGCAGGGGAGGCCAGCAAGACAAGGGAGACGTGGACCCGCCTGACGGACGTGCTCCTGAATGCGGAACTCGGGCGCGACTGCTGCGTCGTTTCGCTCGGCGGCGGGGTCGTGGGGGATCTGGCGGGATTCGTCGCCGCGACGTTCCTGCGGGGGGTGCCGCTGGTCCAGGTGCCGACCACCACGCTGGCCATGATCGACGCCTCGGTCGGTGGCAAGACGGGGGTCGACCATCCGGCCGGCAAGAACCTGGTGGGGGCCTTCCACGCGCCGGCCGAGGTCCTGGCCGACCCCGACTTCCTCGACACGCTGGACATCGGCAGGCGGGCCGAGGGCTACGCCGAGGCGGTGAAACACGGGGTGATCCTCGACGCCGCATACGCCGAGTGGCTGGGTGCGAACGCGAGTGATTTGCTGGACGGTGATGCGGCTGCGGTCGAGCACGCGGTGGTGCGCTCGGTGCGGCACAAGGCGGAGGTGGTCGCCGGCGACGAGTTCGAGGCTGGCCGGCGCAAAGTCCTCAACTTCGGTCACACCGTTGCCCATGCACTCGAACTGGGATCGGGGTATTTGTTGCCGCACGGCCATGCGGTGGCGGTGGGCATGGTGGCCGAGGCCCGCATCGGCGAGGCGCTCGGATGGACCGCGGCGGGAACCGCCGAGGCGATTCGCGGCGTCGTGCGTGCGTTCGATCTTCCCGACAGTCACCCGCTCATGGGCCGGGTCCACCGCCTGGCCGGCATGATGATCACGGACAAGAAGACTCGCCGGGGCATCGTCCACATGGTTCCGTTGCGGGAGGTCGGGCGGACCGCCGATCGGCTCGGCTCAAGTGTGCCGATTCCCGGGGACGAGTTGTTGAGTGTCCTGAAACACATATCGTCCACTTTCGTTTGACTGGTCATCGAAGATCGGCGATGATAGGCGGCTGTCGACCGTCCGCCTCGCCCTTCTGAAGCTGGCTGGAGGATGAATGGCGCCACCCGAGCGCTTCCGGAACCCCACGATCGCGTCCGTTCTCACCCACCGGGCCACACGAGACCCGGGGGCTCCGTTCCTGGTTGGGGACGATGCCAGCCTGACGTACGCGCAGGTGGAGGACCAGGCCGAGGCGCTGGCCGCGTCGCTGGCGCATCTGGGCATCGAGGCCGGCGAGCGGATCGCCACGGTTCTGCCCTCGTGGCCTGAATTCGCGGTTACCGTCTTTGCCGCGGCCAAGCTCGGCGCCGTGGTCGTGCCCCTTGATCCGAGGCTTCCGCGGATCGAACTCCGCTACATGCTCCGGCACTCGGGCGCGGCGTGCGCGGTCACGGCCGAGGATGCCTTCGGGACCGACTACCTTCAGCTCTTCGAGGATCTGCTGGAGGAGTTGCCCGAACTCGGCTACGTGGTGACGGTCGGCGAGGAGGACCTCTGGTACGACGACCAGATATTCCAATGGGAGGATCTGCTGTCGGCGGGAGCGGGCCGCGATTTTGCAGCCGGCCCCACCGACCCGGAGGACACCTTCGCCATCGTGTACACGGCGGGGACCACCGGCAAGCCCAAGGGGGTGGAACTCACTCACCGCAATCTGCTGCAGGCGGCGGCCGCCACCGCCGGGGCCATCGACCTGGGCCCCGGCGACGTCGTCGTGGGAGTCCGTGCGCTCTTCCACGTCTTCGGACTGGGGCCGGGGCTCCTGGGTACCCTTCTCGGGGGCGCGGGTCTGGTTCTTGCCGATGGCGCGGACGCGACCGAAACGCTCGATCTGGCCGAACGGCACGGGGCTACCGTCCACTACGGCATTCCCAGCATGTTCGCGCGGGAACTGCGGGAAATCGAGCGGCGCGGCAGACGCCCCGAGTCGATTCGCGCCTGTCTGGTGTCGGGCGCCCCCATGAGGGACGAACTGGCCCGGCGCATCGAGGCGTCGTTCGGCGCCCCGGTTGTAGCCGCCTACTCCCTGACCGAGGGTGCCTCCACGCTGGCGGTCGGCCGCCTGGACGACCCGCCGGACAAGCGGATCTTCACCCTCGGCCGACCCATAACCGACACGTCCGTGCGGGTGACCGAGCCCGACGGTGCCGACCTTCCGCCGGAGAGTGTGGGCGAAATCCGGGTGCGAGGCCCTGGCGTGATGCGGGGATACCACCGACAACCGGGGGAAACATCCGCCGCCATGGACGCGCAGGGCTATCTGCGCACCGGCGACCTGGGAATGCTGGACGAGGACGGGTACCTCCATCTCCTGGGGCGCCGGGAGGATGTGGTGATGCGCGACGGATTCAACGTCTACCCCCGCGAAATCGAGGACCGGCTCGTGGCGCATCCAGCCGTGGCACGGGCAGCGGCAGTCGGTGTGCCCGACGAAACGCTGGGCGAGGCGATCTGCGCATGTGTCGTGCGGGTTGAGGGCGGCGTCGTGACCGCCGGGGAAGTCCGCGAGTGGTGTTCGGTCACCCTGGCCGAATACAAGGTTCCCGATCTTGTTACCTTCATGGAGGACCTTCCCCTGACTGGCACCGGCAAGGTGTGGCGCACTGAGCTGGCCCGCCGCTTGTCGGCGGAGCCTCCAGGCCGGGTCGAGGGGTAGCTCGGAAACACCGCTGGACAGAAGACAGAATGGTCAATCCCTATATGAAGGCCCCCCACACTGAACCGGGGCGGCCGATCTCTCCCGATGCACCCAACGCGGCGCTGCTCATCGACTTCGACAACGTCACGATGGGTATGCGAAGCGACCTGGCGAAGGAACTCAAGAACCTCCTCGACTCGGACATCATCAAGGGGAAGGTGACCGTCCAGAGGGCCTACGCGGACTGGCGCCGCTATCCCCAGTACATCGTTCCCCTCTCCGAGGCCTCGATCGACCTCATCTTCGCGCCCGCCTACGGGAGCTCGAAGAAGAACGCCACCGACATCCGGATGGCCATCGATGGAATCGAACTCGTCTTCATCCGTCCCGAGATCGGGACCTACATCCTGCTCACCGGAGACTCCGACTTCTCCAGCCTCGTCCTGAAGCTCAAGGAGTACGGAAAGTACGTGATCGGGATCGGCATTCAGGAGTCCAGCTCGGA
This sequence comes from Gemmatimonadota bacterium, assembly GCA_009841165.1. Classification (GTDB taxonomy): domain Bacteria; phylum Gemmatimonadota; class Gemmatimonadetes; order Longimicrobiales; family Gaopeijiaceae; genus Bin94. The sequence continues at coordinate 42,740 of VXMI01000047.1, read as the reverse complement.
CATCCTGGTCCAGAACTGCGACGAGTACTACTCGTACACCGCGCTCACCGGCCTCAGCAGAGCCAGCGAAGACGGCACCTCCACACCCGACGCCTGGGAGTGCGTCGAGGAGGCCGTGAGCCGCATGGTCTCGCGCGGCGACGTGATGCGCTCCGACAGGCTCAAGCAGGTCATGATGGAGCTGGCCCCCGGCTTCGACGAGCGCAGCCTCGGGTTCAAGAACTTCTCGAAGTTTCTGCTCGAGGCGGCGAAGAAGGGGTTGGTGGAGATTGAGCGTGGCGAAAACGGGCAGTACCAGGTGGGACCGGTCGGTGGTCGCGCGGCGGCGCGTGCGAAAGGGTCGGAACCCCGGCCCGGTGCGTCGGCCGCGAATGGGGACGACCAGCGCGGCAGGACCAGACGCGGCCCGCCAGCGCGGCGAACACCGGCAGACAGGGGGGCGAAGGAAGCGCGGCGCAAGGCCCCAGCGGCCGGAAGCGCGCAACCGGCCGGGAATGCGCAGCCCACGGCGAGCGCCCCGGCGACGGCGGTTCGGGAGCGCCCCCGGCAACCCGACCGGGCCCCGGCGCTCGAACTGCTCGCCAAGGCGGTCCGGGAACTGGGGGGCAGCGACTCGGAACCGGCCCGGGACTCCGATGTGAAGCGCAAGATGCTCGCCATCGACCGGAGATTCAAGGAAGGTGCGCTGGGCTTCGGGAAGTTCAGCAAGTTCCTGCTCTACGCCGAAGAGGAGGGAGCCGTTTCCCTCGAGCGGGGCAAGAGCGGGAGCTTCGGAGTCCGGCTCGTGGCCGGCGAATCCGGCCCGGCGGCGCCCGCCTTCGACGCAAAGGCGCTCGGGCTGCCCACAACCGACAGCTCGATCAAGAGCTACCTCGCCCATCGTTACAAGGGCGTCGGCGTCAAGACCGCGGCGCGCCTTGTGGATCACTTCGGCGCGGACGTCTTCAGGGTCCTGCAGAAGGACCCCGGGCGCGTGAAGAAGGTACTGCTGCGAGCCCGGGCCGAGAGCGTGCTGACGGCGTGGGCCAGCGATTTCAAGCGCCGGAGTGAGGCGTTGGCCAGGCAGGCCGCGACCGAACGGCGTGTTGCGAAGAAGGCCCGGGCGGTACCCTCCGAAACCCGTCCACGAGGTCGGCACGGCCGCAGTGGAAGGCGGGAGGAGAAGGCCGCTGCCGCGGAGCAGCGCCGGTCTCCCGGAACCGGCGAGCCCTCGGAGGAACGGGCCGCGGCGGTGAGGGTGGCGGCCAACGCGGACCCTCCGGCCAGACAGGGCATCCTGGGCCTGTTCCCCTGGGGTCGCCGCTCCAGGCGCCGGCCCGATGCGGAGGACTGATCTCCCGGCGACCGGGACGGCCTCCCACCTCTCCGATCTCCTCTCGGGTGACGCCGCGCGCGTGGCCCGCCGGCTCCTCGGATCCACCCTCGTCTCCCGGGTGGACGGGCTGGAGACCAGGGGCGTCATCGTCGAGACGGAAGCCTACCTGGGGCTCGACGACCCCGCCAGCCACGCGCACGCCTCGAAAGGGCGCACTCCGCGCAACGACGCGATGTTCTCGGCCAGGGGCACCCTCTACGTCTACATCTCCTACGGCATCCACCACTGCATCAACGTGGTGACGGGGGCCGAGGGCGACCCGGCGGCGGTACTGATCCGTGCCCTGGAACCGGCCGGAGGCATCGAGGTGATGGCCGGGCGAAGGGGCCGTTCCACCGACCTCTGCAGCGGTCCCGGCCGCCTCTCCCAGGCGCTGGGGATCACGATGCGCCACAACTACCACGACCTCGCCGTCCCTCCGGTTCAGCTGCTTCCCGGGAACGCGGTCACCGACCGGGACGTGGGCACCTCGGGCCGCATCGGTGTTTCCCGCGCGGCCGACTGGCCGCTCAGGTTCTTCGTGAGGGGACATTCGGCGGTCAAGTCCCCGAGGTGGTAGGTTTGATGCCATGAGCGACCCGACCTGGATTTCAGTCCTTCCGCCACTCCTCGCGATCGTCCTCGCCATCGCCACGCGGCAGGTCTACCTGTCGCTCGCCGGCGGCATCTGGCTCGGCTGGACGATTCTGCTGAACTGGAACCCCGCCGCGGGGGTGGCGGAGTCGATCGAGTCGGCCGTCAGGGTTCTGAACGATCCCTACGATGCCGGGGTCATCATGTTCACCCTGGTGATCGGGGCGCTGATCGCTACGCTATCGTCGTCGGGTGGGGTGGCCGGGTTCGTGGCCTGGCTGGAGCGGAATCGATGGGTCAACAACGGGCGGCGCGCGCAGCTTATGGCCTGGCTGATCGGCGTGCTGATCTTCATCGAATCCAACATCACCGTGCTGGTCGCCGGTTCGGTGTCGCGTCCGCTCTTCGACCGCTACCGGATCTCGCGCGAAAAGCTCGCCTACCTGATCGACTCCACCAGCGCCCCGATCTGCATCCTGATCCCGCTGAACGCCTGGGGCGCCTACAACCTGGGCATCCTTAATCGGCTGGGCGTGGAGGATTCGCTCGGGGTGTTTCTGCGCTCGATCCTCTTCAATTTCTATTCCTTCGCGGCGGTGATCCTGGCACTGGCGGTAGTGCTCGCCAAGATGGACTGGGGTCCGATGAAACGTGCAGAAGCCCGGGCCGCGAAGGGCGAGGTCCTGTCGCCCGGGGCGACACCCATCATGGACGAGGCGATCCTCGGTTCGGGCGACGATGCGCCGATTCCGCCCCGGGCAATCAACATGGTCGTTCCGGTGCTGGTGCTGGTAGGGCTCATGCCCCTGGGGCTGTGGGCCACGGGTGAAGGCGACCTGAGGGCCGGGGACGGTTCGATCGCGGTGCTATGGGGATCGCTCGGTGGTCTGGCGGCCGCGTGGATCCTCCTGCTGGCGCAACGCGCGTATTCGGTGAACGAGCTGGTGAAGATCGCGCTGCGTGGGGCGGGCGGACTCGTGCCCCTGGCACTCATCCTGCTGCTGGCCCTGGCGCTGGGCGACGTGACCGGCGAACTGGGGACCGGCGAATACGTGGCCGGGCTTACCGAGGGTGTGCTGGCTCCGGTCGTCCTGCTGCCGCTCGCGTTCGTGGTGTCCGCCGCTATTGCGTTCTCGATCGGCTCCAGCTGGGGCACCTTCGCGATCATGATCCCGATCATGGTGCCCGCGGCCGCGGCGCTGCAGCTCGACCTGGCGCCCTTCCTGGCCGCCGCGCTGTCGGGCGGAATCTTCGGCGACCACTGCTCCCCCATCAGCGACACCACGGTGATATCTTCCATGGCGTCGGCCACCGACCATGTGGACCACGTGCGCACCCAGCTGCCCTACGCATTGGCGGGAGGCGCGGTCGCGACGGTCTGCTTTGCGGTGGCGGGTGCATTTCTGTAACGGGGTCGCGGCAGGAGCCCTGCCGGCCCGCCGAGGAGCGCCGTGAACATCACCGTGTGCGTGAAGCGCGTGCCCGATACCGCGACCCGGATCCGGATCGCGCCGGACGGACGCGACATCGAGAGGGACGGGGTGAAGTACGTACTCAGCCCCTACGACGAATTCGCCGTCGAGGCCGCGCTGCAGCTGGTGGAGGCGGCGGGGCAGGGAGAGGTGACGCTGCTGAGTTACGGCCCCGAATCCACCCAGGAGTCTCTGCGCTCCGGGCTGGCGCTGGGGGCGCACAAGGCCGTGCTGCTGACCGGCACCCCCGACATGGACGGATGGGCTACCGCCCGGGTCCTGGCTTCGGAGCTGGCGGAGGGCGATGCCGGACTGGTGCTCTTCGGCGTCAAGGCGGTCGACGACGACCAGCAGCAAGTGGGTCCGATGGTGGCTGAACTGCTGGACCGGCCGTGCGCGACATCGGTCGTCGCGATGGATGTCGCGGGGGACGTGGTGACCTGTCGGCGTGCGGTGGAGGGCGGCCAGGAGGTGGTCGAGATGGATCTGCCGGCGGTCGCCACGATCACGAAGGGGCGGTACGAGCCACGGTATGCATCGCTGCGGGGCATCATGATGGCCAAGCGGAAGCCGCTTGTGGTCAAGCCGGCGCCCGAGGTGGCCCCGGGGATCGCGGTGGAGAGCCTGTCGTATCCTCCGGAACGCCCCGAGGGGCGGATCGTGGGGGAGGGGACCGATGCGGTGCCCGAACTCGTGCGCCTGCTCAGGGAGGAGGCCAAGGTACTCTGATGGCTGACGTACTTGCGGTAGCGGAGGCCCGGGACGGCGTCGTTCAGGGCGTCTCCAGGGAGGTGGTCACGGTGGCGCGCGGTCTCGCGGACGCTCTCGGGGGACGCGTCGACGCGGCCGTGGCGGGTGGCCGGGGCGCGGGGGAAGCGGCCGCGGCGCTGGGTGAGCAGGGCGCGGACCGGGTGCTGGCGATCGATGGCGCCGAGCAGGTGGACGTGCGCGCGGTGGCCGTGGCGGAGGTCGTCCGCGGGGGCGACTACGGCGCGGTCGTGTTCGCCGCGACCGGGCCGGGCAGGGATCTTGCCCCCAGGGTCGCGGCAAGGCTGGGAGTCGCCCTCCTCACGGATGTCGTCGCGGTGGAGATCGACGGTGGCCGGGTCGTGGTCACCCGTCCCGTCTTCGCGGGCAAGGCCCTGGCCCGGGTGCGGGCCCTCGGCGCGCCGGCGCTGCTCTCCATCCGGCCCAATGTCTTCCCGGTGTCCGATGCTCCCCGCGCGGCTCAGGTCGAGCACGTGGCACTGTCGGGGGAGGCGTCTGCGGGGGGCTACCGCGTCGTCGGCTTCGAGGAGTCGGCCGGCGCGGCCCTCGACGTCTCGGAAGCGGCGATCATCGTCTCCGGTGGCCGTGGCCTGAAGGGGCCCGAGAACTGGCACCTTCTCGCCGACCTGCGTGACGCGCTGGGTGAGACGGCCGCGCTGGGGGCCTCCCGGGCCGTCGTCGACGCGGGGTGGCGCCCTCACGCCGAACAGGTCGGCCAGACGGGCAAGACCGTGACGCCGAAGCTCTACTTTGCCGTGGCGATCTCCGGCGCGATCCAGCACCTCGCCGGGATGCGCACCTCCGGGGTCATTGTCGCGGTCAACCGCGACGCCGAAGCGCCCATCTTCGGTGTGGCCGACTACGGGATCGTCGGCGACGCCTTCGAAATCGTTCCGGAACTGGCGACCGCCGTTCGCAAGCTGCGCGAACAGCAGGGGTAGCCGCCCCGGCGCCTCGCCGCCCCCGGTACGACGCGGGATTGGTCCGAGAACTGCCCGCTAGTCCCCCGGGGGCCGCCCCAGGAAGTTGACCGGGTCGACCTCGCGGCCCCAGCGCCACACCTCCAGGTGGAGGTGCGGACCCGTGACGTTGCCGGACTGGCCGCTCAGAGCGATGACCGTCTCCTTCGATACCTCTTGCAGAACCTCGACCCTGATCTGGGAGAGGTGCCCGTACACGGTGATCAGGTTTTCGCCGTGGTCGATCCAGATCACGCTGCCGTATCCGCTCATGGTTCCGGCGAAACGCACCCGTCCCGGGAGCACCGGCCGCACCGGCGTCCCCACGGCGGCTTCGAGATCCACGCCGCGGTGCAGATCGGCGCCGCCCTGCGAGCGGATCCCGAACGGCGACGCCATGGCTCCCTCGACCGGCCATTGGGGGGTCTGGCACCCCTGCAGGGCCAGGGCCAGGGACAGGAGAGCCGGGGGCAGCAGCCCGCGCGCGACAGTGTATCTCATTGCCGTCCCGGCAGGAGAAGTACGGACACACGGTCACCCGCCTCGATGCGTGAGGTCCCTTCCGGCACGACCGCCAGCCCCTCCGCGTCGCGCAGCGACCGCACGAGCCCGCTTCCCTGCGGGCCGGTGAGGGTGCACCGCTCAGCCTCGCCCGGCGCATGGGGGGGCAGGAACCGGACCCGGTAGAACTGGGTGAGGCGCGGCGGTGAGCCGAGCGGGGTCTCGGTCACGGCGGTAACCGTAGTGCCGGCGGGACGCCGTGATCCGAGCATGGCGCGCAGATACGGGGCGACGAACACGTGGAAGGTCACGAACGCAGACGCAGGATTGCCGGGGAGTCCGAAGACCGGGAGGTCGCCCGCGCCTCGCCGCAGGTGGCCGAACGAGAGTGGGCTTCCGGGACGGACGCGGGCGCGCCAGAAGTCGAGCCGGAAGGCGAGGCCGAGGAGGATGCGCTTGAGCAGGTCCTTTTCGCCCATCGAAGCCCCGCCGGTCGAGACCAGGACATCGACGCCCTCCACGGACTCGAGTGCGGCCTTGAGAGCGTCCGGATCGTCCGGCGCCACTCCCAGGTCGACCGGGACGCCCCCGGCCTCGGCGACTGCGGCGGCGATCATGTCCCTGTTGGTGTCCGGGATGCCCCTTCCCTCGACCACGAGATCGAAGCGATCCTGCCCCACCAGCTCGTCGCCGCTCGACAGCACGCCCACGCGGGGGCGGCGGAAGACCGCGAGACTCTCGGCCCCGCTGGCCATGATCACGGGCAACGTTCCCGAGTGCACGACCGCGCCCGCCGGCACGGTCTCGTCTCCGCGCCGCATGTCCTTGCCCGGCGACCGGATGTGCCTGCCCACGTCCTCGGTCCGGTGGACCTCGACGAACCCGGCCGAAGCCTCGCCGTCGGTGTGCTCGACCCGTATCACCGAATCGAAGCCGACGGGGACGGGTCCGCCCGTCATGATGCGGATCGCCGCACCGGGGGGCACGTCATCGATCGGCACCGAGCCGGGGTAGGAATGACCTGCAACGGGGAGGCGGATGCTCCCGGAAGAGGTGTCCCGCAGGTCCCCGCTTCTCACCGCGAAGCCGTCCATCGCGCTGTTCGGCCACGAGGGCAGGGTGGCGCGGGCCACGACCGGGGCGGCGAGGGACCGCCCCAGTGCGCGGGCGGGTGCCAGGGGCGTGGCCGGCGTCGGACGGGCGTCGGCCAGCACACGCGCAAGTGCGTCTCCGTACGAAAGCCAATCCGCCTGGAGGCGCTCGAAGCCCGCCATTCCGCTCAGTCGGTCAGAACCGCCAACCGGCGCTCAGAGTAATGCCGTATCCCCTGACCCACTCGCTCTGGACCACCGGTTCCAGCTCCATGTCGTCGTTCTGCGGCCGCTTCGCCGGGTCGTCGAAGCCGCTCGGAGTGTTCAGCTTCCAGAGGGTCAGGCCCGCTTCGGCGTGCAGCATGAGCCTGGACGAGACGGCGAACCGGAATCCCGTCCCGGAGGTCGCGGTAAAGGCGGTCCCGAAGTCGTAGACGTCCTCCGGAAGCAGGAAGTCCGCGAACTCGCTCTGGCCGGCGATGTCCAGGGCCAACCCTCCGCCGAGAAAGAGATGGGGGCTGAGCCCGTGCCACGTGCGGCGACCGGTCAGGCTGAAGTCGAGGCGCGCGTCGGCCATCAGCAGCTGCACGTCGGTTTCGCCGATCGTACGGTCCCCGATGGCGCGCCGGGGGTCTACCACGTCTCTGGTGGTCGGCAGGTACATCACCAGCCCCTCGAGGAAGAGCGGCCCGCTGGCCTCGATCGAGTAGCGCGCTCCGGTGAAGGAGCCGGACTTGGGTCCCAGGTCCAGCGAACCCTGGCTGAGGAACATCGTTCCCCAGAAGATCGAAGTCTCCTGGCGGTGCTCGATGAAGCGGTACGCAGACGGAATGGTCTGGGCCCGGGCATCCTCGAGGGAGGGGACAAGCAACAGAAGAAGTGCGGAGGCGCGGGCGGTTCGGGAGAGGATCATCTATTCGGGAAAGCGTGGCCTGGTTTGCGCTCGACTCCAGTGAATGTAATCTGATTCTGCTCGATGGTTCCCGTTCCGGCTCGGGGCGTGACTCCTGACGGGCGGGATTCCGTAGTAGGAGGGTGTTCGGAGTGTCAAGCGTTGCCGGCGCCGAGGCCGGCGGAGGGATCGGGGAATAGATGCGGTGTTCGACTTGCGGCGAGAGTATCCTGGCGGGTGAGGATCGGTGTCCCACCTGCGGCGCCGTCGTGGAGCGGCGGCGCCGCGCCCCCGTCATGAAGCGCAACTTCCGGCAGTGCGCGCGCTGCGGGCACCACAGCGAAGGCGTCCCCTATTTCCGCAAGACCGGTCACCTGGCCCTGCTGGTCGGCCTCAGCGTGTTCACCTACGGGGTCGGCGGCCTGGTGTACTACGCCAGGTGCCGCAAGCGCCAGGTCTGTCCCAACTGCGGCCTCGCATGGGAACACTCCCGTGTCCCCGGGGACCCGGAGGGCTGGGACGCCGGCTCCGGCGTGCCGGCCCCGGTAACGTCGATGACGCCCGCATCGCCTCCGTCGCGGGACAAGCCCCTTCCCCCGAGCGGCATAGGCAGGCGGGTGTTCGGGGCGGGGCTGGGCGTGATGGCCACCCTCATCATCACCGCCGGGATCGCAGGTGGAATGGACGGTCCCCCCATCGTCGTCGGAGCGTTCCTGGGGATGGGTGGATCGGGGATGTTCCTGTGGGGGTGGAGGGCGCTGCAGGAGCGGCGGCAAGCGGTCCTTCAGATCCTCAACCGGAAGGTGCTGCAGCTGGCCACGCAGCGCGGAGGCGTGCTGACGGTAACCGAGGTCGCGGCCGAGCTGGATCTGAGCCTGGAAGCCGCCGAAAAAGTGATGATCGGCATGGACGACGGCTTCCGGGTGAGATCGGACATCAGCGACGAGGGCGTCATCTACTACGAATTCCCGGAAGTCGTGCACCAGAAGAAGCTGCGCAGCGGGAAGCCCGCCTGATTGCACCGGCAGATCCGCAGGGAGGGGCTCGTTGTTGCCGGTGCGTCGTGGCTATTATGTTCCCAGTCGCGGAGACCATCACAAACGGGGACGGCCAAGTGCGACGATTCAGCGATGAACGGGGTGTCGAATGGGTGGCTTCGGTCGCCGCCGAGCAGGGTGGGGACTACAAGGGACGGTACTACCTGGTCCTGCACCGGCCGGAGGCGGAAGACGAAGAGCCGGTTGCTCTTACCGACGTTCGCTGGAATTCGCCGAAGACCGCCGAGCGCACCATGAACACGATGTCGAGCCTGGAACTGCGCCGCCGCCTGCGTTCGGCACGGGGGCGCGCACGGGCCGGCGCGATCGCCTGAAACCGGGGCGGGAGCCGCTTCAGGCGCAGGCCGCGCAGAGCCCGGTCAGCTCCAGCCGGTACCCGGTGACATGAAAGCCGGGGCACACGCCGGGATCGGCGACGATCTCCGGCGGCGGGTTGCCGGGGATGTCCATCACGACGCCGCAGCGGTCGCAGCGTGCGTGATGGTGCGGGTCGGTGCGCCCGTCGTATCTGGAGGAGCCATCGGACCAGGTGAGCTTGAGCGCCATGCCGCAGCCGACCAGCGTCTCGAGGTTCTTGTAGACCGTGGCAAGCGAGATCGCGGGCAACTCCTCACGGACGCCGTGAAAGACATCCTCGGCGGTCGGGTGCGTGTCAGTTCCCGCAAGGAAGCGGTGCACCGCGCCCCTCTGCTCGGTGAAGCGATGCCCATGCGCTTCCAGCGCTTCTCGCAGCCGGTCGACCTCGACGGATTGAGTGGACGGGGACAAGCAGGTCCTCCTTCGGCGAAGCCCGTTGCTCACATGGAGTTACGATGCACGCAGGGCGCGCGCGTGTCAACCGCTGGATCGTGGATATCATAATGATAGCAGAATGATACCAACGGCAACCGGGGGCCGCACGGATCTCCACCGGGCGATGTTGCCCCGGGCGCGGACTTCGGGCCATACTCGATCAGCCGATCGCTCACGCGCAGGCGCACCGGACATGCACGGGCCGCCGGGGCGCGCCTTTGCTCCCCGAAACGGCCACAACGCAACCTCTTCACCCCCGGAGAACCCCGAATGACGCACGACCCCACCGCCCTCGACGCACTGCTCACCGAGAAGCGGAAGTTCGCGCCGCCCGCCGCATTCGCCGCGGATGCGGTGGTTTCCGACCCCTCGATCTACGACGAGGCGGAGGACTTCGAGCGGTTCTGGGCCGAATGGGCCGGCGAGCTCGACTGGTTCCGCAGGTGGGACACGGTGCTCGAATGGAAGGCGCCGCACGCCAGGTGGTTCATCGGCGGCAAGCTGAACGTCTGCCACAACTGCGTGGACCGGCACCTGGTCACCCGCAGCGGCAAGCGCGCGCTGGTCTGGGAAGGGGAGCCAGGGGACCGGCGGTCGTTCACCTACGGCGAGCTGGCCGTCGAGGTGGGGCGTTTTGCGAACGTGCTGAAGGGGTTGGGGGTGAAGAAGGGCGATCGCGTGGCCATCTACCTGCCCATGATCCCGGAGGCCGCCTTCGCAATGCTCGCCTGCGCGAGGATCGGCGCGCCGCATTCGGTGGTGTTCGGGGGATTCAGCCCGGATTCCCTCGCGGACCGGATCAACGATGCCGAAGCGAGGGTGCTGATCACGGCGGACGGCGGGTATCGGCGCGGGGGCGTCGTTCCGCTCAAGGACAACGCGGACAGGGCCGTTGAGCGCTGTCCCTCGATCGAGCACGTCGTGGTGGTGGCCCGGGGAGGTCTGGAAGGGAAGGTCGCGGCCGGATTGACCGCGGGGCGCGACCACTGGTACCACGACCTCGCGGCGGGCGTGGACGGCGAGTGCGAAGCCGAGGTGATGGACGCCGAGGACATCCTGTACATCCTCTACACCTCCGGGACGACGGGGAAGCCGAAGGGCGTGGTCCACACGACGGGCGGGTATCTGACCCAGGTGCACGCGACCACCCGGATCGTGTTCGACCTGAAGGAGGACGACATCTACTGGTGCACGGCGGACGTGGGCTGGGTGACGGGGCACAGCTACATCGTCTACGGGCCGCTCGCGGCGGGGGCAACGGCGGTGATGTACGAGGGGGCGCCCGACTGGCCCGACAAGGGGCGGTTCTGGAAGATGTGCGAGGACTACGGGGTGACCATCTTCTACACCGCTCCCACGGCGATCCGCGCCTTCATGCAATGGGGCGAGGAGTGGCCGGACGGCTACGACCTCTCGCGGCTGCGGCTCCTCGGCACGGTGGGGGAGCCGATCAACCCGGAGGCGTGGATATGGTATAACCGGGTGATCGGTGGCGAGCGGTGCCCGATCGTCGACACCTGGTGGCAGACGGAGACGGGCGGCATGATGATCACGCCGCTCCCGGGGGTGACGCACACGCGGCCGGGGAGCGGCTGCCGCGCCTTTCCCGGCATTGCGACCGCCCTGCTCAACGACGCGGGCGAGCCGGTCGACGCCGGATACCTGGCCATCACCCGGCCGTGGCCGTCCATGCTCCGCACGATCTGGGGCGACGATCGGCGCTACCGCGAGACCTACTGGTCGAAGTGGGATGGGATCTACTTCCCTGGCGACGGTGCGAAGCTCGATGAGGACGGGTACCTGTGGATCCTGGGGCGGGTGGACGACGTGCTGAACGTTGCCGGACACCGGATCGGCACCATGGAGGTCGAGAGCGCGCTGGTGGAGCACACCGCCGTGGCGGAGGCGGCCGTGGTGGGGATGGCGCACGAGGTCAAGGGGCAGGCGATCGCCGCCTTCGTCACGCTGATGGGGGGCAGGGAGGGGGACGATGCCCTCGTGGCCGAACTGAAGGCCCATGTGGCGCGTGCGATCGGACCCATCGCGCGGCCGCAGGTGATCCTGTTCGCGGCCGACCTGCCGAAGACGCGGTCGGGGAAGATCATGCGGCGGCTGCTGGGCGACATCGCGGCAGGGCGGGCGCTGGGGGACACCACCACGCTGGCCGACCCGGCGGTAGTGGAGCAGCTGAAGGCGCGGTACGAGACGCGGGAGGGCTGAAGCTACGTCGGTGCGCGGGTGGCCCGTGGGTCGCCGGCGCACGCCCGCGCGCCCGCGTCCGGTTCAGCTGTCGGCGAGCGGATCGCTTGTCGGCGGGCGGCGCTGGCCGGCGGGCTTCCGCCGAACCGGCCTGGCGGGCATTCCGGCGACGACGGTGGACGCCTCCGTGTCGCGGGTGACGACGGCTCCGGCGCCGATCATCGAGTCGGGCGCCAGGGTGACGCCCGCCAGCACCGTTGCGTGGTAGGCGACCCGTACGCCCTCGCCGATGACGGTCCGGGGAGTGCGCACATCCCGGCCGTCGCCGATGTGGTGGCTGTGCGAATAGATGTTGACGAAGTCCGAGATCGACGCGCGATCCCCGATCCTGATCCCGCCGCGGTCGTCGAGGAGGACATGGCGGTGCACCACGACGTCGTCGCCCACCTCCAGCCCGTAGCCGAAGCTGAGCTTCACGAAGTGGAACGCCTTGAAGTTCCTGCCGCAGCGGGCGAAGATGCGCCTGGCGAGCATGCGCCGGAACCTGACACCGAGGTGCACGTTCTGGCCGAGCAGGCTCTTGTCGAACATCTCCCAGAGCCAGATCAGCGGCTTCACGCGTTGGTACCGTTCCTCGTCGATTTCCCGATAGTATTCCGGCTCCAGGGTGACGTTGCGGGGGTCGAGCTGGTCACGGAGGACGCGACCGGCGAGGGAAGGGGCACTCATTCCGCCGGGGAAGTAGATCTCCTCGAGCACCCTGCGGCAGAGTTCGTTGCGGTCGGTTCCGGGATCCGAGAGCTCCTCGTCGAGGCGAGCGAGCCAGCGGTCGCAGCGCCGCTCGGCGTCCTCGCGGATCGGCACGCCCCGCAGCGGCAGAAAACGGTACTCCTGTCCGGACTCCATGCCCAAGAATAACCCGTCCTTGCGCCGGGGATCCATCAGCGGCTTCTTAGATGGCATGCACGATGTCCTGCGCGCCCGCGTGATGCGGAAGATAGAGAGCCTGCCGGAGGAGCAGATCTACCAGGTGCTCGACTACATCGAGTTCCTGGAGTCGCGGTACGGAGCGCCGGAAGACGAGCAGCCGGCCAGCGGCTTTCAGCGGATGGGCGAGGGGCTGGAGGACCGCATGCGCAAGCGGTCGTTCAAGCCATCCAACCTGCGCGAGGCCTTTCAGGTGATCGCGGCCGCCGACCGGGCATTGAGCGGAGTCGCCAGGGCGGGCCGGCAGCTCTTCGACGAGCTCGCGGGGGGATCGGAGGCCGGCGATGCCGGAGCGGAGCGCCGCCGGGACGCGGAAACAGGGGTCGAGGCCGACGCGGATTTCTCGGACCTGTCCGACCGCTCCGAGCGCCCCGACTCCTCCGAAGCGGCCCGCCGGGACCCTCCGGAGTCGCGGGAACGATAGGCGCCCGGCGCGGTTGCCGGCCCGGTTGACCCGAATTCCGCGGCCCCGGTACATTTGTCCATGGAAAGCGGCAAGGAGCCCCGGTCACCGTTGCGCGGCAGGGTCGTCAAGGAGGCCCTGACCTTCGACGACGTGCTGCTCGTGCCGGGCCATTCCAGGGTTCATCCGGGCGACGCCGACATCTCCACGCGGCTGACGAACCGCATAGCCCTTCAGGTTCCCCTGATCTCGGCCGCGATGGACACGGTGACCGAGGCGCGCATGGCGATCGCGGTTGCGCGCGAGGGCGGGGTCGGCGTTATCCACAAGAACATGACGATCGACCTGCAGGCCCAGGAGGTCGACCGGGTGAAGCGGTCGGAGAGCGGCATGATTCTCAAGCCGATCACGCTGGAGCCCGCCGCTTCGCTCCGTGACGCCCACCAGCTGATGGCGCGCTTCTCGATCAGCGGCGTGCCGATCGTGGAGCCGGACGGCACCCTGGTCGGGATCATCACCAATCGCGACCTGCAGTTCGAGTCCGATCTCGACCGTCCCGTCGCGTCGCTCATGACCTCGCGGGGGCTGGTCACCGCCCCGGTCGGCACCACCCTGACCGAGGCGGAGCGAATCCTGCACCGCCACCGGATCGAGAAGCTGCCCGTCGTGGACGAGGCGGGGAAGCTGAGGGGGCTGATCACGGTCAAGGACATCTTCAAGCGCCGCCAGTTCCCCAACGCCTGCAAGGACGAGCACGGCCGGCTGCGCGTGGGCGCGGCCATCGGGGCAGCCAGGTCCGATCTGGCCCGCGCACGGGCGCTGGTCGAGTCGGGTGTGGACTTCCTGGTGATCGACACCGCACACGGACACGCCGAGGGCGTTCTGAGGGCGGTGGCGAGGGTGCGCGAGGCGTTTCCCGACCAGGATCTCGTCGCGGGGAACGTGGGGACGGCCGAGGGCGCCGACGCGCTGATCGAACGCGGGGCGGACGCGGTCAAGGTCGGGGTCGGTCCGGGCTCGATCTGCACCACGCGCGTCGTGACCGGCGTCGGGCTGCCGCAGCTGACCGCGGTCATGGACGCCGTCGACGGCGCCGCCGGCCGGGTTCCCGTGATCGCGGACGGCGGCATCCGCTACTCGGGCGATGTGGTCAAGGCGCTTGCCGCCGGCGCCCAGAGCGTGATGATGGGTTCGGTGCTGGCCGGCACCGAGGAATCCCCCGGGGAATCGTTCCTTCTCGAGGGACGGCGCTTCAAGACCGTTCGCGGAATGGGCTCGCTGTCGGCCATGGAGGAGGGTTCCGCCGACCGCTATTTCCAGGAGGGACGCGAGCTGCGGAAGCTGGTGCCGGAGGGGATCGAAGGTCGCGTGGCCTACAAGGGTCCCGTGTCCGACACGGTCTTCCAGCTGGCCGGCGGACTCAGAAGCGGGATGGGCTACTGTGGCGCCGGTTCGCTGGAGGCCCTGCGCACATCGGCCCGTTTCGTGCGCGTGACGCCGGGGGGACTGCGGGAGTCGCACCCCCACGACGTGACGATCACGCGCGAAGCTCCCAACTACAGCCATTAGAAGCCCGTGGACAAGATCCCCCCGGCATTCGAGCGGCGATGCTTCCGGGCCGGACCGCTTCGCTCTGCGGCCGGCTGGTACGGTCTGGCTGCGGTCTCGCTGTTGCTGGCGGGTTGTGCGAGGCAACCGCCGCCTCTGCCCCCTGCTCCGGCCGCTCCGGCCGGCGACGCCCCCGTGCGCCGTGAGCCGGGCGAGCGGGCGCCGGTAGTCCCGTCGCTCGTGGAGGGGCGCCGCGCGCTGCCGGAGGCGGTCGAGCCTCTGGACCCCCTGGAACTGGCCGCTTTCGATCCGATCATGACGTCGCCGACGGTCCGGGAGGAACAGATCCAGAGGCGGATCGACTGGTGGCTGGAATACTGGCGCGGGCGGTCGACTGCGCCTTTCCAGCGGGGTCTGGCACGCATGGGCCAGTACCAGGACTTCGTGAACGCCGAACTGGCGAAGCGGGGTCTGCCCGAATCGCTCGTCTACCTGCCGCTCATCGAAGCCAATTACTACACCACGGCCGTATCGCCCGCCGGGGCCGCGGGACTCTGGCAGTTCATGCCTCACACGGCGCGTGGGCTCGGCCTGCGCGTCGACGGCATCGTGGACGAGCGCTTCGATCCGTTCGCCGCGACCCCCGCCGCCCTCGACTACATCGTCCACCTCAACCGGCGGTTCGGGTCGTGGTTCCTCACCCTTGCTGCCTACAACGCCGGTCCCAGCCGGGTGGAGTCGGTGATACGGCGCCACGGTGGCGACCATCCCCGCGAGGACGAACTGTTCACCCGAATCCGCGAGCGGCTTCCCGCCGAAACCCGCGACTTCATCCCGAAGTACCTCGCGGCCGTCCAGATCGCCAGCACGCCCGCGTACTACGGTCTGCCGAATCCCGTCAAGTCGCCCCCCGTCCGCTTCGACACCACCGCGGTCGAAGGCGCCGCGACGCTCGACGTCATCGCGCGGGCAGCAGGTGTCGGGGAGGAGGAGGTGGAGCGGCTGAATCCGCACCTTCACGCCGGCATTACGTCCGCCAGGGGATCGACCACGGTGCGCCTGCCGGAGGGTCGGGCCAGCGGCTTCGGCACGCGTTTCGCTACGATCCCGCCTCATGAGCGCGTCGCGTGGCACATCGTCTCCGCGGGCGAGACCCTGACCCATATCGCCCGCTACTACAGGATCTCGGTCGACAATCTGCGGGCGGCCAACCCCGACGTGGAGCCCCGGCGCCTTCAGATCGGCGCCAGGCTGGTCATCCCGGTGCCCAGCCGCGCCCTGCCGCCGTCAGACTGACCCGCGCCCGGCGCGCCAGCTTCCCGAGCGCCCCCCCGACTTCTCCACCAGCCGGATCGACTCGATGGTCATGTCGCGGTCGACGGCCTTGAGCATGTCGTAGGCCGTGAGGAGCGCCACCGACACCGCGGTCAACGCCTCCATTTCCACGCCGGTCCGGCCCGCGATCCGCGCGGTGGCGGTCACCCTGATCCCGGGTAGCGCGGGGTCCGCCGCCAACTCGACACCGATGCTCGCGGCGGGCAGCACGTGGCAGAGCGGGATCAGTTCGCCCGTGCGCTTGCCCGCCATGATCCCCGCGACGCGCGCCACCTGCTCCACGTCTCCCTTGGGGTTCGCCCCGCCGGCCAGCAGTTCGTAGGCGCGCGGGGAGCACCTCAGCACCCCCTGGGCCACGGCCCGGCGGGAGGTGACGTCCTTGTCGCCCACCTCCACCATCTTCGCCTCTCCGTCGCTGTCGAGATGGGTCAGCGCGGGGGCTGTTCGCGGATCGGGATCCTTCATTCTCGTGTCAGGGCTTTCGGGTGTCACGGCGGTCAGGCGGGCTCGAGGATCTCCTCCAGATCCAGGAGCAGGGTACCCATGAAGAGTTGGGGGTTCACATTGCCCCGCGCCAGCATCCTGGCTTCCTCGACCTGTCCGACGGCGCGCGCGACCCGGTCGGGTGTGAGTGCCAGCCGCCGGGCCGTGTCCCGCAGGAACGGCAGCTCGTCCACGTTGACGACCTGGTCCTCACGGCCGAGACCGGCCGCGCCGAGGTCGCGGATCCAGAGCTGCAGCGCCCCCATGAGGTCGAGGAGGCCGCGCGCCCCTCCGGGGGGGAATCCCGCCGCGGCCGTGTACGCGTCGGCGCGCCGGCCCGCGGTGGCCGCGCGCAACAGGGCGAGAGCGCGGGCGCGCTGGCGGCTTTGATCGCCGTCCGGTTCCAGGTATCCGAGGGCGGTACCGATCGAGCCCTGGGACAGTTTGGCGGCGCGCATCGCCGACTCGGGGTCTGCGCTGCACTCCTCGCGGAGGAAGGCGGCCACCTCCGTGACGGGCAGAGGGGGGAGGTGGATCGGCAGGGCCCGTGATCGTATGGTATCGAGCAGGCTCCCCGGCTGGCCCGAAGTGAGAATGAAGCGGCTGCCGTCCGGGGGCTCCTCCAGGAGCTTCAGCAGTGCGTTGGCGGCTTCCGGACTGGCCTCCTGGGGGACGAGGTATTCTGCGTCCCCGATGATGAATACCTGCTCTTCGCCCACGGCCGGCCGGCGGTGGGCGTGGTCTCGGATCGTCAGAACGGCAGCCAGATAGATGCCCTTGACCTCGGTGTCGCTCTCCGCACGGAGAGGGCTGTTGCGGAATTCACCAAGTCTCTCGAAGCGGGCATCCTGCAGCGCCGCCGCCAGTTTCGCCGGTCCCGAAGTGCGCTTCGGGCGCGGCAGCGGGAAGTGCCAGTGGATATCGGGGTGTTCCAGGCGGAGCGCGCGCCGGCAACTGTCGCAGTGGCCGCAGGGCTTGTCCTCCCCGCTGCAGAGCCGCGTGCGCGCCAGCCACAGGGCCAGCGACTGCTTGCCGCATCCGGGCATCCCGTGTATCAGCACGGTGGCGGGCAGCGTGCGGCGCGCCAGGGACCGGCGCAGCGACGCGCGGAGCGCTTCGTGTCCCCGGAACCGGGGTGGCTCCGCCCGCCCGGCTGCGGGAGTCACCTGATCGGCGCGGCCGGTGCCCGGGCAGCGCTGGTGCAGGCGGCCCGACGCGCTTCGGCCAGGCGCATCGCCAGACGGACGGCCTCAACCATCGAGGAGGGGTCGGCAACTCCCCGGCCCGCAATGTCGAACGCGGTCCCGTGATCGGGCGACGTGCGGATGAATGGCAGGCCCAGGGTCACGTTGACGCCCCTGCCGAACGCAGCGGTCTTGAAGGCGGCCATTCCCACGTCGTGGTAGGGCGCCACCACGGCGTCGAACTCGCCGGAGAAGGCGCGGACAAAGACGGTGTCGGCGGGAACGGGCCCGGTGACATGCCATGGGTCACCTTCCAGGGCCGCGATCGCGGGCTCATAGACATCGCGCTCCTCGGTGCCGAACATGCCGTTGTCGGAGGCATGGGGATTGAGTGCGCATAGCGCGATCCGGGGCGCCGCGAGCCCCCAGTCGGAGCGCAGAGCCGCGCCAAGCAGGCGCGTCTGCGACACGAGCAGCGCCTTGTCGATCGACGCGGCCACCTCCGCGAGCGGAATATGGATCGTGGCGAGCATGACCCGCTTGGGAGCAGTGCCGATGCCATCGCCCTCGTCACACATCAACATGCCTGCCTCGGCCGCGCCCGACAGCGCAATGAGCATCTCGGTGTGGCCCGGGTGATATCCGGCCGCGGCCAGCCCGGGCTTGTGCACCGGCGCGGTCACGATGGCGTCGACCTCGCCCGCCAGCGCCAGCTCGATCGCACGCTCGATGGCCATCCCGGCCGCCCTGCCGGGGTGAAGTCCCGCAGCGCCTCCGCCCACCGCCTCGAACCGCCACGATCCCGAGAAGTCGCCGGCGCATTCCACCGGTCCGATCACCCACACGCTGTCGGCACAGAGCGGCGGATCGAACCGCGCCGTCGCGGCCAGGGCCTTTGCGGCCACCTCCGGGCCGATCCCGCCGGGATCCCCCAGCGTGACGGCGAGCTGCACCTCGCGTGGGCCGCGCGGCACGTCCTCTATCGCCCCGGTTCCTTGACCTCGACGTAGGTCCTGGCCCGCAGCCCGTCCAGGAGCGCTTCCTCCCTCTTTTGCGCCATCAGGGTGGCGCGAATCTGCGGCTCCAGATCCTCGTAGCTGAACTCTCCGGCATCGCGCAACTGCTCGATCCTGATGATCGCGAAGAGCTCCTCGCCCTGGAATGTGAACTGTATGGGGCCGACGATCTCGCCGATTTCGCGCCCGGTGAGCGCCGCCACGTATGCGGGGGCGAGATACTGCGCGATCTGGCGCTGCGGTACCGTCGCGGAATCGGGCAGGCTGGACTCGTGATACTCGTCGATCAGCGACTCGAAGTCCTCGGCCCTGGCCCTCTCGGCTATATCCGCGGCGAATGAACGGGTCGCCCCTATGTCGCCCAGCCCGATATCGGGCCGAATGAGGATGTGGCGGGCCCGCCGCTCCGCGTATCGCACCCGCTCCACGAGTATGATGTGATACCCGAAGTCGGTCTCGACAACGTCGCTGATGCCGCCCTCGAGCAGACTGAACGCCGCATCGTCGAATTCGTCGACCATCAGACCCCGGCGGAACCACCCCAGGTCGCCTCCGGCCTCGGCCGAACCGGGATCCTGCGAGTACTCGGTGGCCAGCGCAGCGAAGTCCTCGCCCGCGCGGACACGCTCGAGGAGGTCCTCGGCCCTGGATCGGGCCGCGTCCAGGGTGGAATCGGACGGTTGCACGGTCAGGAGGATCTGCTTGAAGGTCACGGTGGCGGGGCGCTGCTGCAGTGCGGCGCGCTGCGCTTCGAAGAACTCGCGTATCTCCGCCTCGGTAACCTCGACCGCGCTCTCGCCACTGTACCTTGCGACGTACAGCTGGATGAGCATGCCCTGGCTGATTTCGTCTCTTAGCAACTCGCGATAGGCCTGCAGGGAGAGTCCTTCGGTCTCCAGCTGGCTCTCCATCGCCGCCCGGCCGCCGAAGGAGGCCTCGACAGTGTCCATGCGCTGTTGCAGCTGGCTCTCCAGGCGGTCGCTGTCCACCTCGAGCAGCGTGTCCTGCGCCGCCGCCTGCAGCACGATCTGGTTGGCGATCAGTGCGTCCAGCAGGGTCCGCCGGTACTCCTCCGATTCAGGCGTGCCTTCTTCGGGCACGGGCTGTCCCCGGGCGCGCTGCTGGCTTTCGACCTGGACCAGCTGGGACTGCAGCACGACCGAATCGCCGACGATCGCCACGACACGGTCCACCGCTTCTTCCTGCGCCCTTGCGGGGGCGGCAACGGTTCCCGCAGCGGTGCAAACGAGCAGCGCCCGGGCGAGCAGCACATCGGGTGTGGGGAAAGGCCGAGATGATCTCATGGCGAGCCTGCCTTGCTGCATCTTGTGAGCCGGGCTAACGGAGTTCGATTTCTTCGACGCGGTCCAGGGTTGTACCGATCCGCGATTCGTGGATGCGCCACGCGTCCGTTTCCCTCAACAGGAATGTAACGCCGCCCAGGGGGAGTATTTCCTGCTGCCCCGAGATGATCCGGATCAGGGCCCCGCGTACGAGTTCCTGAACCGTCGGCGTCGCTGACTCGGCTCCATCCGTCCCCGGGCGAGGGATGAGTCCGATGACCTCGGCCCGCTCCCTGATTGCGGTCCGCGCCTCCGCCGACACCGAATCCACCTGAACGGCCGTCGCGTCGAAGCCGCCCTCCCGCGCTTCCGCAAGCAGCAGTTCCTGTTGCGCGAGCCGGCGCACCAGGGCCCGCAACTCGGTGTCCGAGGCGGCAAGAATGCCCTGGGCGAACCCGTCCGGCGAGATGCGGGCCAGCTCCAGGAACTCACCGGTCGTGTAGACGCCGCCGTCAGACCAGGTCATGAGCGGGCGTTCCGACGCACCGCGCGACAGCCGCGACGGCGCGGTCTCGATAAGCGCCCGGGCGAGTTGCAGGGCGTCCGGCGCGAATTGCAGGCCGGCCGCCGAATCCAGTTGAGCGATGTACGCCCCCTCCGCCCGGGTCAGCCGCTCCTGCTGGATCCGGGCGCGGAACTCGGCTCCTACCTCGGAAAGCTCCGGTACGGCGAGCGCGTCGAGCCGCAGCAGATGGTAGCCGAGTTGAGTCTCGACGGGGTCGCTGAGCTCGCCGGGCTGCAGACCGAAGACGGCCGAGTCGATCGGCGCCAGCATTTCTCCACGTCCGAAGGTACCCATGCTGCCGCCGCGGCTGCCGCTGCCGGGGTCTCCGCTGTACCGCACCGCCATTTCGGCGAAGTCGGCACCCTCGGCCAATTGATCGCGCAGCGAGCGCGCCACGGTCAGGACGCTGTCCCGCTGCCGGATCGTCGCGCTCGGCGGAAGGATCAGCAGAATCTGGGAAGCGGTCGCGCGTGCGCCGGGAAGGTCGGCGGCGAAGCGCTCGGCGAGTTCCTCGTTGCTGACGACCGTGTCGACATCGATCACCGCGTCCCTCAGGCGGTCCAGCATGATCTCCTGCAGGGGCTGTTCGACAATCAGCCCCACGTCGAGCGACCCGAGGGTGGTATCCGCGCCCAGGTGCGTGGCGAGCAGGGAATAGTCCACCCACAGTTCGGCCAGGACCCGCACCACCTGGGTGTCGGCGGGCACCGTGCTGTGCTCGGCGACCAACCCGGCCGCGTCCTCGACGGTGAGCCGGTGGTGCGCGGCCTCCGCCAGGTTCCCGGAACCGCACGCCGACAGCAACAGGGCTCCAAGGACGCCAGCGTGCCGCAGGGGCCGGGTGTCGGCGGTGCGCACGCAATCAGTATCGGGCATCGTGGGTGGATTCTGCCAAAGGACCTGTCCCTGTTCCCATCGGGGATTCCAAAACCCTCCCGGTCGCGTCGCGGGTGTTTGGCTCACTATGCGGGACATCGTCGACTCCGAAAGACGAGTCGCTACCGCCAAGGGCATCGATCGCCCGCACTACCAGATTAGCCAGACGCTGTCGATCCGAACACTCCAGGATCACCGACAGTGGGGAGATCCGGCGCACCTCGATACCTACCGGTTCGCCCGCGAGTGCCTTCTCCAGCGCCGACATGCGGGGCACCACGCCTGAAATGAAGTTGATGCGGGCGCTGTTCCGCCGCACCAGGATCCTGTTCACGCCAGCCCGCCGGCCCGCGCTCGCGAGCAGGGATTTTTCGAGCAGCCGTCTGGCCTGAGCGGGAAGCCTGCCGAAGCGGTCGCGGAGCTCTTCGGCCAGCGCTGTGACCTCGGCATGGCCCGACATCTTCGAGAGGCGCCGGTAGAGATGCAGCTTCTGATGCTGATCCGGCACGTACTCGTCCGGCAGATAGGCGTCGCCGTCCATCGTCACTTCGGGGCGGGGATGGTCGCGGCGGTCCGGTCCTTCACGGATCCGGCGGACCGCGTCTTCGATGAGCCGCATGTAGGTATCGATCCCGACGGCGTGAGCGAAACCGCTCTGGTCCTCACCCAGCAGGTTGCCCGCACCCCTGACTTCCAGGTCCCGCAGCGCGATGTGGTAGCCGCTTCCCAGCTCCGTGTAGTGCTCGAGGACACGGAGCCGCTTCTCGGCTTCCGGCGTGATCTTCTCCGGCACGATCAGGTAGCAGTAGGCACGGCGGTCCCAGCGGCCGACACGGCCGCGAATCTGGTAGAGCTGGGAGAGCCCGAACCGGTCCGCGCCCGTCACGATGAGCGTGTTGGCGTTGGGGACATCGAGCCCGTTCTCGATTATCGATGAGCAGACGAGGATGTCCGTGCCGCCCTGTACGAAATCCGTCATGGCGCGGTCCAGCTGCCGCGCCGCCATCTGACCATGGGCGACACCGACGGCGGCGCGCGGCACCAGCCTTCGCACCCGCTCGGCGGCGGTATCGATGGTCTCCACACGGTTGTGGAGGAAGAAGACCTGTCCGCCGCGGTCCAGCTCCTGTTGGCACGCCTCGGCGATCAGGTGGTCGCTCCAGCCAATCACATGGGTGACGATCGGCATCCTGTCACGGGGTGGGGTCCGTATGAGCGACAGATCCCGGACGCCCGTCAGCGACAGATAGAGCGTCCTCGGTATCGGGGTGGCGGTCAGCGTCAGCACGTCCACGGTCGTGCGAAGGCGCTTCAGGCGCTCCTTCTGGCGTACGCCCATGCGCTGTTCCTCGTCGATCACGACCAGGCCCAGATCGCGGAAGGCCACGTCCGGGGACAGAAGACGGTGCGTGCCGATCACGATGTCCGCGGTGCCCGCGGCGAGTTCGGCGATCACTTCCCGCTGGCGGGCCGGCGAATCCAGTCGCGACAGCGACACGACGCGCACGGGGTAGTCGGCGAGCCGGTCGCCGAACGTCTTGGCGTGCTGCGCGACGAGCACCGTCGTCGGAGCCAGGACCGCGACCTGCTTTCCGTCCTGGACCGCCTTGAAGGCGGCGCGCACGGCGACCTCGGTCTTGCCGTATCCGGCGTCGCCGCAGACCAGTCGATCCATGATGCCGGACGACTGCATGTCGCGCTTTACGTCCTCGACCGCCCGGCGCTGATCCGGAGTGTCCTCGTAAAGGAAGGACGACTCCATCTCGCGTTGCCACCGGGTGTCGGCAGAAAACGCGTTCCCGGGGCGGGCGCGTCGTGCGGCGTAGAGATCGAGCAGCTCGGCGGTCATCCGGTTGATCGCCGCCTGGGTCTTCCGCTTGAGGCTCTTCCAGCGCCTGCCTCCGATGCGATGGAGACTCGGAGGTCGGTCTTCGGGGTGCGCCCCCACCCAGCGCTCGACCTGGTCCAGGAGGTATACCGGGACGCGCAGCACTTCGTCCTGGTCGTAGACGACGACCAGCGATTCGATCGATGCGTCTCCGATCACGACCCGTTCAAGCCCGCGGAAGCGCCCGATGCCGTGCTCCATGTGGACGACGTAGTCGCCTGGCGTCAGCTGGGCCAGGCTCTCCAGCGCGGCCGCTCCTCGGAACCGCTTGCTGCGTCGCAACTTGCGGCTTCGGCGAAAGATCTCGTGGTCTGTGAGGAAGTTCGCTGGAGGATGTGCGTCCGAGACCATGAACCCGCCCGAAAGGGACCCCACGACCACATGACACCCCCGGGGGGGTATGCCTTTGCGATCGGTGATGAGCTCCTCGAGTCGCGCCGCCTGTCCTTCGTTGTCGCACAGGAGGTGCGTCGTGGCGCCTCGAGCCTCTGCTCCGGCCAGAAAAGACGCAAGTCTGCGGGTGTTGCGCTCGATCGGGGGCGGACGGCGAACCTGAAAGACGGGGTCGCCGACATGCTCCTCCACGAATACCAGCTGCGGATGCCGGCGTGCGCGACTGGCCAGCGTCTCGGGGGCCAGGAAGAGTGCAGCGGGTGGCGTGGCGGGGTTTCCGTAGCGGACGGCTTCGGAGTACTGTTTCTCGACCTGTCGCCAGGGTCGTGCGGCGCTGTCGGCCCATGGCCGGTCGGAGTTGCGTACCAGCACGGTGTCACGGGGCAACCTCTCCAGGATGGAGCACATTGACGGGTCTGCCGCCGTGTGTCCTCCGAAACGAACCGGCAGGATGTCGGCGCGATCCGTCGTGTTGGTGGAACGCTGATCCAGGATGTCGAAGGATCGGATGGACTCGACGTCGTCGCCCCAGAACTCGACCCGCGCCGGAGCGGCGGCGCCGAAAGAGAAGAGGTCGATGAGGCCACCGCGGACGGCGTAGCATCCGGGACTCTCGACGATCGGCACCCGCTCGAAGCCGCGCGCATCCAGGGTCTCGATGAGGGAGTCGCGGCGCAGCCGCTGGCCGGTCTTCACGGTGAGCCGGAGAGCAGCCAGATCGTCCGGGATCCGGGCGACTTCCTGGAGTGCCCGCCGCGTCGTGATCATGACCCTTGCGCGCCCCGTGAGAAGGGCCTCGAAGGCTTCTACCCGCCGGCCGGCCAGCGTGAGCTGGGGATCGTCGCCGGTGTCATCGGCGGATACCCCCTCGCGCTGAGGATAGTGGGCGACCGCGCTCCCACCCAGCAGTGTTTCCAGGTCGCCCAGATGCTCGCCGGCCTCGCCGGGTGAGGAAGCTGCGACAACCCACAGCCGGTTGGGGAGCCGCTCCGCGAGTGCGGCGACTACAGCCAATGGAAGAGAGCCAACGGCACCGCCAACTGTCCGTGTGACTCCGGGCGCGGGCATGCCGTGCAACAGCGTCTCAAACGCGGGAGTGGACGTGACCGCGCCGGTGGCGGGATGTGAGCCGGTCCTAGACACTTGCGGCCGGATTGCTCCCAACTCGCCTGGGCCTCGTCCCGTCCCTCGGTCCGGGACGGTCGCGCACGAGACGGTCCTCGCCGCCACTGGCCCGGGAGCGCAATCCGCGCGCGGCGGCCACGACGGTCTCGAGGATCAGAAGCGCGAGCAGTAGCGCGGCGAGCGGGCGCCATGGCTCCGGTCCTCTCCCGGACCGGAAGATGTGGCTCGACCAGGAGGCCGCGTCGTCCACGATGTCGAGGGTGCCCGGGATTGCTTGCCGCACTTCAGCAGCCGATGCCGGGGTCAGGTCGGTTTCGGCGGGTGGGGCGTTGACCGGAACGGCATCCAGAACACTGTCTCCGGCCACGGGCTGGTACAATCCGACCAACGTGGTCGCGAGGAAGGGCTGGTCTCCGTCGACCGCGTGTTCGGTTCCCTCCGGACCCTGTACCGCCGTGGTCACCGGGGGGGGACGAAAGTTCGATCCGGCCGTTACCGAAGCGCTTCCGTCGCCTCCTTCCGACCAGCGGTCGATCGCCCATTCCAGCAGCGGTATCATTGCCGCCGAAACGGGGAGGCTCGTGGACTCCCTGTCGAAGGGCGACGCCAGGAGCACGTAGGGACCCGCCGCGGAACTCCCCGCCAGGAGCCACGGTTCTCCGTTGGACAGGGTGATCACCGCTCCTGCCGAAGGAACCGGCGCATCCGCCCCGCCCGCCGGAATCCCGTCGCCGCCGCCACCCGCGCGCGGCGGCGCCTCGGTCGAGACTAACGGAAAGAACCGCCGGATTTCGAGATCGCCCACATCGATCGGGAGATCACTGGCCGCGACGCGCGCTCCTCCGACCCTCCCGGGTTCGTACCGGAAGGGGATTCCGGCTTCGGCCAGACGCCGGTTGAGCGCGGGCAACTGTGCGGGGTCCGGGTGAGGTGCCACGAACGCGGTCTGAGTGAGACCCCGGCGCTCCAGGCCCTCGCCACCGATGCTCACGAGGGTGGCGGCGCGACCCGGTCCTCCCAGCACGATACGGTCGTTCTCCTCCAGCACCGCCAACGCTTCCTCGAGAAAGAACGAAGCCTGACCCAGCACCGCCACCGGGGTGGGTTCGCGCACGGTGAAGGAGAAATAGCGGCGGTCGTCCGCGGTAAGCGGATCCGGGTCGATCTCGGCGTATCCGTCCACACGGCCCGCGGGGAACGGGCCAGCCGGCAGTCGGACCGTGGCGCCCACGGGAACCGTGGCCGCCGCCCGAACCTGTCCGTCGATGTAGAGCCGCACTCCTGCCGTGTCCGCCGTGCCGCTTCCGATGACCGCGATCGCCGCCTCCGTGCGCCGGCCCGCGAGCGGCGGGAGCCCTCCTCCGAACGAGATGCTCGCGATGCCTCTGTTCCCGGAATTGCGCGCGGACGCCCCGAACAGGACGACGGGGATGTTTTCTGCGGGCGGAGCCGCTTCCGAAAACGCGGTGGCCTGGAGGTCGGTAAAGACGTGGACCTCGCGATTCGGCAACTCGCTCTGCCCGACCAGCGCTCTGGCGCGTTCGACGGCCCGGGTAAGGTCCCCCCGGGTGTGCGCGGGGCGCGTCCCCTCGATGGCTTCGAGCGCCTGGGCCGTACCTCCGGGCACGGCGGGATCCCAGGGCGTACCCGCCCGGACCACCCAGATCACATCGTCGTGACTCGCGCCCGCGACGCTTTGCCGTGCCACCGCCTTCAGCGTGTCGAGCCGCCGCCGACCGTCTTCGATGATCGTGGTGCTCATCGAATTGTCGATGACCAGAGCCAGCGCGGTGGGATCGTGGCTTCCCCCCGCACCCGGGAAGTGCATGCGGGCTCCCAGCACGACGGCGATGACCACGATCGCCGTGCGCAGAAGCAGCAACAGCAGCTGCTGGGTGCGGATCTGCCGCGCATGGTCGCGCTCCGTCCTCAGCAGATACCGAATTGCGGGGAAGGTGAAGGTCTTGCTCTCCTGCCGATAGAACAGATGCAGGATGATCGGGACCAGAACGGCCGCTCCCGCCAAGAGGAACAGGGGGTTGAGGAAGCCCATTCAGGGGAGGCGCTGGCGCTTCCACAGGTAGAAGCGGAGCGCGCGCGAGAGGGGTTCGTCGGTCCCGATGGTCGAGTAGGCGATTCCTCGGCTCGTGAGGCTGGTCGTCCAGTCCGTCACGGCGTTTTCCACCGCGTCGCGGTACTGGCGCCGCACATCAGCCACCGAAACGCGCAGCGAATCACCGGTTTCCGGATCGACGAAACGCGTTTCACCCGTGGTCGGCAGATCGCGCTCGCCGGGATCGATGAGATGGAAGACGAGGACCTCGTGTCCGGTGTGCTGCAGGTAGATGAGCGCCTTGGCCGTCTCCGCGGGATCGACCAGCAGATCCGAGATCAGGATCACCAGCCCCTTGCGCTTCAGCTGCATCGCCACCTTGGTGATCGCCGACTCCGCGTCGGTCCTGCCTCCACCCTTCAGCGCGTGCAGGTGCTGAAGGAGGAGCCGCCAGTGTACCTTGCCGCCCCGGGCACGAACCTGCCGCACAATCCTCTCATGGAAGGCCATGAGACCCACGATGTCGCCCTGGCGGGTCAGGATCAGTGAAATCGCCGCCGCGAGGTGTTTGGCGTACCAGAGCTTGGTGGGAAGGTTCGGCCGGGAGGACCAGTCCATCGACTCGCTGATGTCGATGAGCATGTAGGCGCGCAGATTGGTCTCCTCCTCGTACTGCTTGACGTAGAAGCGATCGGAGCGCGCATACATCCGCCAGTCCAGCGTACGCAGGTCGTCGCCGGGCTGGTAGGCCCGGTTTTCCGCGAATTCCGCCGAGAAACCGCGGTTTGGCGAGCGGTGCAGGCCGAGGAGGAAACCGTGAACGACCTGTCTGGCGATGATGTCGATGCCGCTGAGCTGTGCGAGCGTCGCGGGATCAATCAGATCGGCCCGGCGGTCCCGGTGGGGCGTGACCGTTTCGTTGGTAGCCATGGCCCATACAATCTGCGTGCACGCCCCCGCGCACGGAAGAGTCCCGCCCCGGGGCGCCGCCGTTCCCGGCGCAACAGCGGGGCGTCAACCGGGATCGCTAGCTTCCGGGACGATACGTCACCTGCAGCTTGATCCTCCGGCCCTTCGGGCTGTGCGTAAAGCCGTCGTAGGACTGCTCCCACCGGACGAGCGGTGGGGCGCTGCCCAGCACGTTCATGACCGAAAGGCCCCAATCCAGTTGTTCCGACGTGCGCTGCAACACGCTGAAGTCCAGGGTCGCGAACCGGTCGATGTCCTCGAACTCGGTTCCCGCGAAAGCCCCGTTGGTGTACCCCGAAACGGTGTTGAGGTAGCTCACCGCGCTGTAGTCGCCCACGTGATACCCGGCAGAAAAGCTCGTCTTCCATTGCGGCAGCGGAGGTGCGATGGGATTGCCCCAGTTGAGCTTGCCGGCCGCTTCGTGCGCCGGGAACACCTCTGTCCCGTTCAGGTCCAGGGCCCGGACGAAGAACTCCCTCGTGTAGGTGCCGTCCACCCCGAACGACACGATCGCCTCACCCACCGGAATGCGGCTGGCCATGTGCAGGTCGATCCCCGACATGCGGATCCCCGGCCAATTGACGAAGCCCGCTTCTATGCGTTCCACGGACTGAACGTCGCAGGTGCCGGTGCCCTGTCCGTCCGGACAGGTGACGAACTGCTGCACCGCTGCCCGCTGGCTTCCACCCGCCGCGTACAGACTCGCGATGCCCTCATAGGGGAATACGTCGATCACGTCCTTGAAGTCGTAGTCCCAGTAGTCGAGCGATGCGCGGAGGCGAGCGAGCTGGAGGATGAGTCCGACGTTGTAGGTGAACGCCCGTTCCGGCACCAGGTCCTTGTCTCCGTAGGTGTCGATGGCCTTGTAGATGCCGGCCGCGCTCACGTATTGCAGTCCCGTGTTCAGATCCTCGTTGAGATCGTCAACCGACGGGGTCCGGAAGGTGGTCTGAACCGAAGTGCGCAGCGCCAGGGGCTCCGCGAGTTCGATGCGCAGCGCGACCTTCGGGTCGAAGCTCCTGACCGAACCGTGAAACTCGTAGTTGGCGGCGACCTGGCCGCGAATCCGGGGGCCGAGTCGAAGTTGCGATTCAGCGAAGAAGCGGTGTACGGTCTGGCTGTCGTCGTAGTGGAAGAAACCGCCCGTGAAGTGGAAGGGCCCGAACTGGTCCGGGCAGCTGCGGTCGTCCGGGACGGGGCACGGCGTCAACGCGAGATCGCCGGGGCGATTGGGAACCGCGCCCACGCCAAGCCTGCGGAACTGGTAGCCGGTCGCAAACTCCGTCTCATCCGTCAGGGCGCCCTTCAACATCGCGTCGAAGGCGAAGAGGCTGGCGTCGTTGTCCAGATCGACTTCGTCGTTGATCCAGTCGATCAGCTCCGGGCGGTTCTCCAGGCCGGCAACGTAGTCCGGGTTGGGCTGGTCACGAAAACGGGCGCCGGGCTGGGTTGCGTTTGCGTGCGCGTTGCTGAAGGGATTGTAGTATCAGCAGTCGCCCTGGCCGGCCGTCTTGCCGCCCGTGGGTCCAAGCGCCATGCCCGAGGGGCTCGACGGATCAACGACCACTCCAACGCCACAGTCAGGCCCACCGAAGCCCCTGTACGCCAGGAATTTGCGATAGAGATACTCGCCGGGGAGATTGGAGTTGCCCGCCGACCTCGAAAAGCTGCCGGCGAATTCGAAAGCCATTTCTCTGCCGCCGAGGCCTTCGAAACCCCGCTCGACGGAGCCGGCGATCCGTTGCGTCCGGGAGTCGCGCCGCAACGTCCGGGGCGGGCCGGCATTCCCGACCATGCGGCCGAAAAAGTACCAGTCGTTCTCAAGGCAGCCTTCGGTGGTCGAGAACCCGGCGCTCGGTCCGTGCTGGCGGCAGAACGCCTGCCTGCCCGGATGCTCGGGCGCGATCAGCTGGGCTCCGTTGTAGGCGGAGATGGGGGGGTAGGAGGGCGTGGTCACCCAGTTGGGCGTGGTGGCTTCGGCCCACAGGGCTTCCAGGTGGTAGTTGTTGCCGCGACCGAAGCTGCCGTTGAGCTCGGCGAAGGCGCGGATCTGCCGGGAGGCGTCGGAGACGTTGTCGTAGGGGTCGTATCGAAAACGACAGGTCTCCGCCTCTTCCAGGAAGCCCCCGAAGTCGCGGCAGTTGGGATCGACGAAGACGCCTCCCCAGCCGCCGTAGTGCGCGTCGGTGAGTGCCGAGACGAATTCGTCCTTCGTTTCGTTGCCGGTCAACCTTGGGAAGAGAAAGGCGCCCGGGTTGCCCGTGTACGACCAGCCGCCGCCCCCCGGGGTGAAGTCGCTCAGGGCCCAGCCCACCTCTTCGGGCGTAAGCTCCTGCGTGACGAACACCTCTGCCGAGACGACGGCGTGCGCGCTTTCGCCCACCCGTGAACCCCAGATGGCTCCGGCATTCGTTTCTCCCGCATTGGCGAAATACTCGTGGGAGCCGGAGACCTCGAAGCCCTCGAAGTCGCCGCGGGTCAGGAAGTTCACAACTCCCGCCACGGCGTCCGAACCGTACACCGCCGACGCGCCCTCCTTGACGACCTCGACCCTGTCCAGGGCGATCGATGGAAACGCGTTGACATCGACGAAACGGCCCCCCCTCAGGCGGATCGGCAGGTACACCTGGCGGCGTCCGTTGAGGAGAACGAGGGTGCGCGAAGCACCGATGCCGCGAAGGTTCACGGTTGCTACCGTCTCCGACACGAGGCCCGGGGGTCTCGTGTTGTACCAGCCCTGGCGGGCTCCCAGAATGCCGTGGCTGGCGGTGACGTTCCGAAAGAAGTCGAACGCCTGCGGGGATCCCTGCTCGGCCAGCGTCCGGCGGCCCGCGACCGTCACTGAGTAGGGCAGCTCGACGGGCGACTCGGGAAAAGCGGTGCCGGTCACGACGATCTCCTCGAGAAGGAGAACCGTGCGTTCCAGCAGCAGCTCCACGGACACGGTCGCCCCTTCCGTGACCGTGACGCTCCGGGTGGTGGTCGCGCGACCGACCATCTGCGCCTGTATCTCGTGCGTACCGACCGGCACTCCCGGAAGCACGAACCGCCCCGCCGCGCGTGACAACACACCGATCTCCAACGCCGGTATGCTGACCTGGGCCCCCTCAAGCGGCTCACCCGTCTCTCCGTCGACGACGGTCCCGGTGATCGTACCGGTCGATTGTGCCGTGGCCGTCGCCAGGGGCACAAACCCCGGGATGCACGCGGCCATCACAACCACTATTGCCTTTGTACGCAACGACATGGGACCCTCCGGGCAGTCTCTCGGGTTTTCAAGGCCAACTCCGCTCACTAACACGCTGACCCGGACCCGTCCCAAGGTCAAGGCGATGAGCACGATTGACCCGCCAAAACCGCCTCGGTTAGCTTCCGGCACCCCCGCTGGCCGGGAGCGCGGGAACGCGATTTCCGGGGGCACGGATGTGCGAAGCGGGCGTTTCCCCTGTTCCCGGCCTTGCTGACACGTGCGAACCGACCTGATTCGCAACTTCTGCATCATCGCGCACATCGATCATGGCAAATCGACGCTGGCCGACCGCCTGCTGGAGGCCACGGCCACCGTGGAGCGCCGGCGCATGCGGGATCAGATCCTGGACTCCAACGAGCTCGAAAGGGAGCGCGGGATCACGATCAAGCTCCACGCCATCCGCATGGACTACACGGCTCGCGATGGCCGGGAATACCGCTTCAACCTGATCGACACACCCGGCCACGTCGACTTCACCTACGAGGTATCGCGCTCGCTGGCGGCGTGCGAAGGGGCGATCCTGGTCGTCGACGCGACCCAGGGCATCCAGGCCCAGACCCTCTCCAACCTCTTCCTGGCCCTCGACGCGGACCTCGAGATCGTGCCCGTGCTCAACAAGATCGACCTGCCCGGCGCCGAGCCGGAGCGCCGCCGTGACGAGGTCGCGGATCTCATGGGGATCGAGCCGGAGTCGATCCTCGAGGCGAGCGCCAAGGAAGGGACGGGCATCGGCGCCATCCTGGAAGCGCTCGTGGACAGGATTCCGCCGCCGTCGGGCGACCCTGAAGCCCCGTTGCGGGCGCTGATTTTCGACTCGTACTACGACCAGTACCTCGGCGCCGTCCCCTCGATCCGCGTGGTCGACGGCACGGTCCGTGCGGGCACGAAGATCGCCTTCGGGACCGTCGACGCCCGCTACGAAGTCACCGAAGTGGGACACATGCGGCTCGGTCGCTTCCCATCCCACTCCCTCGGCCCCGGCGAGGTGGGATACCTGGTGGCGGCCATCAAGGCGGTGTCGGATACGCGTGTCGGCGACACGATCCTCGACACAGCGCGTCCCGCCGGCGAATTGCTCCCGGGATACCAGGAGGTCAAGCCGATGGTGTTCGCCGGCCTCTATCCCACCGATTCCGATGGCTACGAGGAATTGCGCGACGCGCTGCACCGGCTCCACCTCAACGACGCGTCGCTGAGGTTCGAACCAGAGACCTCGCGGGCGCTGGGATTCGGGTTCCGCTGCGGTTTTCTCGGCCTTCTGCACCTCGAGATCGTGCAGGAGCGGCTGGATCGCGAATTCGGCGTCAGGCTCATCACCACCGTCCCCAACGTCAAGTACCGGGTGGACATGCAGGGTGGCGGCGAGGTCTGGGTCGAGAACCCCTCCGAGCTCCCGGACCGGGCTCTGGTCGACGCGGTCGCGGAGCCCGTGGTGCGTGCGCGGATCGTGGTGCCATCGACCTACATCGGCAATGTGCAGAAGCTGTGCCACGAGCGCCGCGGCGTCTTCAAGGGTATGCACTACCTGGATCCGCACCGGGTCGAGCTGGACTTCGAGTTGCCGCTTGCCGAAATCGTCCTCGACTTCTACGGGCGCCTGAAGGGCGGAACCCGCGGCTACGCGTCCCTGGACTACGAGTTCCAGGAGTATCGGATAAACGACCTCGTCAAGCTCGACGTCATGGTCAACAGGGACCCGGTCGACGCCTTCTCCGTCATCCTCCACCGCGAGAATGCCTACCATCACGGCCGCGCCCTGATCCGCAAGCTGCGAAGGCTGATACCCCGACAGCAGTTCGAGGTGGCGCTGCAGGCCGCGATCGGCGGTCAGGTCATCGCCCGCGAGACCGTCAAGGCGCTGCGCAAGAACGTGACCGCCAAGTGCTACGGCGGCGACATCACGCGCAAGCGCAAGCTTCTCGAACGCCAGAAGGAGGGGAAGAGGAGGATGAAGCAGGTGGGTTCGGTGGAGATCCCGCAAGAGGCGTTCATGGCCGTGCTGGAACTGGATAGCACCGAGTCGTGAGTGCGGTGCCGACGGCCGCGCCTGGTAGCCCGCCAGGGCACGGCAGCCCCGCTGATGGCTGAGCGGCGGGCCCGGACCCGATGGATCGCCGGAGTCGACATCGGCGGCACCAATCTGAGGGTCGGGCTGGTCCCCTTCGCGGGCGGACCGCCCGTCGCGGTGTCGAGCGCTCCCACGCGCCCCGCGCGGGGGCCCTCCGCCGTGGTGGAGGAAGTGGCGTCCATGCTGCGGGCGGCGATCGCCGAAGTCGGCAGAACAAATGTGGCCGGGGTCGGGATAGGGGCGCCGGGACCCCTCGACCGCAGCAGGGGAGTGGTGCTCGAGACGCCCAACCTGGGATGGCGCGACGTCCCCCTGGTTGACATGATCGCCGGTCGGATCGGGCTGCCGATCGTCCTGGACAACGACGCCAACTGCTTCGCCTTCGGGGAATGGTGGCTGGGCGCAGGACGCGGCGCTGAACGGCTGATCGGCATGACGCTGGGCACCGGGATCGGCGGCGGCATCATTCTCGGCGGCGCGCCCTATCGCGGGGCATCGGACGCGGCCGGCGAGGTGGGCCACATGTCCGTCGACTACTCCGGCCGGCGTTGCGCCTGCGGATCGCGCGGCTGCGTAGAAGCCTACGCCTCGGGGTCCGCGATCGCGGCGCGGGCTGCCGAAGGCATCGCCCGCGGTGCAAACTCGACACTCGCGGCGGCAGCTGGCGACCCCGCGGGAATCACCGCTGAAGCGGTGTGCAGAGCCGCCGCGGCTGGCGATCGATATGCAATGCTCATAGTCGATGAAACTGCACGTGTGATTGGAGTTGCAGTCTCCGATCTAATCCATCTTCTTAATCCCGATGTAATCGTGATCGGGGGTGGAGTTGCCGGGGCTGGCGAACTTCTCTTCGCTCCTCTGCGTGACGAGGTGGAACAACGGGCCTTTCGTTCAGCGGCCCGCGCGTGTCGAATCGTCCCGTCCGAGCTCCCCGCCACTGCGGGACTGGTCGGCGCCGCCGGGGTCTTCAGGCACACCGTCCATGGGAACGTCTGAATCGACTCCCAACCCTCCGAAACGGTTGGGCGTTATTGGCACGCTGGTGCGGGACACCATCCATCTTCCGGGAGCGGGCCGCTCCGCGAAGGCGTGGGGCGGGATCGCGTACGCTCTGGCCGCCTTCGATCATGTGCTTCCGCCCGGCTGGGCGGTGGTCCCGGTGATCAAGGTCGGTAACGACATGGCCGACCGCGCGCTGCCGTTCCTCCGCTCATTCACGACCGTTGGCGACACGCGGTGGGTACGGGTGGTCCCGGAACCGAACAACCGGGTCGAACTCACTTACACGACGCAGACCGACCGGGTCGAGGTGCTTGACGGAGGGGTGCCGGAGTGGTCGCCTCGGGAGATCGCCGAAGTGCTTCCCGTCCTCGACGCGCTGTACGTCAACTTCATCTCGGGCGTCGAACTCGATCTCGCCGGGGCCCTGACGGTGCGTGACAAGCTGCATGGGCCCAGTTACGCCGATCTGCATTCCCTCTTCCTCGACACCGGAAGCGACGGGCGGCGGAGTCCTCGCTATCTTCCTTCGAGCGGAAGGTGGGCGGGCTGCTTCGACACGGTTCAGATGAACGAGAACGAATTCGAACTCTTTGTCAGGGGAGCGCCCGATCCGTGGCCGGTGGCGGAGAGAGCGATGGCGGGCCGGCTCGGCAGGATCGTCGTCACCCGGGGAGCCGATGGCGCGGAGATCATGACAATCGGGCAGGACGGCGCTCCGCCCGCGCGAGAGTCCGTGCCCCCCGCGACAGGGCCGGCTGCGGGTGACCCCACCGGTTGTGGGGACGTCTGGGGCGCGACCTTTTTCGCCTCGGTCCTCGGGGACTCGGCACCGGGATCCGCCGCGCGCCGCGCCAACCGAGTGGCATGCGACAAGGTGGGGTACACCGGCTCCGAGGCCTTCCGCGATGCCGCCCTCCGTACAGCCGCCTCCGGCGACGCCACTCCCGGGGGCCAGTGAGATGCGGGTCATCGAGATCCCACGCTCGCTCGACTATCGCAACATCGAGTCGCTCTACGACCAGCTGGATCCGGCCACTGCCGGGCCAGTGCTCTTCGATGCTCGCAGACTCCGGTGGATCGACCCCAATGGCATGCTCTGCCTGCTGGCTGCGGGACAGGTTGCCGCGAAAGCCGGATCGGCGCCCCGCATTTCGCTCCCCGACCAGCCGGAAGTCACCGGCTACCTGGACCGCATGGGTTTCTCCGAGGCCGCTCGGCGGGTATTCGAGTTCGGCACGGGCTCCAGGTGGCGTCGTCGTCCGGGGCCTTCCGACGTGCTGCTCGAAGTCACCCCGGTCACGAGAAACTCCGATGTGCACGAGGTGGTGGAGCGGGTCCAGGCACGCGCGGGCGCCATCCTCTCGAACACGCTCAAGTATCCTGCGTCGGCTGTCGTCCAGTTTTCGGTTATCCTCTCGGAGGTTTGCCAGAACATCATCGAGCACGCCGAAGGGCCGGGGTGGGTCGCGGCCCAGGCCTACAACTGGAAGCGGCGTCTGGGCCGCCAGGTGGCCGTGATCGCCGTCGCCGACATCGGCCGCGGTTTCTGTGCGTCGCTCGAAGACGAACATGCGGCCCGGTTCGGCGAGCGCTGGGGGGACGTCGCTGCGCTGGAGGCCGCGTTTCTCCTGGGTCTCACCCGCTTTCCCGACACCGGCAGGGGACAGGGCATTCAGCAGATCCGCAAGCAGGTGGCCCGCTGGGACGGACTCATGTCGATCCGCAGCGGAACGGCGCGCATTGCAGATACGCCCGGATGGAGCAGCAAGCCACCGATCGAAGAGGGCTTGCGCGTCTTCCCCGGCGCCCAGATCAACATCATTCTGCCCGAGAGGATCGGGTGAACACCCCTGGGCCCCAGGCCGTCAGGATCGACGTGCGCAGGCTCCTGCGAGATACCCTCGCGCCCCTGCGGCCCAACCTCGTCACGCGTCCTACGGGCCGTGCGGTTCGCGACGCCATCGAGAGGTGCCTGAAGGGAGCGGGGGGGGCGCCCTTCGTCTCGCTGATAGACCTTACACGGGTGCCCGTGCTCGACTTCAGTTGCGCCGATGAAGTCGTCGCTCGACTTCTCGTCAAATACCAGACGCCCGATCGACCGCTCGACGCCTTCTTTCTCTTTCGCGCCGCCGGAGACGCTCATCGTCACACGGTCGACGCCGTCCTGGGAAGGCACGACCTGGCAGCCGTCTGCGACCTTGGCGACGGATGCTGCCACCTTCTCGGCACGGCATCCGAAGACGAGGGCGTTGCGTGGCGCACCCTGGAGCGACGGCGCCGGATCGCACCCGGCGGCCTCGCCCCGGTGCTGGGAGACCGAGGCGATGCGGTGCTCGCCAGGCTCGCCGAGCGGCGCCTCGTCTTCCGCGGCCTGAACGGCACCAGCCTGGCTCTGAGTGCGGTGGCGTCGCACCGCGCACACACCTGAAGCACCACGGAGAAACGCACATGACCTTCGACGGACCAAAGCACGAGCGCCCGGGCACCGCCACCGACGCGGTCCACGCGGGACAACCCGCCCCCCGGCCCGGCGAGCCCGTGGTCAACCCCATCGTACGGAGCTCGACATTCCATTGGTCGGGGCCGGGTGACGGCATCGACCTGCTCTACAGCCGCTACGGCAACAACCCCAACCAGCGGGCCGTGGCAGGCAAGATCGCCGCGCTCGAAGGCACCGAGGACGCCCTGGCCCTGGCGAGCGGCATGGCCGCGATCTCGATGACGCTGCTGGCCGGCGCGGGGTCCGGTGACCACATCGTGGCCAGCAGGCACCTCTACGGCGCCACCCACGCGCTTCTCACCGATGAACTGCCCCGCCGCGACATCACCACCACCTTCGTAGACCCCCACGACGCCTCGGCATGGCAGGCGGCTCTCACGCCGCGAACCCGGGTGGTGCTCATCGAACTGCCCACCAACCCGACCCTGCGTGTCTTTCCCGTCGGCCCGGCCCGCAGGGCGGCGCGCTCGGGCGGCGCGCTCCTGGCCGCCGACATGACCTTCGCCACGCCGATCAACATCCGCGCGGCCGAACACGGCGTCGACGCGGTGATCCACTCGGCCACCAAGTACCTGGGCGGCCATTCCGACCTGATCGCGGGGGTCGTCGCGGGCAGCGCCGCCCTCATCGCCCGTGTCGCCAAGATGATGAAACTCTACGGCGGGTCCATCGATCCGCAGGCCGCCTGGCTGCTGGAGCGCGGCATCCGCACGCTGCCGGTCCGCATGGAGCGCCACAACCGCACCGCCCTGGCCCTCGCCCGCTGGTTCTCAGGGATCGAAGGCGTTCGCCAGGTCATCCACCCGGGCCTCCCCGCCCACCCGGACCACGAGTGCGCAGCGCGTCTGCTGAACGGGTACGGCGGCATGGTGTCGATCGTGCTGGAGGGAGGGGGCGAGGCCGCCGACCGCTTCTGCTCGCATCTGCGGCTCGCCGCGCCGGCGCCGTCGCTGGGCGGCGTGGAGACGCTGGTTTCACAGCCGCGTCACACCTCGCACGTGGACCTGAGCAGCGCCGAGCGGCACGCGCTCGGAATCCCCGACGGATTCGTGCGCATCTCGGTCGGACTCGAGGACCTGGAGGATCTCAAGGCCGACTTCAGCGCGGCGGTCGCCGCCGCCTTGCCGTTGGCTACTCCTCTGCCATGAACGGGTATTCGTAGCTCGTCGGAGGCACCAGGTTCTCCTTGATGCTCCGCGGCGACAGCCACCTGGCGATGTTGGCCGCGGACCCGGCCTTGTCGTTGGTTCCGGATGCCCTGCCGCCTCCGAAGGGCTGCTGGCCCACCACCGCGCCGGTCGGCTTGTCGTTGATGTAGAAGTTGCCCGCGGCATGGCGCAGCCGGCCCATCGCCTCGCGCACGGCCGCGCGGTCCCGCGCGAACACCGCCCCGGTCAGTGCATACGGCGATGTCGAGTCCACGATGTCCAGCGTCTCCGACCAGGCACTGTCCGGGTACACGTGGATCGACATGACCGGCCCGAAGATCTCGTCGCACATCGTCTCGTGATCCGGCCGCTTCGCGTGGACGATCGTCGGACGGATGAAGAACCCGTCCGCGTCCGAATACCGCCCCCCCGCGATCACCTCGGCGTCGGCGCCGGCTTTCGCACGCCGGATGTACCCGGTGATCGAATCGAACGCCCCGCGGTCGATCACGGCGTTGACGAAGTTGCGAAAGTCCGCGGGATCGCCCATCGAGAGGCCGTCCGTCTCGGCGACGAGCTGGTCCTTCATCCCCTTCCACATCGACGCGGGGACGTAGGCCCGGGAAGCCGCCGAGCACTTTTGCCCCTGGTATTCGAAGGCACCACGCACGATGGCCGTGCGCACGGCGTCCGCATCCCCGGACGGATGCGCGAGGATGAAGTCCTTGCCCCCCGTCTCGCCCACAAGGCGGGGATAGGTGCGGTACGA
Source organism: Gemmatimonadota bacterium (assembly GCA_009841165.1). GTDB lineage: Bacteria > Gemmatimonadota > Gemmatimonadetes > Longimicrobiales > Gaopeijiaceae > Bin94. The sequence goes on along the minus strand of VXMI01000047.1, from coordinate 4,215 downwards.
TGCGATGTTGCGCCCGACCGTGGTCCAGAGCGACTGGAAAACCTCGGTGGATCCGGTGAAGTGCAACCCCGCGAAATCCCGGTGCTCCAGCGCGGCGGCCGTGATCTCCACCGGATTGCCCGGCACGAAGTTGATGACCCCCGGGGGCAGGCCCGCTTCTTCCAGGAGCCTGTAGGTGTGATAGCCCGAGAGGACGGCGTGCTTGGAAGGCTTCCACAGCACTGCGCACCCGACCATGGCCGGGATTCCGGCGAGGTTGGCTCCGATGGCGGTGAAGTTGAAGGGGCTCACCGCATAGACGAACCCCTCGAGCGGCCGGTAGTCGGTGCGGTTCCAGACTCCCTTCTCCGAATGGGGCTGCTGGCTGAAGACGCGCTCGGCGAAGTGTGCGCCGAAGCGGAAGAAGTCGATGATCTCGCAAGCGGCGTCGATCTCGGACTGGAATGCATTCTTGCTCTGCCCGAGCATGGTGGCTGCGTTCAGCCGTGCCCGCCACGTCGTGGAGAGCAACTCGGCCGCGCGCAGAAACACGGCCGCGCGGTCCTCCCAGGGCCATGATGCCCACTCCCTCTGCGCCTCGAGCGTATCGGCGATCGCCTGTCGCGCCTCGGCAGCGCCTCCCTCGTGCCAGAGGCCCAGTCGGAGTCCGTGGTCGTGGGGGGCGTGAATCTCGTGGGTCTTCCCGGTGCGGATTTCCCGGCCTCCGATGATGACGGGGATATCCACCTCCTGGCTGCTCATCTCGTTCAGGGCGGCCTTCAGTTCGGCACGCTCCGGCGAGCACGGCGTGTACGGGAAGATGGGTTCGTTGACGGGCGGGGGAACACGAATCGTTCCGGACATGTCTTCTATCCCGGGTTGTGGTTGGCGGGAGCACTCGAAGCCCTGGGGGTTTCGGACCCGGATTCGAAGGCAATCTCACCAGCCGGAGCGGCGTTCGCAACCCGTTGACGTTCCGGAAATCCTCGCGGTAGCTTCCGGGCGCATCACGGCCCCTTCCGGGGCTGGTCGACAGGACGCTGCCTGCCGGACGAGGGAGCAGGGAAGGGTCGAGGTGCGGTTGATGGGGACACGCGAAGCTGTCCCATCTCCATGTTCACGTTGAAAAGGGATCGAAGGCGGCTGCGGGCCGCCCTCCCCCAGGTGGTGACCGTTGACGCAAGCTGAACCGCAGGCATCCCGGGACGGAACCGTCCAGACCCTGACGCGCGCGCTGGCCGCGGTAGTGAATCCCGTCACGGGCAAGGATGTGGTCGCCGGAGGTCAGGTGAGCGACGTGGCAGTGGACAGCTTCGGCAACGCGACCTTCGTGTTCGCGCTGCAGAGGGGCGATCCGGGCACCCTCGTCCGCCAGGCGCGCGCGGCGGCCCGGGCCGTCGAGGGCGTCAGCACGGTGAAGGTGAACGTACAGCTCCCACAGAGTGCTCCTTCGGCCGGGTCATCGGCGGGCACTGCCGGGCCCGCACCCCCCGCCGGTGCGCGTCCCTCGCCCAGGCCAGGACGCGGGCCCGCTGCGACCCCTGCGCCGTCACGCGGGCTCCAGCCCGGTTCCGTACCCGCGCCCACGCCCCGCCCCGGCATACTCGCGGGCGTCAGACGGGTGGTCGCGGTGAGCTCGGGCAAGGGCGGCGTCGGCAAGTCGATGGTCGCGACCAACCTCGCCGCGTACGCCGCGTCGCAGGGCCTGGCCACCGGTCTGCTGGACGCGGACATCTACGGTCCCAACATCCCCACCATGTTCGGAGAGGGGCGCCGTCCCTCGGTGACCGGAGCCAAGGGCTCGGAGATGATCGTCCCCCTGGAGGCTCACGGCGTTCGCCTGATGAGCCTCGGGTTCCTTCTGGAGCGCGAACAGCCCGCGATCATGCGGGGTCCGCTGATCGCAGGCATCCTCAAGCAGTTCATGGAGCAGGTGTCGTGGGGACGCCTGGACCTCATGGTCGTCGACATGCCCCCGGGTACGGGTGACGCACAGTTGTCGCTCGTGCAGACCGTGGATCTGGACGGGGCGCTGATGGTCACCACTCCCCAGAAGGTGGCCACCGGCGACGTCCGCCGCGGCGTCAAGATGTTCGAGCGGGTCAACACCCGGATCCTCGGCATCGTCGAGAACATGTGCGGCTTCCAGGTGCCGGGATCCAGCGAAATCATCGACCTCTTCGGACGGGGCGGCGGGGAAGACCTCGCCCGCGAACTGTCTGTCCCGTTCCTGGGCCGGATCCCTCTCGACATCGAAGTGCGCAGGGCGGGCGACGCGGGGCAGCCCACGGTCCTGGCTGCGCCTGGCTCCCCGGCGGGCATTTCCCTGGCCGAAATCGGCGGACGCTTCCTGGCCGACCTGAAGAAACTGCCGGCCCGCGTCTAGATCGGGAGCGTGGGCACGCTGGCGTCAACGCAAGGCGTGGCGCCGTCCCTCGATCAACCCTCCTCGAGCCACTTTCGGTCGGCAGCCGACAGAGCGCCGCGGCCGCGCACCCTCGCCAGCAGCTTGAGCACGACCCAGCCGACCAGCATGACCGGCGCGACCTTGAAGAGCAGGAAGCCGGCGATTCCGAGCGTGAGACCCAGCAGCGCCCCGACGACGGACAGCACGATCCACACCACGACGATGCTGACGATTCCCATCGCCAGGAATGTCAACAGGGTCCCGATCATGCGTCCTCCAGAGAAGCCGGCCTCATCATCCGGAAGCGGACCGCCCGCCCCGGCTCGCAGGGCCCCTACCGCTCCCTGCCGGATTTCAAGTATAACACCCTCGAGAAACGCCCGATGCATTGTCAGGGGACCCAGACTACATCGATGTCGCCCAGCGCCGCGGTGATCTCCAGGTCGATCCTGCGCCCGGCGTCTTCCCAGTTCCGCGAAAGGTAGGTCCTCCCGCTCCGCTCGAATCCGTCGGCGTCGATGGAAGCGAGAAAACTCTCCCGATGGATGCGTACTCCCAGATCGGCGGGAATCCGCACTTCGAGCCCGCCCACGCCCATCTCGACGGAGACCCGGGCGTCCTCGGGCCAGTCGCCTTCAAGCCCCAGCGTGACGGAACCCACCCCCGCCTTGATGGTGACACGGTCCGCTCTCAGGTTCCCCATCCCCCGGATGGCGAGGTCCGCGGCCCCGGCGTTTATCGAGGCCGATTCCATTCGCTCGGGATTGGGCTCGCGGATCCGGACTTCGGATTTCGACGCACCCGTGTTGTAGTCGAAACCGCGCAGGGGTATCCCAGAGAGGTCCACGTCGGCCTCGGCCGCGCCGACGTCGAGATGGAGGTCCACGGGAACGCCGCCGGGCAGCCACAGGTCGAGCGAGGAATCGACCGACCGGCGCGAACCGAAGCGGCCGCGGTCTGCCACCCTGATGCCGATGTCCAGACGGCCGTTCCGATAGCTGTGTCTGGGGGTGGCGACGGCTTCATCGTGGTTGAAGACGGCCCGGTAGAGAAGATCGGATTCGCCGCGTTCGATCATCAGTTCGCCGGCTCCGTAACCCACGTCGACCTCCAGGCGCTCCTCGTCGGTCACCTGTCGTGACCAGGTCGTGGTCTTCTGCTGAACTGCATTGAGTTGGGCGGTCCCCGAAAGCAGCAGCATCGCTGCGAGCAGGCGGATCATTGTTCCTCTCCCGGCGTGTCATCGGTGTCGTCTGCGCTCGGCGGGTCGTCCACATCATGGACACCGTGCGAGTCGTCCAGATCGTCCACTGTTGACCACTCGGCGGCGGTCTCCAGTTCGTCGTCCAGGCTTCCGGGCCAGCTCGTCGCATACCTGCCGCCGCGCGTGATGACAACCGCGCCGAATCCGACGAACAGCGCCGCCACACCGGCAATGGTTCCCAGCACCTCGATCAACCCGCCGGCCCAGCCGATCAGGGGCAGCGCGCCCAGTGCGCTTCCGGCTGCGAAGGGCAGCATGAGCGCCCCCAGCCCGGTGAGAAGGACGTGTGCATCGCGGTTGCGATCCACTCGATCCAGCCAGGACCAGTTCTGGTCCAGAACCCAGCGGCCGACATGATGGCTCACACCGACGTATCCCGCGAACGCCGCCACGGCGACCGCCAGCGGGAAGAGGGGCAGCCATACAAGGAGCAGCGGTATCCCGATCAGCGAAACGGTCAGTACCACGGCCCCGATGACGAAGACCGGCAGCAGGAGAAAGCCACCCGCGAGGCCCACGGCGCCCGCCCGCCCCGGACGGTGCTGGATCTCCCGGGTGACGGAGT
>VXMI01000181.1 GCA_009841165.1 Gemmatimonadota bacterium | reverse complement strand
CAAGTCGGGACGGCCGGATTCGAACCGGCGACCCCCTGAACCCCATTCAGGTGCGCTACCGGACTGCGCCACGTCCCGTGAGTGGAGGAAGCTAAAGCCTCCGTCGCGAAGGGGGAAGCGGCTCGGAATCCGCGGGTGTGAACCCGCGCGGCATTCGATCGTGCGCCGACCGCTATCTTTCCTCGTCGCTGTCGACGCGTCCGTCAACGAGGCGAACCACCCGCTTCACGCGCTCAACGACCCGGTGGTCGTGGGTAGAGAAGAGAAAGGTGACGCCCCGGTCCCGATTCAGGGTCTCCATGAGCGAGATCAGGTTCTCGGCGGTTTCCGAGTCCACGTTGGCGGTGGGCTCGTCGGCGAGGACGACGGCGGGGTCGGAGGCGATGGCGCGGGCGATCGCGACGCGCTGCTGCTGCCCGCCGGAAAGCTCGGTGGGCTTGCGGTCTTCCAGGCCCTCGAGCCCGACCGCGCGCAGCAGCTCCGTGACGCGCTTGCGGCGCTCCGGCGCGGGCACGCCCTGCACCCACATCACCATCTCGGCGTTCTCGTAGGCGGTCAGGACCGGAATCAGGTTGTAGGACTGGAAGACGAAGCCTATGCGGTCGCGGCGGAGGCGGCTGAGTTCCTTGCGGCTGAGCGTGCCGAGATCGACACCCTCTACGGCGACCGAGCCGCTGGTGGGCGAGTCGAGGCCGCCGACGAGGTTGAGCGTCGTGGTCTTGCCGGAGCCCGAGGGGCCGATGAGCGCGGTGAACTCGCCCTTGCCGACGGTCAGGTCGAGGCCGCGCAGCGCCTGCACTTCGAGGCTGCCCTGGGTGTACAGCTTGGTAATGTCGCTGAGTTCGACGACGGTGCTGTTCCGAGAATTGCTGTTGGTCATCCGAGTCTGATGCTTTCCACCGGCTCGACGCGGCCGGCACGCCACGCTGGATAGATGCCCGCGAGGACCACCGCCACAAAGGCGAGGGCCACGATACGGACCGCGTTTTCGGGATAGATCCCGAACCTGAGTTGGGTCGCCATCGCGACGCCCGAGATCTCCGTGGTATTGTCGCCCAGCATCGTGCCCATGTCGATGCCGACCTGGTTCAGGTAGAGGTAGGGGCCGATGGTCAGCATTCCGGCGAGCACCAGACCGATCACGCCGAGCCACACACTCTCGTAGACGACCAGCCGGAAGAGCTTTGCCGGGCTGAAGCCCACCGCCATCATGATGCCGAATTCGCGCAGTCGCTCCATGACGCTGACGAAGACCGTGTTGAAGATTCCCGCGGCGACCATGAGCGCGATGACGCCGATCATGATGACGCCGCCACCCACCTTCATGGCGATGAATGCGTAGAGGTCCGGGCGGCCCTCGAACCAGGGAACGGCCGCGGCTTCGCCGCCGAGCTGCTCCTGGAGCCGGTCGGCCAGCGCCTCCGATCTGCGGTGGTCGGCGATGAAGAGAGCCACCTGGGTGGCCTCGTCAGGAGCGAAGCCGAGCACGTCCCGCACCGCCTCGATCGGCAACAGCACCATCCCGACGTCGATGCTGGGCGCGCCGGTGCGCAGAATGCCGCGAACGCGTCCGAGCCCGGCCACGATGTCGCCGTTGCGGTCGGTGGCCGTGTAGACGACTCTGTCCCCAAGCTCCGCCCCGAGATTCCGGGCCAGCTGCGCGCCGAGGACCACGCCTGTGGCATCGTCGGCGGCGAACATCTCGCCCTCGGAAACCGCCTCCAGGTAGGACAGGGTTGTAGAGTCTTCGGCGTCGGGATCGAAGGCGATGAAAGAGGCGCCGTAGCTCTCGCGCGCAGTGCTCACCATGAGCTGGCCGCTGATGCGCTCGACGGCGCGTTCGACCTCGTCGTCGCCGGCGGCAGCGGCGATGAGGGCGTCCGTTCCGGTCACGGTCCGTGACAGGCTCGGCGTGTCCAGGTACTCGGGGTGCTGCACGGTCACGTGCCCGCCGCCCATGCGCGCCCCCAGATCGATCATGTCCTGCCAGTTCCGATCCTGGGCCGCCATCGAGAAGATCGCGAGGAAGACACCGAAAGCGATCGAAGCCAGCGTGAGCAGCGTTCGGCGGCGGTTCCGGCCCAGGTTGCGCCAGGCCATCATCCACAGGCTGGTCTTTTTCATGACACCCTCACAAACGATAGCAATCTGATATCATTTCAGTATCAACCATGATTCACTGGTGCCGCATGGCTTCCACCGGCTTGATCCGCGCCGCCTTCAGCGCGGGATAGAGCATCGAAAGCAATACGATCACGAACATGGTGCTCAGTGGGCCGACGACTATCGTCGGATTGACGATCCCGCGCATGACCGGGTCGAGGCCGATCCCCGATATCGAGACCTGGCCGCCCAGCGCCGCCAGGTTGATCCCGACCCGGGTGACATAGAAGAGAACGGGAACGGAAAGAATCAGCCCGGCCGCCGCGGCGAGCATGGCCTGAAAGAAACCCTCCCACAGGATCAGGCCGACCACCCGCGTCGGCGAAAGCCCTACGGCCTTCAGCAGCCCCAGCTCCTTGATGCGCTCGAACACCGCCATGAGCGTCGCGTTGATGAGCAGGATCGCGATCGCCAGGTAAACGATCATGAAGAGGATGTACATCGTGCTCTCCACCGAGTCCAGCATGGTGGCGAGCGTCGGGAAGAGTTCGCGCCAGGTGAGAACATCGAGGCCGGGGGCGACCGCCTGGATCTGTGCCGCGGAAGTCTCGAGAGCCTGGCCTTCGGTATTGCGCACCACCACCTGATGCGCTCCACCCGGGAGGACGAAGAAGTCGAGGAAAGCCTGGCGCACCAGGAACACTCCGCCACGGTCCGTCGCCTCGCTGAACGGGGCGAGTATTCCTCGCACCCGGTACAGACCGTTCGCGATGCTTCCGTCGGTGGCCTGACCGAGGAGGACAAGCTCGTCCCCCAACCCTACGTCCAGCGTTCTGGCGAGCCTGCCACCGATCACGACCCCGGCAGGGTCGGAAGGGTCGAGCCAGCTGCCCTGCACGACCCGGTCGTAGACGACGCTCACCCGCGCGTCCTGGTTCGTTTCGATCCCCCTGAGCGAGACGCCTGCCGAGGCCTCGCCCGCCGCCGCCAGCCCGCCACCGAGAAGACGTGCGGAGGCGTCGAACCCCATCGCACCGAGGGTGTCCACGAGTTCGGAGGGGGCTCCGATTCGGTCGAAGATCGACGGCTGGGTCCGGTAGTCAGGTGGGTGGACCTGCATGTCGCCGATCTCGACTTCGACGATCGTGGTCTGCAGGTCGCGCAGGAATCCCTGCGTGAATGATGTCCAGACCACGAGCGTGAGCAGCGCCAGCGTCATTGCGGCGATGGTCGTGAGGGTCCGCCGCCCGTACCGCCACAGGTTGCGCCAGGCCATCACGGCGAGTCTCGTTCGGTCGCCATTCATGCCGTAGTGTGCGCCTCCGACGCGCGGGCGGCAAGCGCGGAACGCATCGCACGGATGGCTTCGGGGCCGACTCGGCAGCAGCCTCCCACCACCGTTGCCCCCGCCGCGACCCAGCTCCGGCACGCGTGGCCCCAGTCGGGTTCGCCGTCGGCCCGGCCCCACGTCTTCGTCACGGCGTCCCACTCCCCGCCGCCGTTGGGATAGGCGACGATGGGCTTGCCTGTCGCGGCGGCGAGGGTGCGGATGATCCGCGGGAGCAGGCGGGCCGGCGTGCAGTTGACGCCGACGGCCTCGACGCAAGCGGTGTCGGCGGCCCACGCAGCCACCCCGTCGATCGGCGTCCCGTCGCTGATGTGGCGCTCGTCGCGGAAGGTGAAGGTGAACCACGCGGGCTTGTCGGACTCGTCCTCGACGACGGCCGCCAGCGCGCGCGCTTCGGTGAACGAGGGGATGGTCTCGCAGGCGAGGATTTCGGCCGGGGTGTCGGCGAGAAGGCGCAGACGCGAGCGGTGGAAGTCGGCCAGCGTGTCGCGCCCGACGCCGTAGTCGCCGTGATACTCGGAGCCGTCGGCCAGGCAGGCGCCGTACGGGCCGATGCTGGCAGCGACGAGGGGGCGCGTGCGTCCCGCGCGATTGGCCGGGTGCGTCCAGAAACCGTCGCGTGCGCGGACGGCCAGATCGACCGCTGTGCGGAAGACGGCCTCGGCCCTGGCGCGCGTGACGCCCCGCTCCGCCAGGCGCTCGAAGGTGGCCTGGTAGGTCGCGGTGATCACGCAGTCCGCGCCCGCGCGCAGATACGCGGTGTGCGCGGCTTCGACGGCGTCGGGGTACTCCAGGAGCACCTTCGCCGACCAGAGCGCATCGTTGAGATCGTGCCCCGCGCTCTCCAGCTCGGTCGCCAGCCCCCCGTCGAGGAGGACGAAGCCGTGTCTACGCAGGAAAGCGTCGAAGCAGGACGGCATAGACCACGATGATTGCGGCCGCGCAGCCGAGGAAGACCGGCGGGTTGCCCGCCCCGACCCCGAATCCGCCCAGCAGCACGATCGCGACCGCGACGGGGATGACGAAGCGGAAGAGGAATCGCCACGCGGCGCTCGCCTGGACGCGCCCGGCGCCCCGGTTGGCTTCCTCCCGGAACCGCTTCCACCCCCACTGGGACACGATGTACAGCGAGATCAGGAGCCCGCCCGCCGCGAGCATGTAGTCGCTCGAAACGGTGTCGGCGAAGTCGAAGAAGTTCATCCCGAAGATGTGGATGTCGGACCAGGGTCCCTGCGACAGGATGACCGGGATGCCGACCACGAACGACCCCACGGCGCAGGCGAGCACCGCCTTTCCGCGGCTCATGCCGCGCGAGTCCGCCAGCGACGCGACGAGGATCTCGAAGAGCGCGACCTGCGACGTGAAGCCCGCGATGATCATCAGGAAGAAGAACGCGGCCCCGAAGACCGCGCCGCCCGGCATCTGCTGGAAGAGCGACGTCATGGTGATGAACAGCAGACCCGCGCCCTGGTCCGGGTTCATCCCGAAGGCGAACAGCGCGGGGAAGAGCACCAGCCCGGCGACGACGGCCACACCGGTATCGAAGGCGACGACCATGGCGGCGTTCCCGGGCACATCGCTGTCGCGCCGGTCCAGGTAGCTGCCCAACCCGAAAGCCGCGGCCATCCCGATGCCGATGGAGAAGAACGCCTGTCCGAGCGCGGCGAGGTACGAGGCTGGCCGCAGGGCGGAGAAGTCGGGCGTCAGGTACCACAGGAAGCCGGCGCCGGCCCCCGGAAGCGTCATTGCCCGCACCGCCAGCGCCAGCAGGATCACGACGAGCAGCGGCATCAGGAACTTCGCGTACCGCTCGATCCCCCTGGCGACGCCCCGGCTGACCACGAACGCGACCAGGAAGGTGACCAGGAGCGCATAGCCGAAGACCGGCCCGGGGGTGGATATGAAGCCGTCGAACGCGGCGCGGGTCTCGTCCGGCGTCTGCCCCATGTTCCCGCCGCCGACGAGGACCACGAAATAGGCCGTCATCCACGCGATCACCATGATGTAGTACGAGGTGATCAGCACGGCCGACGCGATCCCGAACCACCCGATCAGGTTCCACGGACTGGTCTTCGAGCCGGTGAGGCGCCCCATCCCCGCGACGGGCGTGAGCTGCGAGGTGCGTCCCAGCGTGATCTCGGCGGTCATCAGCGGAATCCCGATGAGGATCGCGTAGACGACATAGACCAGCAGGAAGGCGCCGCCCCCGTTCTCGCCCGCGAGGTAGGGGAAGCGCCAGATGTTCCCGAGGCCGACCGAGAAACCGGCGGTGGCGAGGATGAAGCCGATCCTGCTGCTCCAGTGTTCGCGCATGGGGGACTCGCATACGTGGTGTGGGCGGATGGCGACGGAGGTGTGAAGGTAGGGTTCCGCGGGAGTCGGGGCGAGGAACCTCACGCCTACGAGGAGTGCTGCCCGCATCGATGGGCCCGAGAGGATTGCACGTTCTCGGACTAAGGGCTGTTAAAATTGGGAGGGGCGAGGAGCTGGGTGAGGCTGCATTAGTTCGCCAGTACACTGGCTTGAGGCGGCATAGTGAAACATTTTGCCCCGTTCTGGGTGCCCTGGAAGTAGAGAGGGGCAAAAGGCGCCGCCTCAATGACCCCACGGAACGAGGGAATCCCAATGAGCTGCGATTGGGACGACTGCTAAGTGTACCACTACCCGACAGCCCTCCTGGCTCTCATCCTCGGCGGTGGCGAGGGCACCGTCCCGGACACTGTCGTGAGTGTGACGGACAGCGCTGGGGTGCGTATCACCATGAGCGCCGTCTCCGATGGAGGTAATGGAAGCGCTTGTCCGTTGGCCGAGACACCGGACATGCGCCTTGCCAGCCCGGCCTCGGGCGAATGGACACTCTTCCGGGTCGAAGATCTCGACCGGATGGACGATGGTCGCCTAGTAGTGCTGAATCGGGGGTCTCACGAGCTGTTTGTGTTCGGTCAGGACGGGCAGTTTCTCCAGTCCCTCGGTCGCCAGGGAGAGGGGCCCGGCGAGTTCATCGACCCCATCGAGTTCGACTTTGTGGCCAGCGACTCCATCATCGTGTGGGATTGGGGGTTGGGGCGAATCGTGCTCTTCGGCCCTGACCTGTCTCACGAACGAAGCGTCAGGCTCGAGCCACCGGCGCCCAATCCCACGGGCCGGCTGGGCGTGCTTGGACGGGGGACGATAGTCCTCGGCAGCCACGACTTGCGCAGGTTCGAGGCGCAGCAGTTGACGCCGCAGTTCCTGCAGGTTCTTCGGTATGACTGGAGCGGTCGGCTGATTGACACGCTGGCGACGCTGCCCTACGGGGAACGCGGGTGGGTCGACCGAGAGTCGAGGATGGCGGGTGGTCCGCTCTTCGAGTCACGAGGCGTTTTTTCGACCCGCGGAGACCTCTTGTACATGTCGGACGGCCGCTCGCCAGAGGTTCGGATACACCGTGGAATCCAACTTGAGTCGATCGTGCGTTGGGAGCCAGGTGATCTGTCTGTGCGGAAAGAGGACGTGGAGGCCTTTGGCGCCGACTATCTGGCACCGAGGCCAGGCGATGACGAACGAGCATCGCGGCTTCGTGGGAGGCTTAACCCGGTACAGCTGCGTCGGAAGCGCCTGGACGTGCTTCCGGTCAAGGACAGGTTCCCCGCCGTCACCGAGATTCAGATCGACGACCAGGATCGGATGTGGATCCGGGCCTTCACCCGGCCGACCGCGACGGCCACCGAATGGTTGGGCTTTACGGCAACCGGCGCGTTCATGTGTAGCCTGTCCGTACCGAAGGCCCTTACGGTCTTTCGCTTCGACTCTTCCGCAGTTGTGGCCGTACACCGGGACGAAGCAGACGTTGAGTCCGTAGAAGTAAGGTCGTTCCGCGTTCCCTCAGCTACAGCGCGTAAGGACGCACGTTGACCGCCACCGGCAACGCGGTGTGTTGAACTGAAAAACTCTCCGGCAACCTCATGGGTGTAAGGTGCACGGCTCGCGCCTTCACCCTCCGTTCTCCGCGCCATCCAGCAGCTTCTGTCTCTCGGACCCCGGACTCGCTTGCGGCGAGGCTGGTTGCTAACGTGCCAGTTGGGTCCAGGCCAGGCGGACACGGATGCCCCAGGGAGGGAAGCGATGCACGCATTTCAGAATAGCACCGACGGTAGGCGGACTGGCCGACGTGCCTTCCTCAAGTCCACCGCCCTCGGAGCGGCTGCGGCCGGATTGGGCGCGCGGGAACTCGCGGCCGCGTGGGAACCAAACGATGGCCGCAGCACCACGACCGGCGCGAACCGCACCACCGACGACGAACGCCGCGCCCTGATCGCCGAAGCCCACTTCGGACCCAAGACGCTGGCGACATCGCAATCCGGCATGGCAATCTGCTCGCATCCCCTCGCCACGCGCGAAGCCGTGAAGATCCTCCGCGACGGCGGCAACGCGTGCGACGCGGCGCTGGCGGCGTCGGTCACCCAGACCGTGGTCGAACCGCACATGACGGGGATCACCGGCGTCCTCAGCATGCTCTACTTCGACGCCGCGGCCGGCGAGACCACCTACGTGAACGGAGGTGCCAACGCCCCGCTCGCCCCTCTGCCCGGTTTCTCGGCCGCCGACATCGCCACCGGCCGCGGCCCCGGAGTGCCGGGATTCTGGGGCGGGTTCGAAGCCGCGCTCGCACGCCACGGCTCCCTCCCCCGCCGGCGCATCATGGAAGGCGCGATCACCTTCGCCCGGGACGGTTTCGAGACGCATCCCTTCCTTTGGGGCGAACTCTTTATCATGTGCCACAAGATCGGCATGACCGAGGCCGGACGCCGCATCTTCATGCCCGACGGCTACATCCCCCGGCCCGGCGAACTCCTCGTCCAGTCGGAGGCGGCCGACACTCTCGAGCGTCTCGCCGAGGAGGGCAACGACTACTACTACCACGGGGCATTCGCGCAGCAGTACTCCGACGTTGTCCAGAAGGCCGGAGGCGTCATTACGCCCCAGGATTTCGCCCACTACGAGGCCCGCTGGCAGGAGCCCGCCTGGGGCAGCTACCGGGGCTACCGGATCGCCGGATCCCCGCCTCCGGACCACGGCGGTTCGCTCGTGATCGAAATGCTCAACATGATCGAGCTCATGGACCTGCAGACGCAGGGCCCGCCCAACGAGTCGGCCGAGTCGCTCTACCAGATGTCCCGGATCCACAATCTGGTCTTCGAGGAGGGCGGCAAGCAGAACGATCCCGACAGCCATCCGCTGCCGCTGGACGTGATCCTCTCGAAGGACTACGCCGAGATGCGCTTCAAGCTGTTGCAGATGGGAAGGGCGAACTCCGCGTCGCAGCCACCACCTCCGCCCCCGCCGGCGGGAAGCAACCACGTGACGGTCGTGGACGGAGCGGGCAACACGGCCACCATCCTGCACTCATGCATGTCCCTGCCCTGGAGCAACGGCCTTTTCGCCGCCGGCGTGACGGTCTGTGCGTCCGGCGCCCACTTCCTGCGCGTCATGCCTCAGCCCGGCCAGCGCGCGACCGCGTACGTCGCGCCCAACATCGTCTTCAACCGTCAGGGCACGCCGATGCTGGCCTCCGGGTCGCCCTCGGTGGGCCTGCTGGCCAACATCGTGCAGAACACCACGAACATCGTCGATTTCGGCATCCCGATCGCGGAGTCGGTGCTGAGGCCACGGTTCGGCGGCCGGTCACTCGACGTGCCGGGCTCCACCATGGTCGAAGCGGATGTGGACGCCAATGTCATCGACATCGTCCGCGACCGGGGCCACGCGATCGACATCGTGAACCCGTGGAACTGGCACCACGGGGCGTTCGAGGGGATCCACATCGACCCGGACACGGGCTTGCGGAGCGCGTGCGGAGATCCCAGGCGGTGCTCGAAGGCGGAGGGGGTGTAGGGACGGACCGCAAAGTCAGAGGTCACGCATCTCCGGGCAACGAGATATACCCTCCCATCTGGAAGAGCACGATGGCCGGGTCGCGCGAGAAATCACCGAAGTGGACGATGAAGCGTGCCCCGTAGCGCCGGCCGAACGTGAAGCTCGCCCCGATGGTCTCGGAGACCTCCCCGTTGTCATACTCGATGCCCAGCCGCAGCGCCGGGCGAATGAACCAACTGGTGCGTCCGAGCAGGACCGACGCTCCGACCCGGTTGGCCGTCCCCGCCAGGTCCACGCAGCGGTAGTTCTCCACCATGCCGTAAATGGACACCGGTCCGGCGACCCGCCCGTTGATGCCGACATAGCGCGCAGGGCACGCGATGCTGTTGCCGCCCACGATACCGGCTTCGAGCATCATCCGGCCCGGCGTATCCTGCGCCTGCACCTGCGCGGGCAGCGCAGCCAGACAAATGAGTAGCAGCTTCCGCATGTTCGCGATTCTCCGTTCTCCCGGGCCCGGGACGCTCGGCCTCTTCCGCGCGGGAAGTCCCCCTAGAACAGCCCCTCTACCGCCCCGTCCTTCTCTCTCACCAGGGTCAAAATCGCGGCCTGGGGCACGACCAGGTACTCCTTGCCTTCGAAGCTGATCTCGACCGACGCCTTGCGGAAGAAGATGGCGAAGTCGCCCACTTGGGCCTGCACGGGCAGGTAGCGCGCCTCGCCCGAGCCGATCTTCCACGGTTCCTCGTCGAGTTCGGTCGGTGCCCCGATCGGCGTGCCCGGTCCCACGGCCAGAACGCGGCCGCCCTGCACGGACTGCTGGTCCACCGCCGACGCCGGAAGGTACAGCCCGACCTTCGACCTGCCCTCGCCCACCTCGGGCTCGATCAGGACGCGGTCGCCGACCACGATGAGCTGCTTGCCGCCTTCGCCTTTCATGGGTGCCCCTCAGGTCCGCGGACGCTCGTCCTTGATGATCTCGCCGTCCTTCATCACGAAGTCAACCTGCTCCAGCTCGGTGATGTCGTCCAGCGGGTTGCCGTCCACCGCGATGATGTCCGCCACCATCCCGGGCTGCAGCGTCCCCACCTCGTCCTCGATGCCGAGCACCTGGGCCGCGCTCCAGGTCGCCGAGCGGATCGCGTCCATCGGGCTCATCCCCAGCCGCACCAGCTGCGCGAACTCGCGCGCCGCCCACTCGTGCGGGAAGATCGTGTCCGAGCCGAAGGCGATCTTCACCCCGGCCTGGATCGCGCGCCGGACGTTGTCGTCGCGGGTCTCCATCAGCACGCGGCCCTTCGCGACGCTCTCCTCCGGGTAGCCCAGCGCGGGCCCCTCCTCCACCACGTAGTTGAGCACGTAGACCGTCGGGATCAGCCACGTCCCCCGCGCCTTCATCATCTCGATCGCCTCGTCGTCGATCAGGATCCCGTGCTCGACGCTGTTCACCCCCGCCGCGACCGCCTGCTTGAGCCCCTCGGTGCCGATCGCGTGCACGGTGATCCTGCGCCCCAGCCGGTGCGTCTCGTCGACCGCGGCCAGCATCTCCTCGTCGACGTAGGCCGTGTGCGTGGGGTCGTCGCCCGCCGACATGACCCCGCCCGTCGCCATCACCTTGATCCAGTCGGCCCCGTACTTGACCTGCTCGCGGATCATGGCCCGCATCTCTTCGACGCCGTTGACCGTGCGCGTGGGCGTCTGGATCGCCGCGTCCGGCGCCAGCGTGTTGAGGTCGCTGTGTCCGCCGGTCGGCCCGAGCGCGTGCGGAGCCACGAAGATCCGCGGTCCCGGATGCTCCCCCGCCGCGATCGAGCGCTTGACCGAGACCATCGCGTAGTGGGTATCGTAGTCGCCGGGGTTGCGCACGGTGGTGAAACCCGCGTGCAGCATCTTCTGCGCGGCGTGGAGGCCGTCGAGGGCCCGGTCCGCGCTGGAGCGGTCGAGTTCGCTGACGGGGCCGCCGTCCGGCTTGATCAGCAGGTGCGTGTGCAGGTCCATCAGGCCGGGCAGACAGGTGCCGCTCCGCATGTCCAGCGCGCGGTCGACGCCGTCGGGAACCGCGGTGCCGTCGCGCAGTTCGGCGACGCGCCCGTCCCGCACGATGACCGTGACATTCTCGCGGGCCTCGGCCGAGATGCCGTCGATGAGCCGTCCGCAGCGCAGCGCGGTGGTCTGGGCCGTCAGGGTGGTGGTGGTGGGGAGGAAGACGGCCGCCAGGAGC
>VXMI01000205.1 GCA_009841165.1 Gemmatimonadota bacterium | reverse complement strand
CCTTCGGCAATCGGGTTCACGAAGGTGGACCCGAATCACGGGCGTATCCATGGCTGGATGGGACAGGGTTCAGCTGAAAGGCGTCCGCGACCGGCGCGATGTAGCCTTGACTTTACATTTTGTAATCCCGGCTTTACATGTGGACGCCAAGTGCGAGGGGCGAAGCGATACCGAAACGCAGGACCAGTAGACACTCGTTCCCCCTAAACAACTCCCCGTGGGGCCTGGCTTGCTCACCTTGCCCTGCTCGCGTCGCGGGTGTCGATTGAACACCAGTGGTTCAAACCAACTGGGAGGACTGACCGATGAAGTTGCTGCGGTGTGCGATGCTGGCGCTTGCAGGTCTTCTAATGGCTCCGGCGGGCGGGTTCGCCCAGGAGTCGGAGCGGCCACAGGGGAGCGATCCAAGGCTGGAGGAGTGGGAGGTGCCGTGGGAGGAGAGCCGGCCGCGCGATCCCTACGTGGCGCCCGACGGACGCGTCTGGTTCGTGGGGCAGCGGTCGCACTACGCCGCCGTACTCGACCCGGACACCGGCGAGTTCGAGAGGTACGACCTTCCCGACGGCGCCGGCCCGCACACGGTCGTGGTTGGTTCGGACGGGATGGTATGGTACACCGGAAACCGCGTTGGCAACATCGGCCGGATCGATCCCGCGACCGGTGATATCGAGATCTTCCCGATGCCCGACGAGCGCGCCCGCGACCCGCACACCTTTGCCTTCGACGCTGCGGGCGACCTCTGGTTCACGGTCCAGGGCGGCAATTTCGTGGGCAAGTTCTGGCGTGAGACCGGCGACGTGCGGCTGGTCGAGATGCCGGACAACCCCGAGGGGCGCGGCGGTTCGACCCGTCCCTACGGACTCAAGATGGACTCCCGCGACCGGCCCTGGGCGACGCTGTTCGGGACGAACCAGCTGGTGATGGTCGATCCGCAGACCTTCGAGCCCACCTACTACGAGTTGCCCGAGGGCGCGCGGCCGCGGCGGCTGGTGATCGACTCGCGCGACATCGTCTGGTATGTGGACTACGCGCGCGGATACCTGGGCCGCGTCGACCCGGAGAGCGGCGAGGTGACCGAGTGGGCCAATCCGAGCGGCGAGGGAGCACGGCCGTACGGGGTTGCCATCGACGAGCACGACCGCGTCTGGTTCGTCGAGACCGGGGTCCGGCCGAACCGGTTCGTCGGCTTCGACGCGCGCACCGAGCAGTACATCAGCGAGGTGGACGTGGCGAGCGGCGGTGGAACCATCCGTCACATGTATTTCGATCCAAAGACCAGCGTGGTGTGGTTCGGGACCGACGTGAACACGGTGGGGCGGGCGGTGCTGCCGCCGCTGCGGAGGGTCAGCGAGTAGGGGGAACTCGGATCCGCCCTGTTCAGCGGCGGCTGACCTCGACCACCAGTCGCTTGTCCACCTTTCTCAGGGCCTTTTCGACCTGTCGGATATGTGACCGGTGCTCCGGCGCAACGCATATGGATTCACCGGCGAATATCGTACCCAGAGGTACGAATGTTTAGAGACTCTCTTTGCATAGCCGACCGCCATTCCGGATACCGACTCTTCACCCTTGATCGGCGCAACCGCATCAATGGGACTAATATGTTGTTCGACCCGTGATCAGTCCGAAGGGCAACAAGGGAATCGCCATGTTCACCTATCGTTCCGTCCGCAACCCAGAGGCATCGGCGTGCGCGAGGCCAGCACTCGAGGCCACTCTGCTGTCCTGTCTCACCCTCGCTGCGGCCTGCGCACCATCCTCGAACGAGACGCCGGGAGTCACTTCAGCTGCCGGCGAGGTTGCCGACCAGCCCGTCGAAGCCGACCACTTCGTCCCCTCGACGCCCGAGAACCTGAACTGGGGCTGGTTCCCGATTGACAAGGAGCCCGTTCTCCGCATGCAGTCCGGCGAAACGGTGCGCGTCAACACGGTGACCCACGTCGGTGCCGGCCAGAACGAGGATCCGGTGACGTACCTGACGGGCCTGGGCATCCCGCGCGACGAGATCCCGCAGGACGTGCTGGACTTCTGGGCAACGCGCGACGGGCGGCCTCGCGAGGGCCGGAGCGGTCATGTGATCACGGGACCGATCCACGTCGAGGGTGCCGAGCCGGGCGATGTGCTGGAGATCGAGATTCTGTCGATCGAGACGCGGGTCCCCTGGGGGGTCAACAGCACGAGTGCGCGGGGCGGCGTGTTCTCGACCTCCTATCCGGGGTACGCGGAGGGCGATCCGGCGCTGGACATCCCGCCGGGCACCCGCCACGTGATCCGCACCGGCGAGGTCGACGGCCGGGAGGTCGCGTTCTTCTCCGACGACATCCAGGTCCCGCTCGCGCCGTTCATGGGCATTCTGGCCGTTGCGCCCGACCCGGTCGTTGGCCAGCCCGGCGTGACGGTTCCCGGCGTGCAGGGGTCACGGCCCCCCGGTCCCTTCGGCGGCAACCTCGACGTCAAGGATCTGAAGGCCGGCACGACCGTCCAACTGCCCGTGTTCCACCCCGGAGCTCTCTTCTATGTCGGAGACGGGCATGGGGCTCAGGGCGATGGTGAGGTCAGCGGGACGGCGATCGAGCAGTCCCTGACGGGCACGTTCCGGCTCACGGTGAACAAGGACCGCACCATCGCGGGGCCGAGAGCCGAGAACGACGACCACTACATCCTGATGGGGATCGACCTGGACCTCGACCGCGCCGCCCGCCACGCCGTCTGGGAGGTCGTGAACTTCCTCGTCGAGGAGAAGGGGCTCACGCCGGCCAGGGCGCTGTCGCTGGCGAGCATCGCGGTGGACTTCCGCATCAGCGAAGTGGTGGACCTGACTCAGGTGGTGTCGGGGTTCATCCCGAAGGACGTGTTCCTGCGGTAGGGGGCACGGGCCGGCCGTCGGAGTCATCGGACCGCGCGTCCGCCGAGAACGCCAGCCACACTCCCATGGCGATCATCCAGACCACGTAGAACGCGTCGACCCACGCGACCAGTGCCCAGTCGAACACGATCATCGGGATCCTGAACAGCAGTTCCAGCGCCCCGATGGCGGCCATCCAGGTGATCAGCCTTCGCCATCCGAACACGCCCGCGAAGACCAGCGCGAAACAGAACATCGAGGCGCCGCGGGCGAGTCCCGCGATCCTCTCGAAGAGGATGCTGGCGTCCCGCATCACGAGCTGGACGCCGACGAACGATTCCTGCGCCGTACCGCTTGCCGCCGCGCCTCGCTCCGGCATGGCCGTCCACCCGACCGCGTCGAGGCCGAAGTGCGGGACGAGGGCCACCGCGCTCGCGTAGAACATGGTGACGCCCAACATCAGCGGGGCTCCGGCGGGCTTCAGGGCCGCATGAAGGCCCAGTGGCAACGCCAGCGTGAACAGCCAGCTGGCGACGCCGAGCCAGACCGCGGCGTACGGTCCGGGCTGGATGGCATTGACGGCCCGGTGCACTTCGGCGGTCGGCTCGCCGGCGATCAGCGACACGTCGATGCCGGCGGACGCCGCGCTCCCGATGAGCACGGATACGCCAAGGATGTTGCACGCCACCGCCATGAGAGCCGAAACGCCGGCGACTCTCTGGATGGACATCGTGTTCTTTGTGGCGCCCTCTACGCTTCGCCGTCCCTGCAGTCCGTCAGGCTGTAGTTCGGGTTGTTCGCCTCGTTGCCCGGGATCACGAGCGAAAGGTCCGTGCCCCGCTGCAGGTTGTCCTTGTGGTACGGGCCCCACGGGTACACGGTGTTCGCCGCGCGGCCGTACTGGCGCACCAGGCGCCGCAGATCGCCCAGACGATGCCCCGTGTTGAAGAGCCAGAACGCCCGCTCGCGGAACATCAGGTCCACGCGGGCGTCCGTGTCGCCAGGATCCGCTACCGGATCAAGTCCCACCGTACCCCGCGCCGCGTTGATCGTCGCAAGCCATCCCGCCATGTCGCCGCTGTTGAGCTGTGCTTCGGCCTCGATCATGCGCGCCTCGTTGCCGCTGGCGGTCTCCACCGGCGCGGCGCGGCTGGTGAGCTTGAGATACCGGTACATCGGGGTCTCCGAATCGAACCTTGAGACGCCGACGTATTCCGTGGGGACCCGCGGATCCCCGGCCGTGGCGAAGTCCAACCCGTTGCCGCCCTCGTTCTCCGACACGGAGTAGCGGTCGAGTTCCCAGTTGTCCACGTACATGAAGTTCTCTTCGCGGGACGAGTTGGTGGAGTGGACGGTCTCGTACAGGAAGTCCATGGGGACGGTCGCCACGGCGGCGGCCGCGGCGGCATAGTTGCCCTGGTTCACCAGCGCTCTGCCCCTGAGGACGCTTGCGAAGTTGGCGATCCGCCCGCTTCCGCCGCTGAACTGGTCGGCCATGTTCAACCGCTCCATCGCGCGGTCCATGATCTGGTCCGTGCTCAGCGGTGTGCCGTATTCGATCTCGGGTTCGGTCCTGCCGAAGGGCACCGCCCCGCAATAGGCCTCGCCCATGAGGATGTGCACCGCGGCGGAGACGGCGTACAGTTCTCCGATGCGGGGGTCACCGCCGGGGTTCCCCGACACCTCCTGCAACAGCGCCGCCGCATCCTCGGCCGCGACGCGCGCCACGTGCAGGTTCTGGTACATCTGGTCCCACGATGCGTTCTGGGGGTCCATCTCGCGGAGGTCCATGGCGCGTGTCAGCGGCGGGGTGCCTCCGAACTTGAATTCGTCGCTGAACCATCCCATTGCCTGCACCAGGCCCAGTGCCGAGCCCGGGCCGCCGGCCGCGCCGTCCTTGGCCAGCGCGAATTCACCGATGGCGCCGTTGTAAAGCGCGGACGCGCCCTGGAGGGTACGCAGCTGGTCCGGCTCGATGATGTCTGGATCCGCGACATCCAGAAGGGAGTCGCACGCGGGGAGCGTCGCGGCGAGAGTCAGGGCAGCGATCGTCCAGCCCCTGGTTTTCCGTTGTCTTCCATTCGTGTTCATGTCGGTGTTCCTCTCGTCAGTCATGGTCTCTGAAGTCATGGTCGCCATGGGTCAATACCCGAGATTGACTCTGAGCATGAACGCTCTCAGCTGGCCCGCCTGCACGAAGTTGTAGTTGGGTCCGTCCGTGCTTGCGCCGGAGGTGTTCACCTCCGGGTCCCAGCTGGTGAAGTTGGTGTAGGTGTACAGGTTGCGTCCGGTCAGAATGAGCGAAGCCGAGCGCGCGCCGATCCGTTGCGCCCACGCAGCAGGCGTATTGAGGCGGATGTGGGCTTCACGGACCTTGAGGAAGGAGGCGTCCTCGGCGTAGGCGCCGAACGCCCGCGATCCCGCGACCGCCTTCGCCTGCGCCTCGAGAGGTGCGTTGGGGTCGTTGAGGTCGCGGCAGTTCTGCACGAACGCACACTGGAAGAGGGTGTTCACGTTGTGCGACACGTAGCCGCCCTGGTAGTCGACGAGGCCGCCGACCTCGACTCGGCCGCTCCACAGCGACAGACTCGTTCCGACCTGCAGGTTCTGCGTCGGGATCGTACTGCCGTTGAAGACGGCGGTGTCACTGACCACGACCTCGCTCGGAACGATGATGCCGTCGCCGTTGGCGTCCTCCCACGACTCGAGTCTCGGCCACCACAGTCCGTAGAGCGGGAAGCCGACGGCCTGCTTGTAGCCGAAGCCCTGGAGCGGCGTCACGCCTTCGCCGAGCTCGATGAGCTCGTTGGAGTTTTTCGCCCCCGTGATGGCGACCGACCAGCTCAGGTCCTCGCGCTCGATGAGGCGGGCATCGACGCTGACCTCGACGCCCTGGTTCATCACCTCGCCGAGGTTCTCGACGCGGGTCTGGGTCGCGCCCAGCGAGCCGGGCAGCTCGCGATTCACCAGTGCGTCGGTGGTGCTCTTGTTGTAGTAGGTGAACTGGATGTCGACCCTGTTGTCGAGGACCGTGGCGTCGAACCCGCCCTCGTATTCGGTCGACCGCTCGGGCCTAAGCTCGATATTGCCGAGGCCGCCGATGGTCACCGAGGGCCGCGAGGTGGTCTGATCACCCACGAGAATCGAACTCGTGACCGGCAGGAGGAAGCGCAGCGCCGCGTTCGCGTCGGGCTGCAGACCCGACTGGCCGAAGGCGCCGCGCAGGCGCAGCGAGTTGATCCAGCCGGCGTCCGGGTCGTCGAGGGCGATGAAAGAAACCGAGGCCTTGGGATACCAGGCCGCCTCGAAGCCCTCGCCGAACGCGCTGTTCTGGTCGACGCGCATGGCGCCGGTCACGTACACGCGGTCATTCCAGCCCAGCTGCTGTTCGAGGTAGCTGCCTACGGTCTTGGTCTCGACGGTGATCTCGCCCGAGTTTTTTGTCGCCCCGGCGTCGATGGACTGGCCGCCGGGCGGGAAGACTGCCGCCGAATTGAGGGTGCCTTCGAGGAGGTCCTCGTTGTACTGGGCGCCGATCGAGGTTCGCGAACTGATCCGGTCGGTGATGTCGAAGTTCGCACTGCTTCCCAGGTCCACCGAGTACTTGTACTGGGTGAAGGAGTCGATCGCCCGGATTCCTTGCCGCTGCTGGCCGCAGATCGCGCAGCCCTGGCCCGGCGCGTTGAACGACTCGTCGCTGTACCCGGTGTAGTCGAGGCCCACGGTGGCGTGCGCGGTGACGAAGTCCGTGGGCCTCCAGTTGAGCCGTCCGCTATTGATGAAGCGGTCGTTCTCCCGCCAGACGATGTGCGCGAAGTTCTGGTCCGGCGGCGCGAAACCGAAGGGGTTCGGGGCCTCCGGGTTGGCGGTGCCGAAGATCGCGGTGCCGTAGATCCCCTCCAGGTTGTCGCCCGTTTGCGGCAGGTAGAGGTCGCTCTTGACCACACCCATCGACACGTTCAGGTCCATGTTTTCGCGCACGTCGGCACTCAGGTTGGCCCGCAGGTTGACCTTGTTCAACTCGTTCGGATAGAGTTGCTCGTCGGGGATCACGTCCGTGCCGCGCTCCTCGTACAGGAATTCGCGGCTGATCTGTGGCATCTGAACGACCCCCGTCTCGTTCTCCCACTCCGCCGACACGAAATAGCGCACGGTGTTCCCGCCGCTGACCTGCGCGCCGTACTGTTGCCGGTAGCCGTCCTTGATGGGCGAATACTCGGGCTCGGTAAGCAGGTTGCGGGTGTACAGCTGCTCGATCGTGCACTGTCCCATCGCTTGGTGCATCGGCAGACAGAGGCGCGTTCGGCCGTTGGCCCCGCGGCCCTGCGAGTAGTAGATCCCGGGGTATTCCGCCGGATCCTGGCTCAATCCCTGCTCGATCCAGATGTTCCAGCGGGGCGGTCCCTCGGTGCCGCGCTTGGTCGTGATCCAGATAACCCCGTTCGCGGCCTGTGTCCCGTAGAGCGTCGCCGCTGATGGTCCCTTCACGATCTCGATGCTCTCGATCTCCTCGGGATTGAGATCGTTGAAGAACGAGGGCTCGCCGCCTCCGATGTACTGGTCTCCGCCCAGCGCGGGCGAACCGGAGTTGACCCGGATCCCGTCGACGTAGACCAGCGGATCGGGAGAGAGCGTCGCGCTCGAAATCCCGCGAATGCGGATCCGCGCCCCCGTCCCGACCGTCCCGTCCGACGGGATCACCGAGACTCCCGAGGCGCGGCCCTGCAGCAGCTCCTGGAAGCTGGTGACGGGCGCCACCTCGGTCAGCACGGAGGTTTCGATCTTCGCGATGGCATTGCCGATCTCGCGGCGGCGCTGCTCACCGGTGGCGGTGACCACGATCTCGTCCATGGAGAGAGCGGTGAGCTGGAGTACGAAATCGCGCACCGCGGTCTCGCCCGCCTGCACCGACACGGACTCGGTCATGCCGGTATAGCCCAGCATTACCACCGTGATGTCATGATTGCCAACGGGTACGTTGTTGAGCAGGTAGCGGCCGGCGTCGCTCGACAGACCGCCGATGGTGGTGCCCTCGATCGAGACCTGGGCCCCGGCAAGGGGCCGGCCCGAGGCGTCCTGGACGGTGCCGGTTACCGTGCCCGTCTGGGCCAGGACCGGGGCCGTCGCGAGAGCGACGGCGACGAGGGAGAGAGTGAACTCACGCGGGCGCTTCATGGCCTTACTCCTTGCAGCGAGGATGCGGCGCCCGCGTTACTCCGTGTGGCGAGTCGGACGCCGAGTGACCCTTCCACCCACCCGATCCGCACGCCGTCCAAACGTATGGCTACCCGACGGAGAAGAGCAAACCTCCCTGGATGGTCGTCACGCGGTGCTTGCCGGACCGGTCCAGCGGACCGTCGTAGATCGACCGCAGCCCGAACGTGTACAGGACTTCCAGCGACCCGGCCATTCGGCCGACGATCCTCACCTCGGCGCCGATCCCGCCGCCGACGCCCCAATCGAACCTCTTGCTGGGCAGTCTGACCCGGTCGTCCGGGCCCTCATCGGCACACTCGTCCACGATCGTGAGCGGTTGCAGAGCGGCTACCGCCGTGACCTCGCAGGAGAGTTCCATTCCGAGGGTAGGCCCCGCGAGCGCGTGCAGCGAGACCCGTTGGCCCGGCAGGGAAAGCCGTGCCTTCGCAAGGGCGGACCACTCGGCGTACTCCAGCCTGAAGGTGAAATCGCCCGCCGGAGGCGCTTCGACGAAGGCTCCCTTCTGAACGTAGGCCGCGCCGAACCGTACGCCGAACGTCCCGCTTGCGGGAAGCGCCAGTGTGGCGCCGACGGCAGCGCGACCAATAGAACGCTCATCTCCCAGCTCAACGCCCTCGAATTGAAGCGAAGCCAGGGTCAGACCTCCGTTGACACCCACGACCACCTGACCGGTAGCCGGCTCACCCGCGAACAGAAGGAACAGCGCGGGGTATGCGAGGGCACGGAGGAGTGTCGTGGCGCCGTTCATGGTCGTTAAACTAACCGTAGGCGTCCCGGCCATTGAAGCTGCGCGGGCGCACGACACCCGCGCCGGCTGCGCCGACCCCACGCGACATCACGAGAGTCGCTCGAGCCGGGCGGGGCAGGGGAACATGAGCGAACGAATCAAACAGCGGCGGGAATCGGAGCGCAGGGTCTTCTTCTGGTGCCTGGGCGTCGCTGCCGTGCTCCACGTGGTCCTGTTCGTGGGCTTCCCCTCGATGCGCGCGGGCGACGGGCCGTTTCCGATCTTCAGCGACGATCTAACCGTGGAAGCCGGCGCCATTCCCCTCGATCTCTTCTTCGGTCCGCCCGCGATCTCGAATGCCGCAGGGGGGCTTTCGCTGGAGCCGCCCGAACGGGTGCTGGAGGCGGACAGGCTGGTCTATCTCGAAGCCGGATGTCGTGCCCTGCTCAGCGGCTCCCGCACGGTAATCCGCGGCACTGTGCGCCTGAAGGTCAGGTCGAACGGCCTGACGGACGTCCTGAACGTTGTCCGGTCGACCGGCGAGCCGTGCGGGGACGAGGTGCTGGAGCGGGTGGCGGGAGACCTCTGGTATCGTTGGCTTCCCAACGAGGACTTTCCGGCTCCCGTCGAGTTGATCCAGCCGGTGAGTTTCGCGGAGAGGGGCGGACTGTAGAGCCGCCGGGTGGGCGAAGCGGCCCAGCGCGGATGCATTGCCGCTCGAATGGATGACGACTATGGTGTCGCAACACTCCCGCATCGACGCCCCCTGGAAGAGGAATGGTCCGTGAGTAAGCTCTCCATGACGACGAAGGAAAAACTCATCGTAGGGGCGGTCGTCGTGGCCATTGCGCTGTTCTTTGGCCTCGTGCGGGGAGTGGAATACCCGGCGCTGGTGACGTCCAACGTCACGTACTACCCCAGGGACTACGACGAGGGCGGCGACTACCGGGAGAGCACCCCCCGGTGCTGGGGCGTCCCGGTCATCTACTGGACGTGCCGCACGACGATGGTGCTCGTGGACTCGGAGTCGGAAACCGGGTAGACGCGGCGTCGCTCCGCGGCAGGCGCGCCGCGGTCGCCAGGCTGGCCGGGTGCGCCTAGCCGGTCGCCCTAGCGAATCCCCTCAAGCTGGATCCCCCTCACGAAATACCGCTGCGTGAAGAGGAAGAGGAGCGCGATCGGCAACACCGCCACGACGCCGGCCGCCATCTGGTACGGCCAATTGATCTCGTAGGTGGAGTGGAAGGCGGCGATCCCGACCTCGACGACGCGCATCTCCATGGACCGGGTGACGAGCAGCGGCCAAAGGAGATTCTTCCACGCATCGACGAAGGCGAAGAGGCCGAGCGTGGCCACCGCGGGCTTCGCGAGGGGCAGCGCCACGCTCCAGAAGATGCGCCAGTGGCCGGCGCCGTCTACGCGGGCGGCGTCCTCCAGGTCGCGGGGAACGGTGCGGAAGTACTGCCGCATCAGGAAGATGCCCCACACGGAGACGAGTTCGGTGGAGATGAGGCCCTGGTAGCTGTCGATCCAGCCGAGGGCATCGATCATGAGGAAGCGGGGGATGAGGACGACGACTACGGGCACCATCATGGTGGCCAGGAAGAGCATGAAAATCCGGTCGCGGCCGGGGAAGCGGAGCCGCGCGAAGGCGTATCCGGCGGCGGTGGCGGTCGCGAGCTGCCCTGCCACCACGGCGACCGCGAACACGAGTGAATTGAGGAAGTAGCGCGCGAACGGCTGTGCGGTCAGCGCCTCCGGGTAGTTCGACCAGAGCGGCGAGGCCGGGAGGATGCGCCCGGGGGAGAAAACCTCGAGCTGACCCATGAGGCTGGTGGCAGCCATCCAGAGAAACGGGCCGGCCATTGCGGCGCAGGCGAGGGCGAGGAGCGCGGTGCGGGCGGCGCTACGCATAGGCCCGCCTCTCCTCGCGCCGGCCTTCGAGGAGCCGGAAGTGCAGCCAGGTCGCGGCGAATACGACCGCGAAGAGGATCCAGCTCATCGCGGCCGCGTCGCCGAAGCGGAGGAACTCCCACGCCTCGCGGTAGATGTGATAGACCGCGACGTCGGTGGCGCCCAGCGGGCCGCCCTCGGTCATGACGTAGACGAGGCCGAAGACCTGGAACGAGCCGATCACGGACGTGACGAGCACGAAAAAGAGAGTGTGGCGGAGACCCGGCAGCGTGATGTGGCGGAAGCGCTGGAGCGGACCGGCGCCGTCCACGCGGGCGGCGTCGTACCATTCGCGGGGGATCGCGGCGAGGCCGGCCTGGAAGACGACCATCTGGTAGCCGACGACCATCCACACGCTGATCAGCATCAGGCTGGCGAGCGCGGTGTCGGGGGATGTGAGCCAGGCAACCGGGCCGATGCCGGCGCGGGCGAGGACCTGGTTGACGACGCCGTAGCCATCGTTGAGGAGCCATTTCCAGACCACCGCTATGGCGACCACGCTGGTGATCGCGGGCAGGAAGAGGGCGAGGCGGGCCCAGCGAATGGCGCGTCGCGAGCCTTGAGTGAGGAGGGCGAGGGCGAGGGCCACCGCCATCGCGACGGGGACGTGCAGGGTGAAGACCGCGGTGTTGCGAATGGACGACCACCACGTGGCATCCAGAAGGACGGCGCGATAGTTGTCAAGTCCGGTGAAGGGGTGCGCGGGATCCACGAGGTGCCACTCGTGCAGCGAGATCCACAGCGAGAAGAGCAGGGGTCCGAAGGTGAAGAGGAGGAGGAGAGTGGCGGCCGGGGCCAGGAAGCTCCAGGCGGCGAGGGTGCGGTGGAGCATTCGGGGGCGGGCGGAGAGCGGGAGCAGG
>VXMI01000044.1 GCA_009841165.1 Gemmatimonadota bacterium | reverse complement strand
GTGCAGGGCGGGGGTGGCGAGGCGGGGCGGTGGTGGACGCGGGCCTTCGATCCGCTCACCCTGACCTGGTCGAGCGGACTGACTTCGCGGTTCAACCGGGACGCGGTGGATCCGGGGGCGATCTACGAACTGGGCTGGGGTCGCCGCGAGGACTTTCTGATGATCGGGGCGGATTCGGCGTCCACGCTCAGCGAACGGGACCGGATCGGGATGCGCGGAGGGCTCCGCCTTCCCGGATCCACGACATTCCGCCTGGCCTACGACCGCACGCTCAACGAGACGCTGGACACGCGTTCCGACCGGGAAGGGACGCGCCGGGTGTGGCCGGACATCGACGCGGCGATCGCCGATGTTCCACTCCCTCGCTTCATGTCCGTGGCCGTCGAACGCCTGTCGCTGAGCTCGGGGTACCGGAAGGAGGAGCGGAGCCTGGAGTTCGGCGCCGGCACGCTGCAGGATCGGTATCGCGAGGATCGGGAAGTGCCGATGTCCGTGACGCTTGCGCTGGTGCGGGGCTTCACCCTCAGCTATCAGGGGCGGGTCAACCGCGGGGAGAGCCGCGATCCGACGGGCGACACGCGACGCGAAGCGAACACCCATTCACTGGCGGCCTCCGCCCGCTTCCGCTCTCCGTTGCGCACCTTCCAGGAGCGGGGTGCGCCGCTACGTGTGACGCTGAACCTGAGGTACCTGGATGAGATCCAATGCCGGATTGCAGGCATTGACAGCGCATGCATTGCATTCATCGACCAGTTGGAGCGTGACGTATCGCTGTCGGTGGACTCTGCGGTACAGGATTTCCAGCTCGGTATCCGGCTGAGGTACCTGGACCGGCGCTCCTTCGTCGGACTCAGAGCGGGCTCGACGCAGTTCCAGCTCAACATCTTCGGCCGCTTCCTCCTGACATCGGCGCTTCTCTCCCAGGGGGGCTCGGGCAGGTAGGTCGTAGATCCCCGACGCTGGCGCGGGCTCTCCGTGCCGCTGCCTGGGGGCGATTGCGCGACGTGACTCCCGGAAGCCGCCCGAAGAGTCGTCCCAAACAGCCATGGAGGCGCCCACGCCGCCGGTGCATTGTGTTGGGCGGCATCGCGTGGATGCGCCTGGCGTAGTGGACACCGGAGCAGGAGGCCGAGACGTGACGGAAAGAGAACGGAAAAGCATGACGCGGGCGGGCATGTTGCTGGCGGGAGCGGCGCTGGTCCGCTTCATCGTGGCGCCAGCACCCGCCGAGAGCCCATTGGAGGGACGCGACTCGATCGCCGACAGTCTGCTGGTTGCGGGTGATTCGGCAATCGAGGAAGAGGCGCGGAGGAGTCGTCCCTTCGAGCCGGGGGAGACGATCGACCCGAATGTCGCCGGGGATGTGGAGCTGGACCGGCTGCCCGGAGTGGGCGCGGCGAGGGCGCTGCGGATCGTGCAGGAGAGGGAAGAGCACGGCCGCTTCGCCAGCGTGGAGGATCTGGCGCGGGTTCCGGGGATCGGTCCGGCTTCGGTCGAGCGCCTCAGACCTTTTCTCCGGGTCGACCACCCGGGGGGAGGCGGGGTGCCGGCCCGGACATCGGCTTCCGCCCTTGCCGCAAATCCAGGCTCCACCCCGCGC
Source organism: Gemmatimonadota bacterium (assembly GCA_009841165.1). Classification (GTDB taxonomy): domain Bacteria; phylum Gemmatimonadota; class Gemmatimonadetes; order Longimicrobiales; family Gaopeijiaceae; genus Bin94. Next base: position 10,085 of record VXMI01000044.1, on the reverse strand, counting down.
GGTGACGTGCGCGCTGGCGGACTGATCGACCTCAACCGGGCTACGGTCTCCCAGCTGCGTGAACTCCCCGGGGTCGGTCCCGTGACCGCCGAGCGCATCGTCGACTACAGGCGTGAGCATGGGGGCTTTCAGACGGCCGAAGAGCTCATGGAGGTCTCGGGGATCGGACCCAAAACCCTTGAGCGGATCGCCCCGATGATCACGGTGAACCGGTGAGCGCCGCGGCGTCGCAGGGACGGAAGCGATCGCCGTCGATGAACTCGGGTCTCGAGCGGCTCCTGGAGGAGATGGTTCGCCGGGGGGCCTCCGATCTGCACCTGACGGTCGGGCTTGCGCCCCGGCTGCGCATCGATGGATCGCTGGCGGACGCGGAGGGCTGGAGCGCCCTTGAGCCGGAGGACACGCACCGCCTCGTTCTGGCGCTGCTCAGCGAAAGTCAGAAGGACCGCTTCCGGGCCGAGGACGAACTCGATTTCTCCTTTGATTTGCCGCAACTGGCGCGCTTCCGCGGCAACTGTTTCCGGCAGCGGGGCCACGCGGCGATGTCGATCCGGCATATCCCGCATCGGACGATGTCGCTGGAGGAGCTGGGATTGCCCCCTATCCTGAATCGCCTGGCAGGGCTCGCTCGCGGGCTGGTGCTCGTCACGGGGCCCACCGGCTCGGGCAAATCCACCACACTGGCGGCGATGGTGGATCACATCAACCGCAGGCGAAGCGGGCACATCATGACCATCGAGGACCCGATCGAGTTTCTCCATCCCCACCGGTCCTGCATCGTGAACCAGCGTGAGGTCGGCACCGACACCCGCAGCTTTGCGGCCGCGCTCAGGCACGCGCTCCGGCAGGATCCGGACGTGATCCTCATCGGTGAAATGCGTGACACCGAGACGATGGGCGCCGCCCTGACGATTGCCGAGACCGGGCACCTCGTGCTTTCTACCTTGCACACCAATTCGGCCTCGGACTCGGTGAACCGCGTGATCGACGCCTTTCCGCCGGAACAGCAGGGACAGGTGCGAACCCAGTTGGCCTCTGTGCTCCAGGGCGTGGTGACGCAATTGCTGCTTCCGTGTACGGGTGGGCGCGGGCGTGTCGTTGCAGCGGAGACAATGGTGTGCACCCCTGCGATCCGCGCCGTGATTCGCGACGAGAAGGTGCACCAGATCGGATCTCTGATGCAGGCTGGCAGGCGATACGGAATGCAAACCATGAACGGTGCGCTTGCCGCTCTCTATCTGAACGGCGATGTCACCCTCGACGCGGCTCTGAGGGCGAGCGGCGATCCATCCGAACTCCTGCGCTCGGTGGGAGAGCCGCAACCGGACGGCGTCGGTCCGTTCTCGGCAGGCTTCGACGCGGTGGACCGGGAGCGGGGACCATGACCGGGGTTCCGGCGCGGGAGGTGACGGTTTTCACGCGGCTCTTTTCCACAATGATCGGTGCGGGGCTGCCCATCGTGCCGAGTCTGAACATTCTGGCGCGGCAGACGAGCAACAGGGCGTTCCGCAAGGTCATTCAGGAACTGTTGTACGACGTGCAATCGGGAGACACCCTGGCGGGCGCAATGCGCCGGCATCCACGTGTATTCTCCGAACTGAGCGTCAACATGGTCGCTGCGGGCGAGGCTGCCGGCGCACTGGATACCATACTGCAGCGACTCTCGGACTTCCTCGAGAAGACCCACTCGCTGGCCCGGAAGGTCCGTGCAGCATTGATCTATCCGGCGATGATCATCGCGGTAACGGTTCCGGCGGTTGCGATTCTGCTCGTCTTCGTGATACCCACCTTCGAGACGATGTTCGCTTCAGCGGGAGTGCCACTCCCGGTCCCGACCCGCGTGGTGATTGGCGCCTCCGGGTTGATACAGAGCTACTGGTGGGTGACCGTGCTCTTCCTTCTCGCGGCGCTCACGGCGGCCCTGCGAGTGCGCGGTACCGAAAGGGGGCGTCTGCTGACGGACCGTGTAACCCTGGGGATTCCGATCCTGGGGGATCTGTTGCGGAAAGCCGCCGTCGCCCGGTTCACCAGGACTCTGGGGACGCTGGTGGCGTCGGGGGTGTCGATCCTGGAGGGCCTGGAGGTTACCGCCAATACCGCCGGGAACCGGGTGATTCGCGATGCCGTGATGAAGTCGCGGGCATCGATCGCCGGGGGCGCCACCATCGCGGGTCCACTGGAGGAGTCCGGGGCATTCACCCCCATGGTGGTGCGAATGGTCGAGGTGGGCGAGCAGACCGGGGGTCTTGACGACATGTTGACGCGGGTCGCGGACTTCTACGATCAGGAGGTGGACGCCGCCCTCGAGGTTCTGGTGGCGGCGGTCGAGCCGGTCATGATCGTAGTCCTCGGTGTCGTCGTGGGCGGGATTATCGTGGCGATGTACCTGCCGATCTTCGACATGATGAAGCTGGTCGGATGAGTCGGCGGAGGCGGGTGCGCGGCTGCGACCGTGTTGGCTTCGACGGGTTCACGGCTCCAGATTCCACTCATGTCGCGAGCATTCGTAAGGGAAGACCGCGAGGATCGACCCCCGGACTACCGGCTGCCCGCTCCCGGGTCCGACTACTACGACGAGGCGTGTGCCTGGGCGCTGATCACCGGCGCCGACGAGGGGGACACGCGCAGCGCGGAGTTCGCGACGGGGTGCCGATGGGGCGAACCGCGGCTGGTTCCTCACATTCGCGCGATCCTGGAGACGGCTGAGGCGCGGGATCAGACGCGGGTGGCCCAGCTGTGTCGGCGCTTCCTGCGCGCCACGACGTGACGCTGGGCAGGCGGCGCTCTCCCGGCGACACCCGCAGGCTCAGGTTGTTTTCGACCGTACCGGTGCCCTAGTTTGCCCGGCGCCATCGTCGGCCCCTGTTGACGGGTCGTCGCGACACAAACGAAAGGAGCCCGCCCCGTCATGGACTTCATCCAGCGAATCACCGATTTCCTGACCACATACGTCGTCGAGATCGGCATCCCGGTCGGAGGCGAGAACGTCCCTCTCATGGTGATCATCCTGCTCGGGATCGGGATGTACCTCACCCTTCGCCTGGGGGTCTTGCAGGTCCGCCGCCTGGGCCACGGGATCGCGGTGGCTTCCGGGAAATACGACGACCCGGACGACGAGGGCGACGTTACCCACTTCCAGGCGCTCACCACGGCGCTGTCGGCGACGGTCGGGATCGGCAACATCGCGGGTGTGGCGCTGGCGATTCACTGGGGCGGGCCGGGAGCGCTCTTCTGGATGTGGGTTACGGCGGCGCTTGGGATGGCGACCAAGTACTCCGAGGTCACGCTGGCGCAGAAGTATCGGGTCCACGAGGACGAGGGGGAGTGGGCGGGCACCGTGTCCGGCGGGCCCATGTATTACATCGAACGGGGACTGGGGCCGAACTGGAAGTGGATGGCGATCTTCTTCGCCGTCCTCCTCGGCATCACGGCCTTCCTGACGGGCAACGGCGTTCAGGCGAACACGGTCGCCGACAACCTGGAGACCCAGTTCAACATTCCGACCTGGATCAGCGGACTGGTGACGTCGGGGATTGTTGCGGCCGTCATCCTGGGCGGGATCTCGCGGATCGGGCGGGTGACCTCTGTGCTGGCGCCGGTGATGGCGGTCGTCTACGTCGTGGGCGCGCTGATCGTGATCATCATGAACATCGGCGAAGTCGCACCGACCTTCGCGCTGATATTCCGCGAAGCCTTCAACCCGACCGCCGGCGTGGCGGGGACGGGGGTGGGTGCCTTCCTGGTGACGTTGATGTACGGGGTCCGGCGGGGACTCTTCTCCAACGAGGCCGGGCAGGGGTCGGCGCCGATCGCGCATTCGGCGGCCAAGACCGAGGAGCCGGTTTCGGAGGGGGTCGTGGCGCTGTTGGAGCCCTTCATCGACACGATCATCATCTGCACCATGACGGGACTGCTGATCATCATGACCGGCGTCTGGCACGACCGTTTCGAGACCGAGATTACGCTGAGTGGCGGTGACCTCTCCTACCGGGCGGTGCAGGTGGACGGCGGCTACGTCGACATGAACCCGGACGCACCGATCCGCATCGACGGTGGTGAGCACGCGGCCACCGGGCCCGACGACCCGCAGATCTCGTGGCACGAGGTTCCCGTGCCGGTGCTTTACGTGGACGAGGCGCAGACGCAGCCGTTCAGCGGCGTGATCGATCCTGGGTCGGGCACCGCCACCGGCGACGACGGTGAGACCTACACCTCGCTTCATGGCATGGCGGTGGAGAGCGGGGCACCGCTCACCATGGCCGCCTTCCGACGCGGACTGGCGCCGCTCGGCGACTGGGGACACTACATCGTGGTGCTGTCCGTGTTGCTATTCGGGATCTCGACGGCGATCGCGTGGAGCTACTACGGCGACCGCTGCGCCAACTACCTTTTCGGTGCGCGCGCCCTGATCCCGTACAAGGTCGTGTTCGTGATGATGCACTTCGTCGGCGCGGTTCTGCCGCTGAGCGTGATCTGGGCCATCGGCGACGTATTCCTCGCGATCGTGATCTGGCCCAACCTGATCGCGCTGGGCCTCCTTGCACCCAAGGTGGTCGAGATGACGCGCGACTACTTCGGCAGGAGGCCCTGGGAGCAAGGTTAGGGGGCTCGGACAGGGCGCCCGTATCAGCGGCTGGTACGTGACCGGTCGCCGGGCGGAGTCTCTTCACGGCTGTCCAGCACCCGTGCGGGCCGGAGTGCCTCGCGGCCGTAGCGGTCGTGGATACGGTCCACGGCCCGTGCGATGGTGCGGTCGCGCTCCGTCTCCAGGGCAGCCTCGCCGCCGAAGAAGTCCAGCTGCTCAGCGGGAGCCTGGCGGACCAGATTGGAGGCGCCCACACCGAGGAGCCGGACAGGCGTCTTTCTGCGGTGGCGAAGATCGTGGAGGAGGGACGCAGCGACCGTGAAGATCGCCCGGTCGGTTTCCAACCCCGCCGTCTGTGTGCTTCCAGCCTGCCTGGTGGTGAAGTCGTGGTCGCGGATCTTGACGGTAACGGTACGCGCCCGCAGGTCCTTTGCTCGGAGTTGGCCGCCTACCCTGCAGGTCAGCTCCAGGAGACGCCGCTCCAGCTCGTCGTGGTCATCGACATCGGCGAAGAAGGTGCGTTCGGAGCTGATCGACTTGCGCCGATCACGGGCGTCCACCTCGCTGGCGTCGATGCCGCGCACCCGCTCCCACAGCCAGGCACCGCGGGCGGGCCCGAACCATCGCGAGAGCCAGGCGCGCTCCACACGAGTCACGTCGGCGCAGGTCGATAGCCCCTTCCCGGCGAGCTGTTTCAGGAAGGCGGGCCCGATTCCCGGCAGTGCCTCCAGCCGGAATCGAGCCATGAAGGCCGCTTCGTCGCCCGGTGGCACCACATGCACGCCGTTGGGCTTGGCCAGGCGGGTCGCCACCTTGGCCACGACGCGCTGCGTGCCGCCGCCCAGGGAGACGGCCACCTCGGTTCGCTCCCGCACCACGCGCCGAATGCGGTCGGCGGTCGCGGCAAGGTCCTCGCCCCTGAGCATCCGCTCGGTGCCGGTGAGGTCCAGGTAGAATTCGTCGACCGAGGCCGCCTGCACGACGGGCGACAGCTCCTTCAGCACGGCCTTCACGGCACGGCTCCGTTCCACCACGGCGCCCCGTGGAACCGGGACCACGAGTGCCTCGGGACACAGCTTGAGCGCCTGCGCGGTCGGCATCCCCGACCGGACACCGTATTCGCGTACCGCGTAGGACGCCGAGGTGATGACGCCCCTTCCGCTCCTGCCCCCCACCAGCAGCAGGGGGTGCTTGCCGGCACCTCCGGGATCCTCCAGCCGCGCCACCTGCACGAAGAAGCTGTCGCAGTCGACCAGGAGAATCCTCCTGGCACCTTGCGAGGGCATCCTGTCTTTGGACAACGTTCTATCTCCCGCACGGCGCAAACGAATCGCCCGCAAGGTAACCGCTCTCAGGAGACCGGACAGATGGCCTATCCCTTCGAGCTCCCCGATCTGGGGTACTCCCATGACGCACTCGAGCCGCACATCGACGCCCGCACGATGGAGATCCACCACGGACGGCATCACGCAGCCTATACCGCCAACCTGAACGCGGCCCTCGCGGGGCACCCCGATCTGCACAGGATGTCCGCCGAGGAGCTGGTGGCGGACCTTTCCTCGCTCCCGGCATCGATCCGCACCGCGGTGCGCAACAACGGCGGCGGCTACGTGAACCACAACCTCTTCTGGCAACTCATGACCCCCGGGGGAGAAGCGGCGCCGGGTGGCGCCATCGCGGAGGCCATCGACGCGTCGTTCGGGAGCTTCGCCGACTTCCAGAAGCAGTTCGCAGCGGCGGCGGTCGGACGCTTCGGTTCGGGTTGGGCCTGGCTTGTGGCGGGCGACGGAGGCGCTGTGGAGATCGTCTCGACCCCCAATCAGGACACCCCGCTCATGGAGGGCAGGACACCCATACTGGGGATCGATGTCTGGGAGCACGCATACTACCTGAACTATCAGAACCGTCGGCCCGACTACGTCGCGGCCTTCTGGAATGTGGTGAACTGGACGGTGGTTTCGGAGCACTACGCCGGGGCGAGCTGACCGCCGTCCCACCCTGACGGTGCGGGGCCGCGCGCGCACCCTCCTGCATGTCTGTTTGGTCGTTTGGCGCTTAGTACATATGTTTACTGTAGCGCGGTGTATCCGGCGAGGCGATCGGCAGGAGGTGTGACTTTGGGCGTGCAGCCGACGGGATCGAACACGACGCCGAAGGCGGGGGGCGGCAGCGGATGGCAGAGTGGGGGCTGGGGCGCCGGCATTGCCTTCGTGCTGGCCGCAATGTGCTGGCCGGCCCACACGGACGGACAGAGCCTCAGCGGTGGCCGTCGGGTGATGCAGGAGCAGTTCGCGAAAGGCGAGGAGTACGACTACACGCCCCTGCTGGATGCCGCGCACGTCAAGCGGTTCGTGGAATTGGGGCTCCTCGTGCCCCTTCCCGGGAACGCCGACTACCGGCTCCACGAGGTGTCCCACCCGTACGCGCGCCCGCAGGTGAAGTTGCTGGTGGAGCGCCTTGCCCGCCAGTACCGAAATGCGTGCGGTGAGCAGTTGGTGGTGACAAGCCTCACGCGGCCGCTCGAAGAGCAACCACCCAATTCATCCCGTTACTCCGTGCACCCGAGGGGGATGGCAATCGACCTTCGCAGGAGCAATTCCCGCGCGTGTCGAAGCTGGTTGGAGGACGTCCTTCTCCACCTGGAGGCCAGTGGTACGCTCGATGTGACTCGCGAGCGCCGCCCGCCACACTACCACATTGCGGTCTACACGCACGAGTACGCCGCCTATGTCGATCGGCTGACGGATACCAGGAGCCGAACTGACAACACACGGGTCGTGAATGCACTCGCGCCCGCAAACTCTTCCCGGCCCGACGTGATCAGATACACGGTCCGGTCGGGTGATTCGCTCTGGGAAATCGCCCGCACGTACGGCACCACGGTCGACCGCCTCAAGTCGGCGAACAACCTGCGCGGCTCGCGGATATACGCTGGCCAGTTGCTTCAGGTAACCCCGTTGACCTCGCGCTAGCGGGCATTCGTCTGCGAATCACCAGGGTTCGCTGCGCCAGGTAGACAGCCTTGTCGGCGAGTAGCGACGCGACCGGTTCGCGGACTGGCGACGGTTACCCCGGGATCACGGTGTCCATCGTGGTTCCCGCCTACAACGAGGCGGCAACGATCGAGCGGTTGCTCCGCCGGGTCGCCAGGGTTGAGCTGTCGAAGGAGGTCATCGTCGTGGACGACGGCTCCACCGATGGCACTCGCGAGGTGCTGCCCGGGCTCGAGGAAGCGGGACTGATCAACCGTCTGCTCATGCATGAGCGGAACCGGGGAAAGGGTGCCGCGCTGCGCACGGGTTTCGCCCACGCGACCGGCGACGTGGTGGTGGTGCAGGACGCGGACCTCGAGTACGATCCCGACGAGATCCCCCGGCTGCTGGCCCCGATTGCCGAGGGCAGGGCAGACGCGGTGTACGGATCGAGATTCCTGGGCATGGACCCGAATCAGGATGTGATTTTCCCCTGGCACGCGATGGGCAACCGGTTTCTGACCTTCCTCAGCAACTGCTTTACGGGGTTCAGGATCACGGACATGGAAACATGCCAGAAGATGATTCGCACCGAGCTTCTCCAGGCGCTGCCGCTGACGGTCGATCGGTTCGGTATCGAGCCTGAAATCACCGCCCGTCTTTCGCAGGCGCGAGTGCGGCTGGTCGAGCTTCCGATCAGCTATACCAGCCGATCCTACGCGGAAGGGAAGAAAATCGGATGGCGGGATGGATTCGCCGCGATCTGGTTCATCGCGCGTTCAAGTCTCCTGGCGCCCAGGGCCAAGCCATGGAAGGGTGCCCCGCCGGGTTGGCTGCAAACCGGCGTCCACCCCCGGTAGGGGGGCGTTGCAGGGCTGCTCGCCCCCCAAAACCGAGTGCCCGCGGCGCCGTTTTGGCGCCAGCGGTGAAGACAGTCCCATCCAGCTATTCCAGCGCCCCTGAATCCGACTGATCTTCTCGCTGTTCCCTTCAAGCGAGATGGAATTCGGCTGGTCAAGCGCGCCTCCGGAAGCCGTCTCCCCGGAGATCAGAGACATGCGCAATGGAATCGCTGGCAGGGTCCGGAACAGGATATCGTGCGGCCTTTCTGGCAGCCGTAGTGGGGGTGCTCGCGTACGCAAACAGTATTGGCAACGGTTTCGCCTACGACGACAACCATATCATCGCTGGAAACGAGGACATCCAGCACCTGGAGAGGCTCGCCTCCACCGTCCGGGATCCATACTGGCCGAACAGCTACGGCCGGGAACTCGGCCTTTGGCGTCCGGTGACCACCCTGGTCTACGGCCTGCAGTGGGCACTCTGGGATGGCGATGCCGCCGGCTTCCACGCGGTGAATGTATTGCTCCATGGGTTCGCGTCCGGTCTGGTCGTCGTCCTTTTGGGATATCTCATGCCCCGACAGGTCGCCTTCACGGCAGGACTCCTGTTCGCCGTACATCCGGTGCACACGGAAGCCGTGGCGAACGTCGTGGGAATGGCGGAAGTCCTGGCCGCAAACCTGTACCTCCTGGCGTGCATTGTCGCCGTCAGGGTACGGGGACGCATGCGACCCGGACCGCTGCTCGGGGTGCTCTCGCTCTATCTGTTGGCCACATTGGCCAAGGAACACGCCATTACCCTGCCGGGGGCCGTACTCCTCCTCGATTGCGCGCGACGCGACGTGCGGTTGACCCGTATCGGGGGCTACCTGGCGGACCGAGGTCCTCTCCATGCTGCACTGGCGGCCGTCGCCGGCCTGGCACTCGCGGCCCGAGCGGCCGTGCTGGGCGGAGTTGTTACCCCGCTATCGCCGCTGGGGGCCGAGGTGCTCGCGAGCGGAGACGTGCCCCGGGTGTGGACCATTCTGGGCACCTGGCCGGCCGTACTCAGACTGCTCTTCATGCCACTGGACCTGTCGGCCGACTACGCGCCGGGCGTGATCACACTGGCTTACCGGTGGACATCGGAGAGCGTGCTCGGGGTTTCCACGGGACTCGTGGCAGTGGCAGTCGCGTGGACGACCTGGAGAACCGGAGCAATGAAGCCGCGACGACCAGTCCCGCGGAGTGCGGGATTCGGCATCCTCTGGTTCATCATCACGTTCCTGCCCGTTTCGAACCTCCCGTTTCTCACAGGTGTCCTGCTCGCCGAGCGTACGCTCTATCTGCCGTCGGTGGGATTCTGTGCCGCGGCCGGCTGGATGGTCGTCGGACTGCGGAGGGAGCACCCCCGAGTTGGGAATGCTCTGATGGCCGCCATCCTGCTGGTGTTCTTTTGCCGAACCGTGGGCCGCAACCCCGCCTGGCGCGACAACGCCACGGTCTTCTCGACACTCATCCGCGAGCACCCCGAGTCCGGACGGGCGCAGTGGCTGCTGGGGGATCTCTACTTCGCTCAGCACCGGGACCGGCAGGGTCTGGCCGCCTACCGCCGTGCTATCGGACTCCTCGGCGGAAGCTATCCACTGCTGTCCTGTCGAGAGCAAATGATATGTCCGCTTTTCGGAGCACGCAATGTGTCCGCTT
>VXMI01000092.1 GCA_009841165.1 Gemmatimonadota bacterium | reverse complement strand
TGAGGCGGCGCGGGTCGAGCTGGGCATCCTGCTCTACCGCTACGGCGACCGGGAGAGGGCCCGCGGGATCTTCGACGGCTTCATCGACTACTACAACACCGCGTCGAACCTCTCTGCGGCGGAACTCACGGCGGTGGGGAGGGCGCTCCTCCAGCTTTCCCGCTGGAACTACGAGTACGCCCACGACGCGCTGCTCGCCCTCGACGAGGCCGTCGCGGCGGGCCCACGGGACCACGCCGCCCGCCTGGCGATCGGAGAGCTTTTTCTCGAACGCTACGACGCGCGCGAGGCCGCGGCCGCCTTCGGCGAGATTCTTCGCCAGAACCCGTCGCACGCGGCCGCGCGGCTGGGTCTGGCCCGGGTCGTGCGCCTGGAGGGGGGCGGCGACGTGGAAGCCGACCTCGAGGCCGCGCTCGCCACCAACCCCAACCTTGCCGGGGCCCGGACCCTGCGGTCGCGGATCCGCCTGATGCACGGCAACCGCGAAGCGGCGATGGAAGAAGTGGACAAGGTCCTCGAGGTCAACGGCAGCGACCTGGGGGCGCTCGGCACCAAAGGCGCGATCCTCCACCTTTCCGGCGACGACGCCGGATTCGAAGCCGTCATGCAGCAGGTGCGCTCCCTCACAACGATGCCCACGACCCCGCTGGTACTCCTGGCCGAACTCGCCGCCGATCACCGCAAGTACGGCGAGGCCCTGTCCTTCGCGCGCCAGGCGACCGAGGCCGATCCCGGCAGCTGGACCGCGTGGGGGCTCATGGGGCTGAACCAGGTGCGGCTTGGCCAGGTCGACGAAGGTCGCGTGAACCTGGACCGGGCCTTCGCCGGCGATCCCTTCAACCTCTGGTTCAAGAACACCCTCGACCTGCTCGACACCTTCGTGGAGTACCGAGTGGTCTCGACGCTGAACTTCGACCTCGTGCTGCACGAGTCCGAGGCCGATCTGCTGGCGCCGTACATGGAGCCGATCGCCGAACGCGCCTTCGCCGAGATGTCGCGGCGGTACGGGGAAGCACCCGCCGGACCCATCCGGGTCGAGGTCTACCCGCGCCACGCCGACTTCTCGGTGCGCACGGTCGGCCTGGTGGGGATCGGGGCGCTGGGCGTGAGCTTCGGACCCGCGCTCGCCATCGACTCGCCGGCGGCTCGCGGCCGGGGCGAATTCAACTGGGCGTCGACGCTGTGGCACGAAATCGCGCACTCGTTCCACCTGGCGGTGTCCGAAAACGAGGTGCCGCGGTGGTTCTCGGAGGGGCTCGCCGTGCACGAACAGCGCAAGGGCAATCCCGGCTGGGGCCACCAGCCGGGCGTGGGGTTTATCCGCTCGCTGGCCCTGGACGAGCTGCGTCCGGTGAGTGAACTCGACCGGGGGTTCTCCAGTCCGCGCCATCCGGGCGAGGTGATCGACAGCTACTATCAGGCGTCGCTCGTCTTCGAAGTCATCGAGGAGCGGCACGGATTCCCCGCGATCGTCGAGATGCTCCGCGCCTACCGCGACGGGGCCACGAACGAAGAGGCGTTCGAGCGCGCGCTGGGGGTTCGATTGGAGGATTTTGACAGCGAGTTCGAGGCCTTCCTCAACGACCGCTTCGCCGCGGCGGTGCAATCGGTGGGCGGTGAGCCTGCGGGGATGGTGACGCCGGCCGAAGTGTTGGGGACGCGGGACGTGGCCACCCTCGAAGCCGAGGTCGCCCGGAACCCGCGCCGGTTCGGCCCCCGCATGGCGCTGGGCAACGCCCTGTTCGACGAAGGCCGCACGGCCGAGGCGGCGGAGCACTACGAGGTCGCGCTCGAGCTCTTCCCGCAATACGGCGGCCCCGACGGCGCGCACTGGTTCCTTGGCCGGATCCGGCAGGAAGAGGGCGACGCGGCGGCGGCCATCCGGCACTACCGCGCCCTGCTGCGCCTCAACGAGAGCCACTACGACGCCCGCCGCGCGCTCGCCAGGGTGCTGCACGACTCGGGCGACCAGGCGGGCGCAGCCGACGCACTCCGCGACCTCGCGCACGTCCACCCCTACGAGATCGAGGATCACGAGCGCGTGGCGCTGCTGATGGAGGCGGCCGGCGATCTCGAGGCCGCGGCCCTCGAACGGCGCGCCGTGATCGCGCTCGACCCGGTCGACCGCGCCACGGCCCACTACGAACTGGCCCGTGTCCTGCACCGGAAGGGAGATCGCGCGGCGGCGCGCAGTGCGGTTCTCGCGGCGCTGGAGATCGCGCCGAACTACGAGGAGGCCCTCGACCTGCTGCTTGAACTGCGCCGCGAGGAGCCGGGCCGGTGAGGCGAACGCCCCCCGCCGTGCCGCGCGTTTCAGCTGGAACGTCTTCCCGGGCCGGAGCGGCAGCCACGCTCGGGATCGCCGCCGCGACGACCGTGGCGACCCTTTCCCTCGCAGCCGGGAAGAAGTCCACTACCGACGCTGAAGGACTCGGTGCCGCGCCGGAGCCGTCGCTCTCCTCCCCACCCCCTCAGGTCTTCCTCAACGTCCCCTACGACGCCACGTACACCTTCGTCCGCGTGCGCTTCAACGGCTTTCGCGGCAGGGGCTTCGGACGGGGATTCGGGCGCGGCGGCGGACCGGGGTGGGCGCACGACTATCCCTATGCCGACCAGAATTTCATCAAGATCCTGGACGAGGTGACGATGCTGGGGCCCAACACCACCGGCACCAACATCATCGACGCCGACGATCCCGAGCTGCACCGGTATCCGATCGCGTACGTCTCCGAGCCGGGGGAATGGGCGCCGACGCAGGAGGAAGTCGACAACGTCGCGCACTACCTGCTGAAGGGCGGGTTCCTGATCCTCGACGACTTCCGGAGCGACCGGGAGTGGCGCAACGTGGAGGCGATCTTCAACGCGATCCTGCCGGGCCACCGCTTCCGGCTGCTGGAGCTCGAGGAGCCGGTCTTCAACTCCTTCTTCCAGATCGAGACGCTGGATCTGCCGCCGCCCACCTTCGGGCAGTATCGTCCCGCTTTTCTGGGGCTCCATGAGAACGACGACCCCGAGGGACGGCTGATGGTGGTCGCCAACTTCAACAACGACATCGGCGACTACTGGGAGTACTCGGACCTGGGGTATTTTCCTATCGACCTGTCTAACGAAGCCTATAAGTTCGGTGTCAACTACGTGATCTACGCGCTGAACCGATAAGCGCCGGCGACGACCGGCGAGAAGAGGTGAGACTTTGGCCACGCAAACCGCCACGCAACCCCTGACTTCCCCCCAAACCGAACCCGTCGCCGACGTCGCCCTCGCCGAGAGCATCCAGGAGGGGCGCGAGAAGATCCTCTCCGAGGTCCGCAAGATCATCATTGGGCAGGACGAGGCCGTCGAGCACGTCCTGCTGACCCTCCTGGTGGGCGGCAACAGCCTGATCGTGGGGGTGCCCGGCCTTGCCAAGACGCTGCTGATCCACTCGATCGCGCAGGTGCTGGACCTGGACTTCTCGCGCATCCAGTTCACGCCGGACCTGATGCCGTCGGACATCACCGGGACGGACATCATCCAGCAGCGCGAGGACGGGAGCCGCGGCCTGGAGTTCGCGCCCGGGCCGATCTTTGCGAACGTGGTGCTCGCCGACGAGATCAACCGCACGCCGCCGAAGACGCAGGCCGCGCTGCTCGAGGCCATGCAGGAGCACCGGGTCACCGTGCAGGCCAACACCTACGAGCTCGATCCGCCGTTCTACGTCTTCGCGACCCAGAACCCGATCGAGCTCGAAGGCACCTATCCGCTGCCCGAGGCCCAGCTGGACCGCTTCATGTTCCACATCCGCATGGAGCACCTCGAGGAGGAAGAGGAAATGGAGGTGGTGCGCGAGACCACCGACGAGGTGGAGCCCGAGCTGAATCCGGTCGTGTCGCGGGCGGACATGATTGCCTTTCAGGATCTGGTGCGCCGGGTGCCGGTGGCCGAGCCGGTCATGCGGTACGCGGTGAACCTCGTGCGCGCGAGCCGGCCCAACCCGAACGGAAGCCTCGACTTCGTGAAGAAGTGGGTTGCACACGGGGCGAGCGTCCGCGCGGCGCAGTACCTGATCCTCGGAGGCAAGGCGCGCGCGCTCACGCAGGGGCGGCTGACCGTGAGCTTCGATGACATCCGCGAGCTGGCGGCGCCGGTGATGCGGCACCGCATCATCACGAACTTCCACGCCGAGTCGGAGGGACGCACCACCGACGAGCTGGTGGACATGCTGCTGAAATCGGTGGCGGTTCCGAAGTCGGGGATGTAGGGGCGCCGGATGGCGACCTCCTCGCCGGCTGCGCGCGCGTCGTTTCTCGACCCCGTCATCCTGGCGAGGATCGACAACCTGCAGCTGCTCGCGCGCACCGTGGTGGAGGGATTCATGCAGGGGATTCACCGCTCGCCGTTCCTGGGGGTCAGCATGGACTTCGCCGAGCATCGTCCCTACATGCCGGGCGACGACATCCGCAGGATCGACTGGCGGCTCTATGCCCGCACCGACCGCTTCTACATCAAGCAGTTCGAAGCCGAGACCAACGCCGACGTGGCGTTTCTCCTGGACACCTCGGCTTCGATGGGATACGGGTCCGGCGAAATCACCAAGCTCGACTACGGCCGCTTTCTGACCGCGAGCCTGGCCTGGTTCTCGGCCGGGCAGAAGGACCGGGTCGGGCTCTACGCGTTCGACAGCGACGTGGTGGAGCACGTGCGGCCCTCGGTGGCGCACCTCGAAAAGGTGCTGCACGCGGTGGCGCGGGTCAGGGCGCAGCGTGAAGGCGGCTGGGACCGGCCGCTGGACCGGGTGGGGAGCACCTTCCGCCGCCGCGGGATCCTGGTGGTCGTGTCGGACTTCTACCACGACCCCGACGAAATCTCGGAGAGGCTGGGCTTTTTCCGGGCCCAGGGACACGACGTGGTGGCCTTCCACATCCTGGATCCCGCCGAGATCGACTTCCCGTTCGTGCAGGCGGCAAACTTCCAGGATCTGGAGACGCGGGAACTCCTTCCGGTGAAGCCCGAAAAGCTGGTCGGCGCGTACCGAAAACAGGTAGGGACGCATATCGACGCGCTCGGCAGGCTGTTCGGCAAGCAGCAGGTCGACTACGTGCTCCTCAACTCGGCCGAGCCGCTGGACGAGGCGCTGTACGCGTACCTCGTGTTCCGGCAGCACCGGCGCGGCGGTTCCGACCCGGCGCGGATGGCGCTGGGCGGGAGCGTGGGCGGATAGGAAGGCCGTGAGCTTCCTGGCTCCGCTGTTCCTGATCGCGCTGGCCGGTCTCGTGGGACCGATCCTGCTGCACCTGACGCGGCAGGAGCGCGGGCGGCCGATCCGGTTCCCCTCGCTCATGTTCCTGGAGAAGATCCCGTTCCAGGAGAAGTCTCGGCGCCGGATCCGCCACTGGGTGCTGCTGATCATGCGGCTGGCGGCGCTGGCGCTCGTGATCGCGGCCTTCGCGCGCCCCTTCGTGCGTGGTGGCCGCCTCGCGTCGGTGGGGGGGCCCGCGGCCGAGGAGGTGGTCGTCATGCTCGACCGCTCCTGGTCGATGGAGATGGGTGACAACTGGGAAGAGGCGGTGTCCCGTGCACGCTCGGTGGTGAGTGCGCTGAGGCCCCGCGACAGGGCTTCGCTCATCGTCTTCTCCGAGACACCGGCGCTGCTGCACCGCTCGATCGGCGAGCCCGCGCGGATCCTCGCCGCCCTCGATACCCTCGCCACCACCTCCCTCGCGACACGCCTCGCACCGGCGGTGAAGCTGGCCGCGTCCACGCTGGCCGCGTCGAACCTGTCCCGGCAGCGGGTCGTGCTGATCAGCGACTTCCAGCGCACGGGGTGGCGGCCCGATCCGGACGCGACGCTGCCCGAGGGTGTGGTCGTCGAGAGCGTGGTGATCGGTGGCGACGAGGCAGCGAACCTCGCGCTGGCGGACCTGGAACTGGGGCGGCAGGGTGCGGGGGGCCGGGAGCGGGTGACGGTGGCGGCGCGGCTGGTGAATACGGACGAGAACGCGGTCACCGCCGATGTCGTGCTGTCGATCGACGAAACCGAGATCGAGACGGCTTCCGTGACGGTGCCGGGTGGCGCCGCGGCGCCGGTGAGCTTCGAACCGTTCACCCTTACGGCGCAGTTTACGCATGGCGAGTTGCGCGTCGCGGAACCGGTGGACGGCGGGCTGGAGCAGGACAACACGCTCCATTTCGTGGCCTCGCCGGGGGGTGACCTCGACGTGGTCGTGGTCGATCCGCTGGGGACGGGCGACTCGAACCTCTACCTGCGTGGCGCGCTCGGAATCGCCGAAGGGGCGGGCTTTGCGGCGCGCGTGGTGGGAAGCGTCCCCGACGAAGAAGCGCTGGCGGACACGGAGGTGGTCATCCTGAACGGCGGCGCCTTCCCCGGCGGATCTGCGGGCGACCGGCTGCGCGCGTTCGTCGATGGCGGCGGCGGGCTCCTGTTCGTGCTTGGCGAGCGCTCGTCGGTGCCGTCGGTGCACGCCGAGTTCCTGCCGGCGACCATCGGGGGCGTCGTCGAAGGGGACGGCGAGCGACGTCTCGGCTACGTGGACTACGATCACGCCATCTACGAGGCGTTTCGTGGACCCCGCTCCGGCGACTTCTCGCAGGCCTCCTTCTACCGCACGCGCGCACTGACCGAAACCGACGGCCAGGTCCTGGCCCGCTTCGACGACGGCTCGCCCGCGCTCGTGGTGGGTCGGCGCGGAACCGGCCGCGTGCTGGTGTGGGCCACCGGACTCGATCGCTTCTGGAACAACCTTCCGCTGCAGCCCGTCTATCTACCCTTCGTACACCGGGTCACGCGCTACCTGGGCGGCAGGGGCGAGATCCCCGCGTGGCACCTGGCCGGGTCGACGGTGAATCTCGCGTCTCTGGCCGAGGCGGCGGGCTCGTGGGAGATTCCCGCAGGCGCGGTGGCGATGGAGCCCGGAGGCGGGTCGGTGCCGCTCGACGAGGAGGGTGGTTTGGCGCTCAGGCTCCACCGCCGCGGGATCTGGGAGATCAGGCCGCCGGGACAGCGACCGGACCATCCACCCGCGCTTGCGGTAAACGTAGATGTAGCCGAGTCCGACCTGACGCGTATGGACGTGGAGGCCTTCCAGGCGGCTGTGGGCGGCGCGGCGGCGCTGGTGGACGGGTCCCGGAGACCCGATGGAACGGGGGAGACAGAGGAAGTGGCAGGCGAGGACTTCGAGAAGAGCCAGGCGTTCTGGCGCTATCTGCTGGCTGCGGCCTTTCTCCTGATGGCCTCGGAGACCATGTTGTCGAATCGGCTGTCGCGGGAACGGATCAAGGAGGGGGAACATGCCAAGGACCGGCAACCGGCACTCTGACGGCCAGATCCTGCGAGTAGTACGGCAGGTCCGGCGCCGCTGGCGGCTGAAGCTGCTGCTGCGGGGTCTGGCACTGACCGCGGCCGCGGTACTGGCCACCTTCCTGATCTCGGCGTCGAGCCTCGAGGTCCTGCGTTTCTCGCCCGGCGCGGTCATGGCCATGCGCATCGTGCTCTGGGTGGTGGTGACCCTGTTCCTTGCGCGGTGGATCCTCTGGCCGCTGTTTCGCCCTGTCGCCGACGAGCGGGTCGCGCTGTACCTGGAGGAGAACGAGCCGTCGCTTCAGTCGCGGGTTCTCACCGCTGTCGAGTCGGCCAGGGGCGGCCGGTTCGCGGACACCGAACTGTCGCGCGAGGTGGTGCGGCGCGCCGTGCGGCGGTGCCGGCGCATCGACTACGGCCGGCGCATCGAGCAACGGTCCATCCGGCGCTCCACCGGGGTACTCGGCGGCCTGACTCTCGCCTCGGTCGTCCTCCTCCTCGCCGGCCCCGGCTTTCTGAGGCACGGCATGTCGGCGCTCTTCTTCCCGGTCCGCGCGGCCGAGTCGGTCAATCCTTACAGCGTCTCGGTCGAGCCCGGCGACACGATCATCTCGCGCAACTCCGACCTCATGATTTCGGCCGCGCCGCACGGCTTCGACCCCGACGACGTCGTCCTCTACACCCGCATGGAGGGCGAGGACGGCTACTCGGCCCTGCCGATGATCGAGGACGGTGCCGGCGGCCACGAGGGGCTGCTGCTGAACGTCGCGGAAGAGACCACCTACTACGTGGAGGCGAACGGCGTCCGTTCCGGCACCTTCACGCTCGGCGTCGCAGACCTGCCCGCGGTCGACCGGCTCGAGATGGTCTACCACTTCCCGCGCTACACCGGGCTGGCGCCCCGCCGCTTCGAGTACGGCGGCGACGTGGCGGCGCTGGCGGGCACCCGGGTCGAAATCACCGTGACGCCGACCCTGGCGACGCCGGCTGCGCAGGTTGTGATGGACACGGGCGACACGATCAGCATGGAGACCGGGCCGGAAGGCACGTTCGGGGCCTCCTTCGTTGTGCGCGAAGAGGGCTTCTACGGCATCCGCTTCCTCGCGCGCGACGAGGTCTGGGTGGCCGGCGCCCCCGACTACCGGATCGACGTGCTCCACGACCAGGGACCGTCGATCTCGTTCAACAGGCCGGGCCGCGACATCGAGGTAAGCTCGATCGAGGAGGTCTTCATCGAAGCACGGGCCGACGACGACCTGGGCGTGGCCGAGATTCTGCTCGTCTACAGCGTGAATGGAGGACCCTCCGACACGCTGCCCATTCATTCCTCCGCCGGCGCCCCGCTCACCGAAGTCACCGCCGGACACACCGTCTTCATGGAGGACTACGAGCTGGAGGTCGGCGACCTCATCGCCTACCACGGGGTCGCGCGCGACAACGCGCCCTCGCCCGGCGAGGCCATGACCGACATCTACTTCCTGCAGGTGCGGCCCTTCCGCCGCGACTACCGCGAGGCCGAGGGCGGTGCGCCCCAGGGCGGCGGCGGCGGTGGTGGGGGTGGCGGCGACATGGAGCAGGATCTTTCCGCGCTCCAGCGCCAGATCATCGCGGCCACCTTCAACCTGGTGCGTGACCGCGACAGCTACAGCCCCGAGAGCTGGGAAGAGAACGTCGTCAGCGTGGCGCTCACGCAGGAGCGGCTGCGCGAGCAGGTCGAAACCCTCACCCAGCGGATCCTGAATCGCGGCATCACCCGCGCCGACGAGGCCTTCCAGCGGATCGCCGAGGCGCTGCCCGTCGCCGTCGAGGCCATGAACGAGGCGGTGGACTCGTTGCGCGCCCTGGCCCCGGGCGGTGCCATCAGCCCCGAACAGAGCGCGCTCCGCCAGCTCCAGAAGGCCGAGGAGACCTACGAGCGTTTCGTTTCGTTGGAGCGCCAGCAGCAAGGTGGTGGGGGCGGTCGCCAGGGCCAGCGCGGGCCGAGTGCCGAGGATCTGGCCGATCTCTTCGAGCTCGAGACCGACAAGCTCCGCAACCAGTACGAGACCGTGCAGCGCAGCCAGCAGGAGAGCGCGGACCAGGAAGTCGACGAGCTGATGGAGAAGCTGCGCGAGCTGGCCCGCCGCCAGGAGCAGGAGCTGGAACGCCAGCAGCGCCGTGCCGCCGCGCAGCAGGGAGGGCAGGCCGGTGGCGGCAGCGACGCGGCGCGGGAGCTGGCCGAGGAAGCGGAAGAAGCGGCAAGGCAGCTGGAACGGCTCTCCCGGGAGACCGGTGAGCGGCAACTGGAAGAGATATCGCGCCAGCTCCAGCAGTCCGCCGACGCGATGCGGCGATCCGCTGCGAACCGGGGCACCGCGGGTGTCGCGGAAGCCCGATCCGCACTGAGGCGCCTGCGGGACGCCCGGGACCAGCTCGGCGGCGCCCAGGACGATCGACTCGAGCGCGACCTGCAGGACGCCCAGGAAAGGGTCGACGAACTGGCTCGCCAGCAGGAAGACGTCGAGAACCGCATGGAAGCGATGTCGCGTGTGGGACGCCCCTCGGCAGATCAGGTCGGACGGATCCGCGAAACCAAGGAGTCCATGGCCGAAGAGGTGGGCGACATCCTGGCCCAGCTGGACCAGTTGGCCGCCTCGGCTCGCCGCGAGGGCACCGAAGGCGCCCAGGAACTGGAAGAGGCGACCCGGACCATCCGCGAGACGCAGCTCCGGGAACGGCTGCTGTACTCGCGCGGGCTGGTCGGCCGCCCCGGCCAGGAGGAGTACGCACAGGCATTCGAGAACCAGACCGCACAGGCGATCCAATCGCTCGGGAATCGTCTCGAAGAGGCGGCCGAGGCGATCCAGGGGCGCGCCGAAGGCAATTCGCAGGAGGAGGCGCTCGAGTCAGCGCGGGATCTCGTGCGCAGCCTCGAATCGATGGAGCGGCGCCTGGAGAGCAGCCAGCAGGCGAGCGGCGAGCAAGGGCGCGGTGAGCAGGCGAGCGGCGAGCAGGCGGGTGGTGAACAGGCGGGTGGCGAACAGGCGGGCGGAGAACAGGCGGGCGGAGAACAGGCGGGCGGAGAACAGGCGGGCGGAGAGCAGAGAGCCGGGAATCCGACAGGCGGCGACCGGACCGCTGGCGGCACGCCCGGAGCCCGCGACTACCGCGAGGGCGACCCGCGAGGCTACGGCGGCGGCGGTTGGCGCGACTTCGACCCCGAAACGATCCGCCAAATACGCCGGGAGGTGCGGGAGCGGATCGGCGAGACGCAGGCGCTGGGGCGCCTCCTGGAACGTGTCGGCGCGAGTCCTCAGGAGTTGCAGGATATGATCGAGGCGATGCGCGCCCTCGACCGCGAAGGCACCTACGCCGACCCCGAGGAAGTGGCCCGGCTCCAGAGTGAACTGGTCGAGACGATCAAGCAGCTCGAATTCAGGCTGCGGCGCGAGTTCGCGGTGGACGAAGAGGGCGAGGTCTTCCTCTACCAGTCCGGCGACGTGCCCGAAGAGTACCGCGCCCTGGTCGAGGAGTACTACCGGGCCCTCTCGCGCGGCAGCGGGAGGGAGCCGCGGTGAGCGGTGAGAGGTCCACCGCCTCCGAGACGCGCAACATCGAGGTATCTGTCGAAATCGACGCACCGGCCCACGCTGTCTGGCGGGCGATCACCGACGCCGCCGGCGTAGCGAACTGGTTCGCCCCGGTCGCCTCGGCCGAGCCGGGCGTGGGCGGTTACCTCACGGTATCCTGGGGCGGCGGTGCCGAGTGGACGAGCCGGATCACGGTCTGGGAGCCCGAAGTCCACCTCGGTCTGGCCGACGAACTCCCGGACGAAGCCACCGAGGAGGGTGCCGCAATGGCACTCGACTACCGCCTCGAGGCTCGCAACGGTACCACACGCCTGAGCATGGTCAACTCGGGGCTGTCGGCCGATCCCTCCTGGGACGACGGCGTCCGCATGATGACGAACGGATGGCGTTTCTTCCTCTGGAACCTCAAGCACTACCTGGAGCGCCACCCGGATTCCCACCGCACGATGATCAGCGAACGGCCCTGGGTGACGGGCACGCGCGAAGAAGTCTGGGATGCGATATTCGGGGACGCCGGCCTCGGCACGGTGCCTGCACAACCGGGCGAGACATTCAGCATTCGGCTCGCCGGCGGCCGCACTCTGAAGGGGACGGTCGTTCTTTCCGATCGCCCCTGGGCCTTCGCCGCAATGCTGACGTCCCTCGACGACGCCGTGCTGCACGTGGAAATGGAAGGGACGGGCGAGCGATGGAAGATGGGAGTATGGCTTTCGGCCTATGGATTGGAAGAAGAGCGATGCAATCGGATCGGCGTAGCACTCGGGCAAACGGTGTCAGGGATCTTTCCCGGACAGGATTGAGGGTCGCGACAATCCAGCGGGGCGTTCAACTCCTCCTGGCGACCGCCTTCGCACTGGCGTCCCACCCCCTCGTCGCCCCCGGCTCTTAAAAACAACAGACCGAGCCCACCATCATAC
>VXMI01000008.1 GCA_009841165.1 Gemmatimonadota bacterium | reverse complement strand
CCCCCGCCCCGTCTCGTTTGCGGCTCCCGTGCCGGGATAGTGCGGGTACTGGTGGAGCGACAGGAAGAACACGTCGGGGTCGTCGTAGAAGGCGTCCTGCGTCCCGTTGCCGTGGTGGACATCCCAGTCGATGATCAACACGCGCCCGGCCTCGCCCCGGGCCCGAAGACTCGCCGCCGCGATGGCGATGTTGTTGAAGAGGCAGAACCCCATTGCGCGGCCCGGCGTCGCGTGGTGCCCGGGCGGACGCGCGGCCACGAATGCATTGCGGTACCGCCCCTCCACCGTGCCGTGCACGGCCTCCAGCGCGGCGCCCACGGTCCCGAGCGCCGCGTCCCATGACGCCGCGGAGACCTGCGTGTCGGCATCGAGGCCGACGGGACGGCCCCGCTCCCGGGCCACGTCGACCGCGCCGCGCACCCGGGCGACCAGCGCCTCGGTGTGTACCAGTGTCAGGTCCTCTTCGCTGGCGGGCGCTGGCGCGACCTGTCGAACCCCGTCGTGCAGCGCGACCAGGTCGTTCTTCAGCGCGGAAGCCAAAGCGCGCAACCGGCCCTGATGTTCGGGGTGGCCCCAGCCCGTGTCGTGCAACACCGCCGACGGGTGCATCAGGAAGGCGGTCGACGGGTGGGGCGGTGGCGCGCCCGGACCGCCGGTCACGACGCCTGCGCGGCGCCGACAGCTGCCGGCGTCCTCGCGATTCGCTCCTGGATGCTCAGGATCTCGGGGCGGCGCGTCCGCATCGCGGTCAGAGCGTCCACCGCGGCGCTCGTGGCCGACATCGTCGTCAGGTACGGGACGCCGTAGGCGATCGCCGCGCGCCGCATGGCGTAGTCGTCGTACTGCGACTGCTTGCCGAGGGGGGTGTTGATGAGCAGGCCGACCTGTCCGCTCACGATCCGGTCGACGATGTGGGGGCGGCCCTCACCGACCTTGTGAATCCGTTCACAAGGGATGCCGAGCTGATGCAGGTGGCTGCGAGTCCCGGCGGTCGCCAGCACCCGGAAGCCCAGGTCCGCCAGGCGACGCACCAGCGGCGTCACCGTCGGCTTGTCGGAGTCGTTGACGGTCACGATCACCGACAGATCGTCCTCGCCCTCGGGCAGCCGGTTTCCTGCCGACACCTGGGCCTTGGCGAAGGCCATCCCGAAGGAGTCGTCGACGCCCATCGCTTCGCCGGTCGAGCGCATTTCGGGACCCAGCAGGGTGTCCACGTCGAATCGGTTGAACGGGAAGACGGCCTCCTTCACCGCGACCCCGTTCACCTCCGGCTCCGAGGGCACGCCGAGGTCGGCCAGCTTCCCTCCCGCCATCACGAGCGCCGCCAGCCGGGCGAGCGGCACCCCGGTCGCCTTCCCCACGAAGGGCACGGTGCGCGATGCGCGCGGGTTAACCTCCAGCACGTACACGTGGCCGTCCTTCACCGCGTACTGCACGTTGAGCAGCCCCACGACGCCCAGTTCCAGCGCGAAGCGCCGCGTGAGGCGCCGCATCTCGTCCAGCTCCGCGCGCCCCAGCAGATAAGGCGGCAGCACGCACGCCGAGTCGCCCGAGTGCACGCCCGCGTCCTCGATGTGCTGCATGATCCCGCCGATCACCACGTCGGACCCGTCGGAGAGCGCGTCCACGTCAGCCTCGAAGGCGTCCTCCAGGAAGCGGTCGATGAGAACAGGGTGGTCGGGCGAGGCCTTTGCCGCGCGCGCGAAGTAACCTTTGAGCGATTCCTCGTCGTACACGATCTCCATCGCACGGCCACCCAGGACGTACGAAGGCCGCACCAGCACCGGGAAGCCGATGTCGCGGGCGATCTTCACGGCCTCGTCCACGCTCATCGCGGTTCCGTTCGCGGGCACGCGCGCTCCTATGCGGCGGCATACCTCCTCGAATCGGCGCCGGTCCTCGGCCCGGTCGATCGCGTCGACCGAGGTCCCCAGGATCGGCACGCCCAGCTCCGCGAGCGGGTACGCCAGGTTGAGCGGTGTCTGCCCGCCGAGCTGCACGATCACTCCGACGGGCCGCTCCCGCTCGACGATCTCGACCACGTCCTCCAGCGTCAGCGGCTCGAAGTAGAGCTTGTCGCTCACGTCGAAGTCGGTCGACACCGTCTCCGGGTTCGAGTTCACCATGATCGTCTCGTAACCGGCCTCGCGCAGTGCGAGGACCGCCTGAACGCAACAGTAGTCGAACTCTATCCCCTGGCCGATGCGATTGGGGCCGCTGCCCAGTATGACGATCTTGCCGCGGTCGGAAGGGTCGCTCTCATCCTCCGACTCATAGGACGAGTAGTAGTAGGGTGTCGCCGCGGGAAACTCTCCGGCACAGGTGTCGACCACGTTGTACGTCGGCCGGATCCCCCACTCCCAGCGCCGGGAACGGATGGCGGCCTCGTCGACCCCTCGCAGGGCGGCCAGCTGCGCGTCGGCGAACCCCTCGCGCTTCATGCGTCGGAGGGACGGCTCGTCGACGGCGGGCAGGTCGGCGAACCAGCGTTCGAGCTCGATGATCTGCACCAGCTGGTCGAGGAACCACGGGTCGATCCCGGTGGCGCGGTGGAGGGTCTCGATCGGGATGCCCGACTCGAGGGCGCGCTTGAGCTGGTACTTGCGGAAGGTGGTCGGCCTGCGGACGGCGGTCAGCAAGGCGTCGGGCTCGGCCGACTCCAGACCATCGTCGGCGGGAGTGGCACCGGCAACCCAGCCGATCCGGCCCACCTCCATTCCACGCAGACCCTTCTGCCAGGCGCTGCGGAAGGTGCGGCCGATCGCCATCGTCTCACCCACCGCCTTCATCTGCACGCCCAGGGTGTCGTCCACGTCCGGGAATTTCTCGAAGGCGAAGCGCGGGAACTTCACCACCACGTAGTCGAGCGCGGGCTCGAACGAGGCCGGCGTCGTCTTCGTGATGTCGTTGGGGAGCTCGTAGAGGTGGTAGCCCACCGCCAGCTTCGCGCCTACGCGCGCGATGGGAAAACCGGTCGCCTTGGAGGCCAGCGCCGAGGAGCGCGACACGCGGGGGTTCATCTCCACGACCAGCATCTCGCCGTTTTCCGGGTTGACGGCGAACTGGATGTTGCAGCCCCCCGCCTCGACCCCGATCTCGCGGATGATGGCGATGGCGGCATCCCGCATGCGCTGGTACTCGACGTCCGAGAGCGTCTGCGCCGGCGCCACCGTGATCGAGTCGCCGGTGTGCACGCCCATCGCGTCGAAGTTCTCGATTGAGCAGACGATGATCACGTTGTCGAGCCCGTCCCGGACCACCTCGAGCTCGTACTCCTTCCAGCCGATCACGGAGCGGTCGATCAGCACCTCGCGGATGGGGCTGGCGTCGAGTCCCCTGCGTACCTGCGCCTCGAACTCGGCAAGGTTGTATGCGGTTCCGCCGCCCGTGCCGCCCAGGGTGAACGACGGCCGGATGATCGCGGGGTAGCCGGTGTGCTCGATGATCTCCAACGCCTCGTCGACGCTGCGGGCGAAGCCTCCGTGGGGTACGGCGAGCCCGATGCGGTTCATGGCGGCGGTGAACTGCTCGCGGTCCTCGGCCATGACGATCGAGCGCTCGTCCGCCCCGATCAGCTCGACCCCGTGCGCCGCCAGCACGCCCTGCCGGTGCAGGTCCATGGCGATGTTGAGCGCGGTCTGGCCGCCCATCGTGGGGAGCAGGGCGTCCGGTTTCTCTCGTTCGATGACGCGCTCGACCCACTCGGGGGTGAGCGGCTCGATATAGGTGCTGTCGGCCAGGTCGGGGTCCGTCATGATCGTCGCCGGATTGGAGTTCACCAGGATGACCCGGTAACCCTCCTCCTTGAGCGCGCGGACCGCCTGGGTGCCGGAATAGTCGAACTCGCAGGCCTGGCCGATGACGATGGGACCCGAACCGAGGATCAGGATCGAGTCGATATCTGTGCGTTTAGGCAATGATCTCGTGCGCGGGCTGCAGGCGGTCCGTGCACGGAGCCGCCCGAGCACCGAGAGCGGCGGGGCGCTGTGCTGGCGAGGCGCGACGAGGGAGAATAGCAGCGCTATTCGACCGAGGAAGCAACGCAAAGCGAAGCGGTCCAGCGCGGATGCAACGCCGCTCGAATGCCGGGGGGATTCCGTGCACGGGCTGCCTACTCGGCGCTCTTGGCGGATTCCTTCCGGACCGCGGTGCGGACGGCGACGACGAGGCCTCCCCACACGAACGCCATGATCACGATCATGGTGATCCAGGTTGCGGTGGTCATGGGACCGGCTCCCTTCGACTTCGCGGTGGGCTTGTGGCGGCGGCCGCGGAAGAGGGGCCGGCGGCGCGCGCCGAGGCGGGAGCGCCTTTTCCGGGGCCGGATTAAGGTGCGGAAACGGGGGTGGCGGGGCAAGGCGTGGGATGGGCGCCGCTAGTCTGCCTGGCCGATGCCGAAGAACGACTCCCTGCGGGCGAGTGAGCTGCGGAGGGCGTGGGGCTCGGCCCGGACGAATCGGACCGGCGTGCCGGGCCGTGCCTGCGCGAGCGTGTCGAGGGCGATGGGGTCGACGGAACCGAGCTTGGCGTAGCCGCCGATGGTCGGGCGGTCGCGCATGAACACGAGGGGGAGGCCGTCGCCGGTGACCTGGACGGTGCCGTCCACGAGGGGCGTCGAATCGAGTACGCGCGGACCTGTGGTGAGGGCAGGACCGGCCAGGCGGGTCGCAGTGCGGTCGCTCGCGGGATCCACGGTCCATCCGGCGTCGAACACCCGCCGGCGGTCGGTGGTCGCGAAATCGAGCCATTCGTAGCCGGTGACCAATGGCACGGAAAGCGAATCCGGGACAGGCGGAATCAGGTCTTCGGGAAGGCGCCGTACCGGACACCGGTAGTCGGGGGCGTGCCAGCGTAGCTGCTCGCCCGGCCGGAAGCACCGTCCCAGCAACCCTGGCATCCCGTCGCGCACCACGGCCGACGCCGAGCCGAAAGCGGTGGGTGCCTCCAGCCCGCCCGGAAAGGCGACGTAGGTGCGCATGCCGGTCGAGCCGTATCCGAGGCGGAGTTGCTGGCCCGGTTGCGCGCGCACGGTGCGCCATGTGCCGGTCTCGACGCCGTCGAGCGTCGCGGCGCAACCCTCTCCCGTGATCGCCACAACGGTAGCAACCGCAAAGCGAAGGGCGAAGCCGCCCAGTGTGACCTCGAGGGCGGGCGCTGCCGGTTGGTTGCCCAGCAGCCGGTTGGCCCACAGGTAGGAGCGCTGATCCATCGCTCCCCCGGGAGCCAGGCCGGCGCGGCGCCCGGTCCGACGCCCGAGGTCCTGGATAGTGCAGAACGGCCCTGGGCGGTCCACCACGCCGTGCGGGCTCATTCGCACTCCGCCTGATACGTCTTGCGGTCGATCGCGCGGAACTCGACCGTGCCCTCCGCGCGAAAACGGGAGATCCGCTCCGTGGCATCCGCGAACAGCGCCGGGGGGACCCTGCCGATAAGGCGCCAGCCGCCCGGGCCCGCCGCGGGATAGATGCCCGTGCGCCGGTCCGCGATCCCGACGGAGCCCGCCTCGACGCGCCGGCGAGGCGTGGGCAGGCGGGGCATGGCGATCCGCGCGTCGAGGTCACCCAGGTATGCGAAGCCCGGGGCGAACCCCGTCGCCAGCACGACGTATTGCGCGCGGCTGTGGAGTCGGGCCACCTCCGCCACGCTGAGCCCCCTGCTCGCCGCCAGATCGGCCAGATCCGGCGCCAGATCCGGATCGTAGCAAGCGGGAAGTGAGACCGGACCGCCCGTTTCGGGCTCGGGCGGCGTTCCCCGGACGCATTCCTTCGCGGCGGCCGTCAGCAGCGCCTCGACCTCTTCCGGATCCCAGCTGTGCGGCGCGCCCTCGATCAACAGCCGGTTGAACGCGGGAATCGTCGCTCGCACATCCGGCAGCGCGTCACGAGCGAAGCGCTCGAGGCCGAGCACGCGGGCGATGCCGTCGCGGTCGGCGGGCACCGGCAGTGTGACCAGCGCGCTGACCGGGCCCGGGAACGTGATCACCCGGGGCGGGGCACCAGCTCACGAATGCGGCGCAGCAACCCCGTTGCGGACGGGTTGTCGCCGTGCACGCACAACGTCTCGGCCTGCACGGCCAGCGTTCCCTCGGGCGTTTCCACGAACCCTGCGAGCAGATTGGCGACGTGCGCCGCGACCGCGTCGTGGTCGGCAAGGACGGCGCCCCTGATCGAGCGCGACTGGAGGCGTCCATCGGCCGCGTAGGCGCGGTCGGCGAAGGCCTCGAACGCGAGCTGCAGCCCCGTATGCTCGAGCATGGCCGCGTGCCGCGTGCGGTCGGGCGTTGCCTGCAGGACGAAGGTGAGCGACGGGTCCACCGCAGCCACTCCTTCGGCCAGCCGCGTGAGCAGTCGGTCGTCGTTCATCATGGCCAGGTAGAGTGCCCCATGCGGCTTGACGTGGCGCAGGCGCGCACCCACTGCCGCCGCGACAGCCTGAAGCGCGCCGATCTGCGCCTGGATCTCGAGCACGAGCGAATCGAGCGGCCAGTCGAGCCTCAGGCGTCCGAAGTTGCGCCGGTCGGGATAGCCGGGATGCGCACCCGCCTGCACACCGTGCTCGGCCGCCAGCGAGAGTGTGCGCGCCATCGTGTCGGGGTCTCCCGCGTGGCCTCCGCACGCGATGTTGGCCCAGTCGATGAGCGGCATCACCGCTTCGTCCGCCCCCTTCTCCCAGGGCCCGTAGCTCTCGCCCATGTCGCAGTTGATCAGCATGCGGAAAGATATCCCCGCCGGCACGCTGCTCGCACCCGACCTTGGCCGGGCACGCGGCGAGGCGCATGTTGAAGGCGGTTCGACCCATCCCGTCCAGCATTCGAGGGAAACCATGAAACGCCTCAGCGTCGCCGCCATCGCATTCGTCCTCCTGTCGCCCGCTGCCGTCGAGGCGCAACTGGGGCAGTCATATGACTACTTCGCGCCGCAACGGGAGATGATCCAGCGAGGCGTACAGGCGATCCTGCAGTGCAACGGACTGTTCACCAGCAACCGCACGCTGGAGCAGGTGTTCGATCAGGAGCTTGTCTACCTCGACAACCCCGTGGGGACGGCCGATGGGGGCGACTATGTGGTCGACTGGGAGCGGAAGGCCGTGGCGATCGGGGCGCCGAGTGCGATCCCGGTCATGCGGGCCGCATTCCGCGAGGGAATCGGGTGCGTGATCATGTCGCCCGACCAGACCTTCGACGATATCGACGAGCTGCCGATCCTCGAGACGCCGCCGCTGGAGGGCGATCCCGCCACCATGCCGTGGCCTGACGGCGACATCGTCGAGGACCGTCCGCTGCCGGCCGGCATCGATCCAGTGGCACTGCAGGCCGCTTCCGATTGGACGTTCGATCGCGAATCGCCGGAGCAGGTGACCCTCAGCCTGATGGTGTTGCAGAACGGTCGGATCCTCCATGAGCGCTACGCTCCGGGAGTGAAAATGACCACGAAGACCCGGACGTGGTCGACCGCCAAGAGCATTGCCGTGACGCTGATCGGCATGCTTGTCGACGAGGGCAGGCTCGGGCTGGACGACCCGCTGCCCTTCGAGTGGCTGCCGGACAATGCCGGCTCCGCCGAGACCGACCCTCGCCGGCATGTCACGCTCCGCCACGTTCTCAACATGTCCAGCGGCCTCTATCCCGTGGACAGCTGGGGCATGGAGTACGCGACCGGGTCGGGTTTCTCCTACTGGGCCGGAGCGAGCTCGGTCGACGGCGCGCGCAACCGCTCGCTCATGCGCGAACCGGGTACCTTCTGGGACTACGAGAACTACGACACCCTGCTCGGCGTCTACGCGATGAAGCTGATGATCGGGGACGCGCGGACCTACCTCGAATTCCCGCGCAAGCGCCTCCTCGACAAGCTCGGCATGCGCAGCACGCTCCTGAGCACCGACCGCTTCGGCGATTTCATTCTGAGCAGCCAGGTCTACACGACCGCCCGCGACCTGGCCCGCTTCGGGATGCTTTACGCGCAGAACGGGGTGTGGAACGGCGAGCGGCTGGTGTCCGAGGAGTGGATTGATTTCGCGCGCACGCCGGCCCCCGCCACATCGGAGAGCGGCAACTTCTACGGCGGCCAGTTCTGGCTGGTTCCGGACGACCGTACGGATGTTCCGTCCGATGCCTATTCCACCGCCGGCAACCGCGGCCAGTTCGTGGTCGTGGTGCCCTCGCACGACGTGGTCATCGTCCGCCGCGGCCTGGACTACGGCCGCCAGGGGTTCGACCGCTGGGACATGACGCGCGAGGTGCTGAAGGCGTTCGAGCCGGTGGCGGCCGGGAGCCGCTAGTCCAGGAGCCCGGGCCGCCTCTGGAGCGGCCATGTCCAGTCCCTGCACAAGGCCGTGCGAACGGTGGTTCAGTTTACGGAATAAACTGAACCATGAGCAGGACGTGTTCGCGAAGGGGGTGCCATCTGAGCGTTGCAGACTTGACATCTACGACATCGTGTCTTAACGTTACGACATATTGTCGTGTCAGCTATTGGATCGGAGGTGAAGAGCGGCCGTGACCATGCAATCGCTACCCAATTCCGAACTCGCGGTTATGGAGCTGCTGTGGAGGGAAGGTCGCCTCACCGCGCGGCAGATCCTCGACCAGCTCTACCCTGACGTCACCAGGCCGCAGCACGGCACCGTCCAGCGCCTTCTGCAGCGCCTTCGTGCCAAGGGCTTCGTCGCCCGTGCTCGCGACCTTGGCGTGAACGTCTTCTCGCCCGCCATCGGCCGTGAGGAATACGCCAGTGGCCAGCTGGAGTCGCTCGCCAACCGGCTGACCCAGGGGTCGCTGGTGCCGATGATCACGAGGCTGGTCGAAGACAACAAGCTCACGCGCGCCGAGATCGACAAGCTGCGCCGGATTCTGGAGGAGTAGCATGGTCGACATCCTCTTTCAGATCGGTGTGGCGAAGCTGGTGGTGTCGGTATTGCTGGCGGGTGTGGCGTGGGCGGTACAGCGGCGCGTGGGCCATCCCGGTGTGGCGCATCGGCTGTGGCTGGTCGTTTTGGTCGCGTTGCTGCTGCCGGCGGTAGTGGCGCTGCCGGTACTTCCGGGGGGAGGCGGTGTGGACGCTGTGATCCCCGAAGCCGGGACCCTCGCGGGTGAGGCGTCGGCCCAGGTTCCGCCGGTGGCGACCGGCGATGAGCGAGGCGAAGTCAGCCTGCCCTTCAACTTCCCCGTCGCCGATAACGGGAAGGCCGTGCTCGTAGTCCTCTGGCTTGCCGTCGCGGCGCTGATGCTCGCGTGGACCCTGGCCCGAGCGCTCCGCTTCCGCCACTGGCTGGCTCGAACCTCGCTGCCGGCACCACGAGCACTGCGTGACGAGGTCGCCGGGATTGGGCAAAGGCTGGGCCTGCTACAGCTTCCCGAAGTGCACACCACAACCGCTCGTGTGTCCCCGATGGTGTGCTGGACAGGCGGGAGGGTCCGCCTTCTGATCCCCTTATTCCTCACGGCCAGCCTCGATGGGCCGGCACTCCGCGCCGTGATTGCCCACGAACTCGCCCACGTCCGCAGGCGCGACCACCTGGTTCGCTGGATCGAGTGGATGGCGTGCACGGCTTTCTGGTGGAACCCGGTGGCATGGTGGGCCGGCCGCGAACTCAGAGCTGCCGAGGAGGCGTCGTGTGACGCGCTCGGTGCTGCGGCTATCAAGTCCAGTCCTCGAGCCTACGCGAGATCGCTCGTGAGAGTATTGGAAGTGATGTCCACGCCGCCAACACCGTCAACGCCCGCTTTTTCGACCAGTGTGACGAGCGGGCGAAGCTCGAATTCACTTGAGAGGAGATTGAGAATGCTGGTCACAGGACCATCGAATGACCGGGCACCCCGCTGGATCCGGCGCGCGTGCGTTGCTGCAGCGTTGTGCCTGCTCCCCTTCGGGCTCGTGTATGGGGGCACCGGAGACCAGGAGATGCCGACGCCGCTGGTTGAATCGCCCAGACCGCCCGAGACTACCCTGGTCGTCTTGCCGGGCCCGGAACGCCCGGATACCACGGAACTCGAGCGGCTCTGGGGAGGCGAGAATCCGGTATACGCCTACTGGGTTTTCGCCTCCAGCAGCCATGACGGTCCGCACGCCCTCGCAGATGCCCCGGTACAACCGTTGGAATGCAGGTTGGAACCGGAAGCACCGGACGAAGACGCGCGTGAAGCAGCCATGGCCGAGTGCGCCAGGGCGCTGTCCAGGGATCTGGGGGAAACTGGCGCTCCCGACGACCGGAACGTGTGTGTGGTGTGGGGCAACAGGGCCAGCGGTTGGCGCGGCATCTGCGAGGGCTGGGAGCCCAGGAGCCGTTACCGCCTTCGGGGCAACAGCAGCGGGAGCGTGTTGCTCGAGCGCATCGCGGTCGTCGGGAGTGAGCGATGAGGATCCTGGTCGGTCCAGCGGTCGTGCTCCTGGCGACGGCCGCTTGCAGCGACCAGCGGGCCACGGTGGGATTGGCATCCGAGGCGCGGGACAGCGCCGGTATCCGCATCGTCGAGAACGTGCGTCCGCCGGACGGAACCAGGCTCGGCTGGCGGGTTGACTCGGTGCCGCTTCTGTCGATCGGCGCCCTCGAAGGCGAAGACCCCTACCTGCTCCACCAGGTCCGCGATGCGATGAGGCTGTCCGATGGCCGCATCGTAGTTGCGAACCGTGGATCGCAGGAGTTGCGGGTCTTCGCCGGGTCCGGAGTACATCTCGCGACTTGGGGTGGCAGCGGAGAAGGCCCTGGTGAGTTCAACAGTCTGGTCGCCGTCGCTGGCTGGCAGGGCGACTCCGTGATCGCGTGGTATTCACAGCGGGAGCGCCTTTCCGTCTTCGACCGGGATGGAAACTTCGGCCGCACCATGATTCCCGGTGACCCCGGCGATGGGCGTGACACGCCTGAAGAGATTTCCGCCGACGGCACCATCCTCGTGTCCCGATCGGGCCCCGGCGGGGGCACGCTCGCAGATGGCCTGCGTCGCGGAGAACGCCTGTACGAAGTGGCGAACGCCGAGGGCGTGCTGACAGCGCCACTGGAAGCCAGTCCCGGTTCCGAGAGCTATCTCTCGATGTCCGGCAACATGATGAGGATGATGACGCTCCCGTTCTTTCGTTCGGCCCGTACGGCCGTGTGGGCCGGTCGATTCGTGGTCGCCCCCAACGACAGCTATGAGATCAGGGCCTTTGGACCGAACGGTGCGCTCGATCTCGTCGTTAGACGCGAGCATGCGCTGGTGGCACCGACGCCAGCCCATCTGGACGCCTATATCGAGAGGCAGGCGGCGGCCAGACCGCCCGAGGAACAGGCGGAAAGGCGGCGATCGATGCGCGAGCAGCTGGCCGAGGTTCCCATGCCGGAGACCTTTCCAGCCTTTGACCAGATCATCGCGGATGCGCTCGGGAATCTCTGGATCCAGGAATACGACCTTCCGGGCCAGGAGCGGCCGGATCCCCTCTGGACCGTATTCGACGTGGAGGGACGTGTCCTCGGCTTCGTGGAGACGCCCTCAGGCCTGCGCATCTACGAAATCGGCGAGGACTACATCCTTGGACGCGCCACCGACGACCTCGGTGTGGAGTACGTGCAGATGTGGTCGTTGGAGCGAACCGGCGGATAGCGCTCAGCTTCTGCGGCGCGCGGCCTGATCGACCCCTCTCACCTCCAGCACATCCCCTACCGTGCGGAGCCCGTCGATTACGTACTGGATGTGTTCGGCTCGCGGCAGCCCAATCAGGTCGATGCCGCGCTGGACCGCGTCGCGGTGCACGCCGCGGGCGAACGCCTTGTCCTTCATCTTCTTCGCCACGGACTTCGGCTTCAGGTCGTCGATTCCGTTCGGGCGCACCAGGCAGCACGCATACACGAGGCCGCTCAGCTCGTCGCAGCCGTAGAGCACCCTGTCGAGTTGCGACTCGGGGACGGATCGTCCAAGGTCTGAATCCCGGCAGGAAATCCCCTAAAGTCTT
>VXMI01000133.1 GCA_009841165.1 Gemmatimonadota bacterium | reverse complement strand
GGGTTGCGGTGGCGCCGGGGTCGGCGGGCTCGCACGCCGCCGTAGCGAGCAGGAGTGCGACTGCGAGCAGGGTCGGAAGCGGGCGTCGGTCGGTAGCGAGCTGGTCAGTCATAGGCCGTCGGCGTGGAAGAGAGGTTCAGCATCTCGCGCGCCTGGGCGGGGGTGGCGACCTCCCGGTTGTGTTCGTGAATGATGCGCACCGCGCGCTCCACGAGCTGCCGGTTGCTTTGGGCCTTCTCGCCCCGGCGGTAGTAGACGTTGTCTTCCAGCCCCACGCGCACGTGCCCGCCGAGGATGGTGGCCAGCGTCGTCATGGGCAGCTGGTGGGGCCCGATCCCCGAGGTCAGCCACACCGTGTCCTCTGGAAACTCCCGGATCATCTGCAGCACGTTGTCGACGGTCGGCAGGCTGGATGTCTGGTATCCCATGACGGTCTGAATCCAGTAGGGCTTCTCGACCAGCCCCTCGTCGATCAGGAAGCGGATGACCCAGCCGCCGCCCGGATGGTAGGTCTCCAGCTCCGGCTTGATCCCGCGCGCCTTCATTTCGGTGGCAAAGTGCTTGATCTGGTGGTAGGAGAACGGCAGGCACTCGTCGTAGATCATCTCGGGCCGCGGGTCGGGCAGGGGCGCGGGCCGGGCACGGATCTTGAAGCGGCTCATGTCGGGGGTGAGGTTCAGCGACGCGACCTCGGGCCGTGCATCCAGGCACTGCAGCCGCTCCTCGTTGGTCATGTCGGGGCCGCCGCCGGTCGTGTCGTTGATGATGATGTCGGGGCATGCCTCGCGGATCTTCGCATTGACCTCCATCCAGCGTTCGGTGGTGACCGCGGGCCGCGTGGGGAACTCCGCCTGGCGCGCGTGCACGTGCACCATCGACGCGCCCGCCTCGTAGGCGCCGCGCACCGACTCGGCGATCTCCTCGGGCGTCTCGGGCAGGTTCGGATTCGACTCCTTGCCCTGAATCCCGCCGTTGCAGGCGACACAGATGATCGTGGGCGGCATGCGGCCGACCCGGGCGACGTACTGATGTGCGTCGGCGTGGTTCCAGCGGTCGTGCAGGTTGGCCATCGAGGGCGTCCGTGTGGCAGGAAGGGTGTGACAAGTGCGGCGGTGGCGATATATGCTGGCTTGTCCGTTCATTATTCACGCATGTGGGCGCACGCGCGAGGGGAGCACCACCGGTGCGCGCGCCGGGAGCGCCGGAAAGGAACCACCATGTCCGAAGCGTCTGCCACCCCGACCTCACCCGGGGCGGTCGCCGTCGTGGGGGCCGGCGTGATCGGCAGAAGCTGGATCCGTGTCTTCACGCGTGCGGGGTTTCCGACCCGGGTCTACGACCCCGATGCCGAACAGCTGCGGCGGGCGCTGGCCTGGGCCGGTGCCTCCGCGAGGGAGGACGTCCACCTGGGTCTGTGCAGCTACAGCGAGGCCCGGGCCGAAGAAGGGCGGACCACGGGCTGCACGACCCTGGAGGAAGCGCTCGACGGCGTGGACTACGTGCAGGAGAGCGGCCCGGAGGCCGTCGCGACCAAGCAGTCGATCTACCGGGAACTCGACGCGGCGGCGGCCCCCGGCGTCGTGCTGGGCAGCTCGACCTCGGCGAACGACATGACCGTGATCGCGCAGGGGCTCGCCGGGGCGGCCCGGTGCATCGTCGCGCACCCGGTCAACCCGCCGCACGTGATCCCGCTCGTTGAGGTCCTCGAGGGCGCGGAGACCAGCCCCGAAGTCACGGCTTCCACCCTGGCACTGCTGCGGCGAGCCGGCATGGCCCCGGTCCTGCTCGACCGCTTTGCGCCCGGCTTCGTCCTCAACCGCCTGCAGGCGGCACTGTTGCGCGAAGCGATCTCGCTCGTGGGCTCGGGAGTGGCGTCGCCAGAGGTCGTGGACGTCGTGATGCGGGAGGGGCTCGGCCTGCGTTGGGCGCTGGTGGGACCGTTCGGGACCGGCCACGTCAACGCGGACGGTGGCGTCGGCAGCTACTTCAGGATGTACGGGGACGCCTACCGTTCGGTCTGGAAGGATCTCGATTCGGCTCCCGACTTCGACGAGGCCGTGATCGACGCGATCGCCAGAGGAATGACCGCGACGTACGGCGAGGGCGCGGTCGCCGACCTGTCGGCCTGGAGGGACCGGATGGTGAGGCGGATCATGCAACTGAAGGTGGAGGATCCGCCGCCGGGAGCCAATTGAGACGTAGCGAGAGTACCAGGCAGGACCGGGCGCACCGGGACGAGTTCCCGGCATTGCCGGGGGAGCTGTCGTGACGGCCGGGGCGCTTCGTGTCCCATTTGAGCATGGATTTGTCCCTGGTGATTTCTGCGGAACCACCATGGGAGCGGCCAGGGCGGGAGGTGGGCGGGTGTGGCGGGCTCGGCGGGTGTTGGCGACAGGTGTCGCGCCAAGCCTTTCGGGCTGAAGGGGCGTGCAGGGGACCGTGAAACTTTCGGCCTGTTTTCGGTGTATGATATAGTAACCGAAGATACGCCGAATCTCGTGGGGCGCGTGACATGCTGCGTCGCCCCACGCCGCCTTTTGGAGGACCGACCCATGACCGCCTTGAAGCTCGCCCCCACCCGCACGCACTCCTTCCGCCCCGGAGCCGACGATTCTCCCGCCCCCTCGCCCCACACCCTCGACGAGCTCGGTGAGCGGATCGCGGAACTGTCGGCCCGCATCAACGTCGCGCGCCACGAGATGCTGATCCTCATCGCCGAGTTCGACCGCCTCGACGGCTGGGCCGGGGCCGGCTTCTCCTCGTGCGTCGACTGGCTCGCCTGGCGCACCGCGATCACCCCGACCACGGCGCGCCACCAGATCCGCGTCGCGCATGCGCTGACCCGGCTGCCCCGGACCTCCGACGCCATGCGCCGGGGGCTGGTCTCCTACACCAAGGTGCGCGAGATCACGCGCGTGGCCACGCCCGAGACCGAACAGGAACTGCTCACGTACGCCCGGAGCGGCTCCGCCGTGCAGCTGCGGGCCTTCCTGCGCGGGTGGAAGCGCATGGAGCGCGAGGGCGAGATCAGCGCCGAGGAGATCCGCCACCGGAGCCGGAAGCTCTCGGTCGTCGTCGACGGCGAGGGCATGTACGTGGTGCGGGGACGCCTCGAGCCCGAGGCGGGGGCCGCGCTGATGCGGGCGATCGAGGCCGCGGACGCCGCGATCTACCGCGACGAGGATCCGGAGGCGCGCCCGAGCGGCGAGCAGCGGCGCGCCGATGCGGCCGGCATGGTGGCCGAGCGGGCGCTGGCGGCCGGGTTCGGGGAGGCGGCGTCGGGCGCGAGGGCGGAGCGGTTCCAGGTGGTGGTGCATACCGAGGCCGCGACGCTGGTCGAGAGGGGCGAGACCGGGCGCTCGGAGCTGGACGGGGTGCGGGTGTGCGCGGAGACGTCGAGGCGCATGGCGTGCGACGCGGCGGTGGTGCGCATGGCGCACGGGCGGGCCGGCGAGGTGCTGAGCGTGGGGCGCCGGACCCGCACGATCCCGCCGCACATCCGCCGGGCGCTCGAGGAGCGGGACCGGGGGTGCCGGTATCCGGGGTGCGGGAGCCGGTTCACGGAGGCGCACCATGTCCGGCACTGGGCCGACGGCGGGGAGACGAGCCTGGCGAACACGGTGCTGCTCTGCCGCCGGCACCACCGGCTGGTGCACGAGGGGCGGGCGAAGATGGCGCTGGACCGTCACGGCACGGCGGTGTTCTTCACGAAGCGCGGCCGCCCGATCGGGAGCGTGCCGCCGGCGGTGCCGGGACCGGTGCGGCGGCTGCCTCCTGCGCCACGGGAGCCGGCCGGGCGGCTGTGGAACGGGGCGGGGCGGTACGCACGCGTGCCCGAGCGCACCGAGATCCGGCTGCGCGAGGCGCTCGAGGGGAAGGGCGGCGACCGAGACGACGGCGGCGAGCCCGGCGGCCAGTAGTCCCGGTTCCGCGGAACCACGCCGGGCGGACCGATGCTCGGACGGGTCAGGAGGCGGTCAGACAACAAAAGGAGAGACAGCTATAATAAAATAGTATTTTGAATTGGCATACTATGACAACTACTTTGGAAGCCGTGGTTGACCGGAATCTCGCGTCGGAGCTGATGAGGGCGGCTGCCCGGACGCCCGCGGTGATGGTCACCGGACCCCGACAGAGCGGCAAGACGACGCTCTGCCGCGCGCTCTTCCCCGGCCATCGCTACCGAACTCTCGAGGCACCGGACGATCGTGCGCTGGCGGCAGGAGCGCCGCGGGCGTTCCTGGACCGGTTTCCGAACGGCACTGTCCTCGGGGAGGTGCAGCGCGTCCCGGCGCTGCTTTCACAACTGCGGGGAATCATCGAAAAGGACCCGGTTCCCGGCCGATGGATCCTGACCAGTTCGCGGGACCTTCGGGTCAGTGAGTCAATGGCCGGGCAAATGGCAGTGCTCCGTCTGCTGCCGCTGACCTGGAACGAGGTCACACGATTCGGCGGCCACCCCACCAGCCTCGATGAAGTCATGTTCAGCGGCGGGTATCCCCCCATCCTCGACCACAAGCTGGACCCGTCAACGTGGCTGTCGTTGTACGTCTCCGACTACATCGAGCGCGATGTGCGCACAATGACCAACGTCAGCGACCTCGCGACTTTCCAGCGCTTCGTTGAAGCATGCGCGCACCGCTCGGGCCGGCTCCTGAACTACTCCTCTCTGGCCGCCGATTGCGGCATTTCGCAGCCCACGGCCAAGGCGTGGCTGAGCATTCTGGAGGCGTGTTTCCTCACCTTCCGGCTGCCAGCGTTCCAGGACGCACCGGGGAAGCGGCTCGTGAAGGCGTCAAAGCTGTACTTCCACGATGCCGGCCTGGCCTGCTGGCTGCTGGGGATCCGTGAACCGGGCCAGCTGCGGTCGCATCCGCTCCGTGGCGCGGTATTCGAGAACTGGGTGGTGTCGGAGGTCGTCAAGCACCGGGCGAACCGGGGCCATGCGCGGGGCCTCTGGTTCTATCGCGACCGCAATGGCGCCGAGGCGGATCTCGTGATCGAGGGGCCGAAGGGCCTGACGCTGGTCGATGTCAACGTCGATGCGGCGTTTTCGGCCGCCCTGTTCGGGGGGGTCGAGCGCGTGAGGCGGCACTTCCAGAGCCTGCCCGTGCCGGAGGTCGGAGTGGTCTACGGGGGCGAGGGATACCGGTCGCGCAGTTTCGGGGCCTGGCTTGTTCCGTGGTGGAGGGCCCGAGAGGCCGTGCTCAGATGAACACCACCATGCACCGCCCGGGCCCGTGCACCCCCGTCACCACTGTCCGCCCGATGTCCGCGGACTTGCTGGGACCCGAATGCAAACCAACCGCAGCCGGCAAGCCGTCCAGCAGCTCGCGCAACGCATCCTCCATGCGCGCGAACACCCTGCCCTCCGGCACCCACACCACATGCACCGGGGGAAGCAGCTGCACCGCACGCGTTCCCGTCGACGGCAGAATCAGGCTCCCCGACTCGGACACCGCCCCCCAGGCCACCGAGATCCCCGCCCCTGCGTGCGCGGCCGCGACATCTGGCAGCCGCGGCCTTAGATCGGCCGGCACCTCGGGGCCCACGGCCACGCCCACAACCTCGGGCTCGAGCGCCTGGAGAAAATCGGTGAGCCACTCGTTCGCCGGACGGCCCCGATCCGCCTTTACCACCTCCCCACCGCTGCTTGTGAAGCATTTCACAAACCCGGCTACAGGGTCCGCCCCCGCCGGGGTGGCGAGCGCGCCGGGATGCGACAGCCTTCCGCGGCTCGCCGCAGCCCGCGCCACCCGGGCAAGAATCCTCTCACGGGAACCCTCGCCGCCCGCCCTCACTCGATCCCCTCCCGCCACAGCTGCCGGAAGGTGCGCGGACTCGGCTTCGGCAGCGCCCGATCCCGCGCCCACTCCCCGAGCATCGGCAGCGCCCGTGCCGCGCCCGTGGTGCCCAGCCGCGATCCGATTCGCCCCGCCAGACGGTACAGCCCCGGCCGTGTCGCAACACTGGCCAGCCCAGCCAGCGCCGCGCGCTCCTTCCACGGCGTCAGTCCTTCGTCCTGCGCCTCTTTCCGCCACTCAAGCAGCAGCTCCGGGATCGGGATCCGGACCGGGCACGCATCCTGGCAGGCACCGCACAACGACGACGCGAAGGGCAGCGGCATCGCCTCGTGCAACCCGAGCAGTCCGGGGTCGAGCACCGACCCGATGGGCCCCGAGTACACGTGGCCGTACGCGTGCCCGCCGGTCTGCCGGTAGACGGGACAGGCATTCAGGCATGCCCCGCACCGCACGCAGCGCAGCGCTTCCCACGCGTGTTCGTGGGCCAACACGTCCGTGCGGCCGTTGTCGACGAGGACGACGTGCACCTCCTCGGGCCCGTCGTCCCCGGGATCCGCGGCCGGCCCCTGGATGAGCGACACGAAGCACCCGATCGGCTGGCCCGTCGCCGCGCGCGCCGTGAGCTGAAGGAAGCCGGCCAGATCCGTCATCCGCGGCAGCAGCTTCTCGATCCCGACCACGGCCACGTGTACCCGCGGCAGCGAGGTGGTCAAGCGGATGTTGCCCTCGTTCTCGATCAGTGCGACGGTGCCGGTCTCGGCGACCAGGAAGTTGGCGCCCGTGATCCCCATGTCCGCGTCGATGAACGCGTTGCGCAGCACCTCGCGCGCGGCCCGTGCCAGGGTATCGGGGTCTCCATCGGGCGCGGTGTTCAGACGCTCGGCGAACAGGTCCTGCACCTGGCGCAGGCTCTTGTGCAATGCCGGCCCCAGGATGTGACTCGGCGGCTCCTCGAGAAGCTGCAGCACGTACTCGCCCAAGTCGGTCTCGATCACTTCGATCCCCGCCGCCTCGAGCGAGGGATTCAGGTCGATCTCCTCGGTGACCATGCTCTTGCCCTTGACCACGCTCGCAACCGCGCGCCGCGTCGCCAGTCCGATCACGATCTCCCGGGCCTCCGCCGCATCCGCCGCCCAGTGCACCTGCGCGCCGTTGGCCTGGAGCCGCGCCTCGGCCTCGGTCAGATAGTGGTCCAGGTGCGTGAGCGTGTGGTTCTTCACCCCCTCCGCCCAGCGCCGCCACGCATCGGCGTCGACTTCGGCGTACCCCTTTCGCCGCTTTTCGTCGAAGGCGATGGTCGCCCCGGTGACCGCCTCGCGCACGCCCGGTTCGTCCCGGATGATCTCGCGTGATCGCGCCGCGTAGTCGCGGATCATGTCAATTCACCCCGCGCCACAACGCGGTCGCCAGGTGCACGAATTCGATCGCGTCTCCGCGTGCCCGGCTGCGCCCGTCGAGGTGCAGCACGCATCCGCCATCGCCCGAGACCACCCAGTCGACGTCCGGCAGGGTCTCCAGCTTCCGGTCCGCCATGGCCGCGGAAACCGCCGTCATCTTCACGGAAAACAGGCCGCCGAACCCGCAACATTCCTCCTGCGCGTCCCAGGGCACGACCTCGGCTCCGGCCCCTTCGAGGAGCGTCGCCGGTTCCGTCTCCAGCCGCAGCTCGCGCAACGCGTGGCACCCCTGATGCACCGCGACCCGCCGGCCCGACAGCCCGTCCCCGAGCCGCGTGACCCCAAGCCGCCGGACGATGAATTCCGCCAGATCCCAGGTCCGCTCCGACAGGGCCGTGGCCCGGGCGACTCCTTCGCCAGCCAGCCGGGGATAGAACTTCTTGATCATCGTGGCGCACGAACCGCTGGGCAGAACCACCGCATCGGCCGCGGCAAGGACATCGAGCGTGTGTTCGGCCATCCGAAGCGCTTCCCGCGTCCGCCCCGCGTTGTACGCCGGCTGTCCGCAACACGTCTGTCCGGGTGGAAAACCCACCTCGCACCCCAGGTGGCGAAGGAGCCGCACCGCATCGGCGGCCGCATCCGCAAAGTAGTGGTCCGCGAGACAGGTGACGAAGAAGGCGACTTTCATGCGGGAAAGGTAGCCGCCCCTGCCTGCCCGGACAGCGCCGCGGCGCGCCTGCGGGAGGGCCGCCCGACGGGCAACCTCACGCCGGTCCGCCCATCGCCGCGACGACCACGCCCGTGACGATCAGCGCGGCGCCGATCGGACGCGCCAGCCGCGCCCCGAACGGGAGCGCGGTCTCGGCCACCATCACCGCCATGAGAACGCCCATCCAGGCCAGGCTCCCCATCCCTACCACGAGGGCCAGCGCCATGAGCGCCCAGCAGCAACCGAGGCAGTGCAGCCCGTGCTCGAGCCCCATGCGGGCCTGGCCGACCGGGCCGTCCCGCCACTTCGACAGCAGGAAGCCCGCCGGGGAGCGGCAGTGCGACAGACACGCCCCCTTGAGCGGGGTGAGCTGGTAGGCGCCGGTCAGCATCAGCGCGGCGGCGGAGAGTGCCGGCGCCTCCAGGCGGAACGGTACCGGAAACGCCATCGCGGCGAGGGAGACGTGCACGCCGGCGGCGACCGCGCCGAAGCCGGCCCATGCGAGCATGTATCCGCCCAGGAACGGCGTCACGGCGGCGGCCGGGCCCGGCGCGACGCGGTTCAGTGCGCGGAGCCACGGGTACACCACCGGCGCCATCATGAGGCCGGTCATGGCCAGCCACATCGCGAGGACGGGAGGGTAGCTACTCACCGGTCCAGCGGAAGCGCGACCAGAGGGCATGCGTCTGCTCGATCGAGAAGGCGAAATCCCCGTCGTCGCAGCGCGTCGAGCCCATGGCGATCACCTGAGTGGAGTCGTGGATCTGGTTGAAGATGTTGACGAAGTTGACCGGCTCGGCGCGGTTCCGGCCCCGGATCGCCTCGATCGCGCCCCGGAGCATGCCCTTGATCGTTACCGATTTGCCCTTCTGCGGCTCGTCGATGGCGATCGGAGCCGCCCGGGTCGGCAGCGGGTGGGCGACGAACCGGGCCAGGATGCGCCACGGTCCCCCGCGCACGCCGGTGAGAATCTCCTCCACGGCCCGGAACTGCTCCGGCGTCGCGTGGTCCGAGATCACGATCCGCTGCCTCCACCCTCCCTCGATCATCACCGGCGGCGTCTCGTAGATGATGACCGCGCAGATCCCGCCCAGCGCCTGGTCGTCGACGTGCCCGTCGTCGAAGCGGATGGCCCAGAATCCCTGGCAGACCTCGTGGGTGCACTTCTGGCTGAAGTGGATGTGCCCGGGGCAGACCGCGGTGCAGCTGCAGTTCTCGAACAGGAGCCCCTCGGCCCACCAGTCGCTCAAACCGACCTCAGTGCGTCAGCATGTAGATGATCACGTTGATCCCGACGGCGTAGGCGTTGGGCGAGAAGCGGTAGAAGAACTCGTCGTCCTCGCCCTCGCGCTCCCAGCCGTCGGCGATGTCGGTGTTGTGGGTCATGATGACCATGAGCCGGCCCGACTCGTCCATGATGCCGTGCAGGGCCGGGGTCGCGCTCTCGGCACCGCGCTCCGACGTGCCCTGGCGACCGCTGCGCCGCCAATACTGGATCGACGGTATCTGCGGGATGCTGTCCACCGAATACAGCGTGTGGAAGAGAACGTGATCCGGCGGCACCTCCACGATGCGGTAGCCCGGCAGCACCTTGCCCATCTCGATCATCCAGTTGTGCCAGGCGTACTCGCCCCAGAAGTCGTCGGCCCACAGGAAGCCGCCCTTGAGGAGGTAGTCGCGCAGACGCACGATTTCGACCTCCGAGAGCCCGACGGTGCCCACGTCGGAAGCGAAAAGGAACGGGCAGGCGTAGAGGTCGGCGTCGGTGGCTTCGACGACCGCGTGGAAGGGATCGCCCCGCCCGTCGCGCGCGATATCGGCCCTGGTCAACTGGGAGAGGCGCAGCGGGAGGTTGCGGTCGCCGTCGGGGTAGTCCGTGTCCCATCCCGTGCCGAGCCACTCGCGCCGCACCGGCCGGTACTGCAGGCGGCAGAAGGTGAATTCGCCGTATTCGGTCGCTTCCGACGGCTTGCGCGGGGGAGCCCAGCGGGTGCGGCGGCCCCACTGGGCGGAGAGGGGCTCGACGAGTAGGATGGCCAGGAAGGCGGCAGTAAGGAGGCCCTTCACAGCCCCTTCTCCATCTCTTCGGCCGCCATCAGGGACAGGGCGCAGAAGGTGAGCGTGCCGTTGGCGCACCCGCTGGAGACGATCGTCGGCGCGCCGACGACGAAGAGATTCTCGTGGTCGTGGGTGCGGCCCCGGCGGTCGACTACGCTGGACGCGGGGTCGTCGCCCATGCGGCAGCCGCCGCCGGGGTGTTCCCAGAGGCGGGAAGTGCGGGTGCTCATCATGGCACCGCCGG
This sequence comes from Gemmatimonadota bacterium, assembly GCA_009841165.1. GTDB lineage: Bacteria > Gemmatimonadota > Gemmatimonadetes > Longimicrobiales > Gaopeijiaceae > Bin94. Next base: position 1,807 of record VXMI01000133.1, on the reverse strand, counting down.
CCGCCCGCGCGAGGTGGTCGAAGCGGCCCAGGATGGTGTCGTGGGTGTGGCCCTCGAGGTCGAGGCTGGCACGGGCCGGGCGGTATTCGATCCGCGGCATCGGGTCGCCGAGGGCGTTGGTCTTCGCGCCGTCGAGGGTGAGGCGGCTCTCGCGGTCGGGAAGGACATCGTAGTACGCGCGGATGCGGGCCGTGGCGCCGGTGCGGTTGCGCTCACGCCAGTCTGCCATGACTTCGTCTCCCCACAGAAGGCGGCCGTCGTCGTTTCGGAGTCGCGGGGCTCTTCCCACATTCGACTCCCACAGGCGCAGATCGTGGCGCACGTAGCGGTCCAGGGGCCCGGGACTGGCGAAGCGGTGCGACAGAAGGCTGTTGTTGGTGAAGATGCCGGGGTACAGGCGCATGGGCAGGTCGATGAAGCCGCTCACGTACCAGTGACCCGTCATGTAGCGGCCGACGTTGCCCGTGCGGTTGGCGAGTCCGTCGGGGAAGCGGGTGTTGGCCGAGAGCAGGAGCAGGTGCGAGCTCCAGGCGTGGCCAGCGGCGATCACGAAGGTGCCGGCGCGGAATTCGACCGGTTCGTCGGTGTCGCGGTCAACGGCTTCGGCTGATGCGATGCGGTCGGTGCCGGGTTCGAGGGTGAGGCGGCGGACGAGCGTGCGGGTGACGAGGTCGATGCGGCCTGCGGCGAGGAGCTGGTCGAAGGCGAAGTCGGGGGTGTACTTGGCGCCGGTCGGGCAGACGGCGCAGGTGTCGCAGCGCTGGCAGACGTTGCGGCCGCGATAGGGCCGGGTGTTGCGGGCCCAGGGCTGGGTCCAGAAGGGGATGTCGGCGCTGTCGGTCCAGTCGCGCATGCGGGCCAGGTTGTACGACAGCGGGAGCGGGGGCATCGGGTACGGCTTCGAGCGCGGGTCGCAGTCGGGTGGGCCCTGTTCGCCCGCGGCGCCTATGCGCTCCTCGGCCTCCTGGTAGTACGGCTCGATGTCGTCGAAGGAGATGGGCCAGTCGAAGCCGACGCCGTAGAGGGAGCGGAGGCGGAAGTCTTCCGGCGAGTAGCGCGGGATGGCCCCGCCCCAGTGCATGGCCGAGCCGCCGACGACCATCTGGCGGTACATCTCGCCGGTGCCCGTCTGGTCGGGGATGTGGTCGTTCGGGTAGGGGTTCTCGCCGTAGGCCAGCATGCGGGCGCGGGTATTGGTGCGCTCGGCGAGCGAGGCGGTGCGCTTGCCGGCCTCGACGACGGTGATGGAAGCGTCGGTGCGATCGGCAAGGCGTTCGGCGACCATGGCCGCGGTGATGCCGGCACCTACGATGCAGACGTCGCTCTCGATGACGCGGCTCACGGGGCCTCTGCGGGTTCGGCTGTCGCGCCATCAAGTCCGCGGCACTGCTGCTTTGCGATGGTGCGGCGATAGCACAGGTCGGTGGCGAGAGGCGAGGCGAAGAAGTGCGCCATGAGGGCGATCGCGACGTGGTTTGCGTTGGCGGGCGCTCCGAGGCCGGAGCCGGTCTGTTCGACTGCGCGGGTCAGCAGGGTCCTGCGCGTGGGAATGTCGAGGTCGGGGAGGCCCCTGCCGAAGCGGCTGCGGGACTCCTTTTCGAGGCCCTGGAGCTGGGCCGTCCACCCCGGTCGCGGGTCCGGGCCGGAGTAGCGTGTTTCGGGCACGAGGTAGGGGTGGGCCAGTTCGACGACCGGTTCGAGTCCGTCCGACCAGCGTTCGAAGGCGGCGACGGCGCGCTGCTGGCCGTCGTCGCCGAGTTCGGCGGGCAGGACGGCCTGGGCGACGGCGCGCAGGGTGGTCGAAGGG
>VXMI01000140.1 GCA_009841165.1 Gemmatimonadota bacterium | reverse complement strand
TGGGGTCGGTGTTCTCCTTGTGGTAACCGTTCAGGGGGTGGGGGGGGGGGGGGGGGGGTGCGAGGGCGGCGGTCAAGACGGGTGCGACAGCCGCGAGGAGCGCGGCGGGCATCGAGAGGGTTGGACGCTTGGACATCGGTAGCTTCACTCCTTGCGCGGGGATCGGTTCGCAGATTCGGTATCGCCATTTCGAAGCACCATGATATCTTGAAGTTCATGTTCAGGAAAACCGACATTCGCGCCATCCGGTTCCGCGCCCTCGTCGCCTCGTCCACTCTGGCGACCCTCGTCGGCGCCCAGGCCTGTACCACGTTTCACGCAATCAGCGGCGATCCCCCGCTCGGCGAGCAGGTTCGGGCCCACTTGACGCCTGAGGGGCAGGTGCGACAGGCGTCCGCTACCGGCATGGCACGCACCAGCGTCGAGGGGAGCGTCCTGGGGGTCGAGCCGGATGTGCTGTTGCTTGTCGTTCCCATTCCGGGCGTCGTCCCGGAGTTGCAGCGGAGTCCGAAGATCGCCGATACGCTCAGGATCGCGAGGGGCGACGTGACCGGAATCGATGTGCAGCAGTTTTCGGCAGCGCGCAGCGGCCTGCTGGCCGGCGGGGTCGCCGCAGTCGGCGTACTCGGCGTTCTCCTGGCAGGCCACATAGGGTCCTCCGACGGAGGGATCGGGGACCCGACCAATCGGAACGCCCTTCGACCCGGTCTACCGATCGTCAGGATTCCCATCGGCAGGTAGCAGACCGGTAGGAGAATCGGCGGACTTCCGGGCTCGGCCCGCGCGTCGACCGCAGTCAGCAGCACCAGCTCATGCTCCGACCGCATCCCCTGATACGAACACGCTTGCGTATACACAACCCCTGACATAAGGTGGAGGCCATCGTCACCCCTACCCTGCGGGAAGGTCCTGCAAAAGGAGGCTTCGCATGAGAGTTCCCATTGTCGTGTCTCGGGCCGCCCGGCCCCTTCGGGCAACCACATTGCTCGCGTTCGTCGCGGTGCTTGCCGCGGTCCTGCCGTCGGCCGTGCTGGCGCAGACCGGCAGGATCACGGGAAGCGTGCTCAACGCGTCGAACAACACCCCCATAGGCGTCGCCCAGGTCCGGGTCGGAGACACCGGGCTCGGCATCGTGACGGGTGACAACGGTCGCTTTGTCGTCCTCAACGTTCCTGTCGGCACGCACGAGGTGGTGGTCGAGCGCATCGGCTATCGCACGGAGAGTCAGACCGTTCAGGTCTCCGCAGACCAGGCGGCGGTGCTGACTTTCCGCATGAGTGAGACGGCCCTCGAACTCGACGAACTGGTGGTTACCGGAACACCGGGGGCCTCGTCACGCCGCGAACTCGGCAACAGCGTCGGGAGCGTGCGCGCCGCCGTGCTGGAGGCCACGCCGTCCCAGACCTTGACGGAGATCCTCAACGGGCAGACGACCGGCATTCAGCAGTGGCGCAACGAGGGACAGGTCGGCGGCGGATCGAAGATCGTGCTCCGGGGCATCAACAGCATCAGCCAGGACGTGCAGCCGCTGATCTACGTCGACGGCATCCGCATGAACAACAACTCGGGCATCTACAACAACCGCTCGAGCATCAATCCCGGCCCGGCCGGTGCCCAGACCTCGCCCAATCCGCTCGATCTGATCGATCCCGCCAACATCGAACGGGTCGAGGTCGTGCGGGGTGCGGCTGCGACGACGCTCTACGGCACCGAAGCGGCGGGCGGCGTGATCCAGATCTTCACCAAGCAGGGGCGTTCCGGACAGGAGGCTACCTGGACCGCGGAGATGACCGCCGGCACCCGGTTCATGACCGGAAACTCGATGGGTCCGATCCTGGGCAAGACCGACGACTGGGGATTCACCAAACCCTGGTATTCGAACGGCCCGCTCGGCGAAGCGAAGCTCTCGGTGTCGGGTGGCACGAACACCATCAGCTACTTCGTCTCCGCCGGCATGAACTACGAAGACGGTGTCATCGACAACAACGACGACCAGGTCTACAGCGTGCGCGGCAACTTCAGGATGCAGCCCACTTCGTCGGTGAATCTTCAGCTCAACTCGGCCTACACGCACCGCACGACCAACTACATGGAGATGGGCGACAACGCCACGGGCTTCATGCTGAACGTGCTGCGGGGAACGCAAGACTACACCAACGCGGCCGTGGACCGGGACAACTACCAGGGCGACCCGGACCAGATTCTGTTCGATATCACAAACAGTGGCCGCGTCGAACACTTTGTCGGCGGCCTCACCTCGACGCACACGGCCGACGGTCTCGGACTGACGACCCGGCTCACGGTGGGGCTGGACTACACCACGGCCTTCAACCAGCAGAACTTCCCGTTCGATCACGTCCTTCGTCCCCGTGGCCGGCGCAACCTGAACGAGTGGGAGCACCGCACGATCACCTTCGACCTCGGGACGACCTGGGAATACGACATCAGCGACAACATGTCCTCCAGCTTCTCGGCGGGCGGACAGATCTTCAGCGACTGGGACCACACCGTCTACGGCTTCTCCGAGGACTTCGGGGGCCCCGGCGAGAAGACGCTGACATCGGGTGCGACGACCACTTCGAGCGAGGATCTGCTCAAGGTCGTCAACGCGGGCTTCTTCGCACAGGAGGTCCTGGGGATCGGCGACAACCTGTTCCTCACCGGTGGCGTTCGCGTCGACGGCAACAGCGCATTCGGCGAGAGCCTCGGTCTTCAGGTCTATCCGAAGTTCAGCACCTCGTATGTGGTTTCGGACACGGACTTCTGGCCCAGCGATTTCTGGCCGGTGATGAAGCTCCGGGCGGCCTGGGGTCAGTCCGGCAAGGCGCCCGGTGCCTTTGACGCCGTACGCACCTGGAACCCCGTGGCCGGCTACGAGGGGCAGGCCGGGGTCACGCCCGCGAACCTGGGGAATCCGGACCTGGGCCCGGAGCGCTCCTCGGAGCTCGAGCTGGGCTTCGAGGGCAGCCTCTTCGACGACCGCGTCGGAGTCGACGTCAGCTGGTACAACAGCGTCACCAGCGACGCGCTGATGCCCGTCACGGCCGCTCCCTCTGACGGCTTCCTCAGCTCGCAGCTCAAGAATGTCGGCGAGTTCAAGAACACCGGCGTCGAGGTGGAGTTGAGGGGTGTTCCGGTCTCCCTGGAGAACGTCAGGTGGGAGGTGACCGGTCGTGTTTCCACCATCAAGAGCGAGGTCCTCGACCTCGGCGAGGCGCCCGAGTTCTTCCTCGGTTGGGGATCGATTCTGGGACAGTGGGTGCGCGTCGGCTATCCGATCGTGTCGCTCTGGGGTGAATCCGTTTCGAACCCGGACGCGATTGCGGATCCGGTCATCGAGGATAACCACTACTACGGTCCGGTCTATCCGACCCACATCCTGAGCGGCACCACCTCGATCAACCTCTTCCAGCGACTGACGATCTACGCGCTGGGCGAATACCACGGCGGGCAGTACCAGTTCAACATCATGCCGTGGCAGCAGGTGCGGCGCGGGCTCTGGCCCGAGTGCAACGAACTCGGGCTGAACAATGCCGACGACGCCGCGGCGTGGGCTGCCGCGCCGGCGATCTGGCGCGCGCGCTGCCAGCTGCCGACGCCGAACTTCGACTTCTGGATGCGGCCGTCGGACTTCTTCAAGCTGCGCACCATCTCGGCGTCGCTGCTGGTTCCCGACAATCTGATTCCGGGAGCCACGGGCGCCACGCTGACGGCCACGATGCAGAACGTCTACAAGTGGTCGAATGGCGCGGGCATCGATCCCGAGTTGACCGTCGGCTACGGCGGCGGCGTAGGCACCTTCCCGGCCCGGTACGAGTACTACCAGCTTCCGGCGCCGGTCATGTTCTCCATCAGCCTGCGGGCCAACTTCTAGCCCGGCGGAAAGAAAGGAGACATAAGATGAACAGATACACGAAGAGATGCCGAGGGACCCTCTGGGCGATGGCGTGTACGGTGCTGTTCGCCGGGTGCGACTTGTTCGAAGTGGTGAACCCCGGTCCGATCATCGACGATGCGCTGAACGAGGAAGCCGCCGGCAAGACCGTGCTGATCGGCGTGGTGGCCGATGTCGAGGTGGCGCTGGACGCCATGGCCTGGCTGGGCGGACCGGCGTCGACCGACCTGAACGCGGACGCGACGCAGCCCTGGCTGCAGGACGCGGGCGAAGGCCGGCTGACCGTGACAAACGCCGAGTCCAGCTGGAACCCGATGCAGCTGGCACGCTGGGGCGGCGCGGCGGGAATCGCGCGACTGAACGAGACGCAGTCCGACGCGGCCTCCAACCAGTTCCTGACCGCGGCCTACATGTGGGCCGGGTGGGCGAACCGGATCCTCGGCGACAACGTCTGCATCGCCGTCTTCGGCGGCGAGGACAAGGACGGCGACGGAATCGCCGATCCGGGCGATGTGCACGAAGCGAACATGCACTACACGCGCGCCCTCGAACGCTTCGAGGCGGCGCGCACCCGGGCCCAGAGCACGGGGCACGACTCGATCGCGGTGGCTTCGACGGCGGGGATGGCGCAGGCCAACCTGATCCTGGGCAACTATTCGGCGGCGCAGTCGCTCGCGGCCCAGATTCCCGACGACTTCATGTGGGTGGCGCACCGCTCCGACAACAGCGGGCGCGAGTGGAACTCGGTGTGGCAGTTCACGCACGAGAACCAGAAGCAGATCACGGTGTGGCAGATGTACAACGACAGCATCGGGCCGGACACCGACCCCCGCGTGCCGTGGCGGGACATGAACCAGACCTCGGGCGGCGGCGTGAAGCCCTTCCTTCGCCAGCTCAAGTACACCGACCGCGCCGACGACTACCCGCTGGCCAAGGGCCACGAGATGCGCCTGATCGAGGCCGAGGTCATGCTGCGCATGGGTGACAGACAGGGCGCGGTCGACCGGATCAACCATGTGCGCGAAAGGGTCGGAGTGCCGCCGGTATCGGCAGCGACCGACTCCGAGGCATGGCTGGCGCTGGATCGGGAGCGGAACTTCGAGCTGTGGCTCGAGGCTCGCCGGCTGAAGGACAACGCCCGATTCGCGGCCGAAAACCTGAGCCCCTGGGCGGTCGCGTTCATGCAGAACCGGGACTACTGCTTCCCGCCGAGTCTGGCGGAATGCAGTGCCAACCCGAACGTGACGGGGAACCCGTACTGTAGTCAGGGCTGAGTCCGGTCCCTGGAACGGGGCACACCGGCCGCCGGGGTCGCCACATGCGGCTTCGGCGGCCGGCTTGTGTCCGTAAGGTCGCGTGGCGGCGCCGGCAGTGCCGCCAGCACTATTCGCCGCGCGGTACCTTGTCGGCCTCCAGCATGCGGGCCGCGAGGCCGGGCGGCGGGATCTCGCAGGCGTCGGCGCGGCCGAACCAGCGCCGGCGGTTGCGCGCGAAGACCTGGTAGGCGGCGTCCCGCAGTGGACGGGGAACGAGCAGGGCCACGGCCAGGGCCGGCCAGGGGAACCGCAGGTGGCGCGCCAGGCGCAGCACGGCGGTCGAAGCCGTGTGGACGCCGGCCCGGTCGACGAGCACGATGGCGTCCGGCAGCGAGTCGAAGTCGCGGGCGGGATCGCCGAGCGCAACGACGCGGCGGGCGGCGTCGGAGGCCAGGGGCGCGAAGCTGAGCCGTGCCAGCGGGTCGCGCTTCACCGTCCACCGGACGGTGGCGTTGCAGAAGGCGCAATCGCCGTCGAAGAGCACGACCGGTCGGGGATCGTTCACATGACCTCTCACGGGAGGGATTTGCGCCAGCGGGACCACGTTCGCGAAAATGCGGGCGGTCGTTTCGCAGGCCGCAAACCACACGAACGGGAAGACACGACAGGATGAGCGTAAGGCTGATGGTAGGGACGGGGAAGGGCGGTTTCCGGGTTGACAGCCACGATCGCCGCACGTGGAAGGTGAGCGAGCCGTTTTTCAAGGGGTGGAAGGTGACCGCCGGTGTGCGACTGGCCGATGGCCGCTACATGGCCGCGGTGGCGAGCGACATCTACGGGCCCGCGCTGCATGTGTCGGAGGACGGGGAGAACTGGGAGCAGCTGCCGAGCGGGCCCGCGTACCCGGACGGGGGCGACCGGCGCCTGCGCGAGATATGGACACTGCGCGAGAACCGGGGCGTGATCTACGCGGGCGTCCAGGACGCGGGGCTGTTCACAAGCTCCGACGGCGGCGGGAGCTGGCAAGGAGTGACCGCGCTGAACGACCACGCGACGCGGCCCGCCTGGATGCCGGGGGCCGGCGGCCTCTGCTGCCACGCGCTGCTCTTCGACGACACCAACCCGGACCGCATGTGGTGCGGCATTTCGGCGGTGGGCGTGTTCCGTACCGAAGACGGCGGCGCCACCTGGGTGCCGAAGAACGCCGGTGTGCCGGCCGCGCTCGAGGACGAGCACCACAAGGGGATCGGCACCTGCGTGCACGGCCTGGCGCAGGATCCCGACGATCCTGACCGCATCTTCCGACAGGATCACCTGGGGATGTTTCGCAGCGGGGACGGCGCGGAAAACTGGGAGCGCAACGAGGACGGACTGGAAGCGGCGTTCGGGTTCCCGATCGTCATCGACCGCGCCAGCAGGTACCTGTTCGCCGTGCCCCTCGAAGCGGATCAGTACCGTGTGCCGGTCGGCGGAGCACTCCAGGTCTACCGCAGCACGGACGCCGGCGACAGCTGGCGATCGGCCTCGGCGGGGCTGCCTGCGATCGACTCGTGGGGCACGGTGCTGAGAGGCGCGATGGCGGTCGACAACCTGGATCCAGGGGGCGTCTACTTCGGCACGACATCGGGCACGCTGCACGCGAGCGCCGATCTGGGCGAGAGCTGGACGAACCTCCCGGTCATCCTGCCGCGGGTGCTGCACGTGTCGGCGTGGGTGGACTGATGCCTTCCGTGACCGTGACGCTCCCTTCGCTCCTCGATCCGGCGACCGGGGGTGTGCGCGAGATGGCCGCCTCGGGCCGGACCCTGCGCGAGGTTTTCGCCGACCTCCTCGAACGCGAACCGCGGCTGAGACCGCACCTCTTCAACGAGGCCGGGGAGCTGCGGCGCCATGTGCTCTGCTTTCACAACGGGACCAACACGCGCTGGATGGACGGGTGGGACGGGCGGGTTGCCGACGGCGACACGGTGCTCTTCATGCAGGCGGTGTCGGGTGGGTAGGCGGCCGGCTGTGAAGGCCGGCGCGGCCACGTGGGGTCTGCGCGCTCTCCTCCCAAACCACAGGTGACCTCGATGCCCTCCTGGTTCAAGCGTTATGTGCTCCCCGGACTGGTTTTCCAGTCCATCATCATCGCGGGCGGGTACGGCACGGGGCGCGAACTGATCGAGTTCTTTCTCGAATACGGGGTGGTCGGCGGGCTGCTCGGGATGATCCCGGCCACCATCCTCGTCAGCATCACCTGCATGGTCGGCTTCGAGTTCGCGCGGGCATACGCCAGCTACGACTACCGCTCGTACTTCAAGCACCTGTTGGGGCGCGGCTGGTTCACGTACGAGATCGGGTACCTGACGGCGGTCATGCTCGTGCTGGCGGTGATCGGTTCGGCGGCGGGCACCTTCCTGGAGGAGACGTTCGAGCTGCCCGGCTCGGTGGGCGCGGTGGCGCTGCTGGTCGCGATCGGCGTGCTGGTCTTCAAGGGCACGGCCACGATCGAGCGCTTCTTCGCGGGGTGGTCCTTTCTGCTGTACGGCGCCTACCTGGTGCTGTTTGTTTGGAGCATGGCGCGGTTCGGCGACCAGATCTCGGCCGGGATCGCGGACGGCGAGGCGCTGACCGGGTGGTTCTCGTCGGGTGTGCGATATGCGGCGCTGCTGGTGGCGCTGGTGCCGGCGATGCTCTTCGCGACCCGCCACATCGGCCACCGCCGCGAGGCGCTCTGGGCCGGGGCGCTGGCCGGACCCATCTCGATGATCCCGGCGCTTCTCTTCTTCCTGGCGCTGGCCGGGCAATACCCGGGCGTTCTCGATCGTCCCGTGCCCGCCAACCACATGCTCGAAGTGCTGGGGTCGCGTCCCTTCCAGATCGTCTTCCAGCTGATCCTCTTCGGCACCCTGATCGAGACCGGCGCGGGCCTGATCCACGCATTCAACGAGCGCATCGACGGCGTCTACCGCGCGCGCGGCAGCAGCATGCCCTCTCGCTGGCGCCCGCTGATCGCGCTATTTCTACTGGCGACGGGGTACGCGATGTCGCGGATCGGCCTCGTCGACCTGATCGGAATGGGGTACAACGCGATGAGCTTCGTGTTCATGGGCGTAGTCGTCGTCCCGCTGCTCACAGTGGGCGTCTACAAGCTGCGGGGCCGCGCAACGGCTGAGCGCGACCGCCCGACCGCCGCCGGGGCACCATGACCGCCGCCGAGGCGTAATGCGCTCCCGGCGCACCTTCTTCACAGCCGGAATGAGCAACTGAGCATATGAGTAACTCGACCCCCCCACGCGGTGTGGTTCGCGCGCCCCGGACGGCGGGCGGCCAGGACGGTGCGCCTGCGGAGACCCCGTTGGCGGGCGCGATCGAGCGCCGCCGATTCCTGGCGGCGGCGGCAGCCGCTGCGGCCGGCGGAGCGCTGCGACCGGAGTCGGTCGGCGCGAGTGGCTTCGTTGCCGGCGGCGCCCCCTTGTCGGCTCTCGCTCCCCAGCCCCCGCAGCAGCAGGAGGCCCCGCCGCCCGTCCCCCTCGGCAACGGCGAGCCTCCGGCGCTCCAGTTCCAGGCCTACCCGGGCGGTACGGGTGCGCTCATGGAGAAGCTGTGGCACGAGACCGGCGGCAATCCCTTCGCGCGCACCGAGATCGAGATCGAGCGCTGGAGCGGACCCGTGCCCGGGGACGAAAAGGATATCGCCTTCCTCCCGGTGCATCGCCTCGCGGCGCTGATCCGGGCCCGCGAGATCTCGTCCTCCGAGCTGACCGGGATCTACCTCGACCGTCTCAAGCGGCTCGATCCCGTGCTCCTCTGCGCGGTGACCATCCTGGAGGGCCGCGCTCAGGAAGAGGCGCGCCAGGCCGATCTGGAGATCGCCGCCGGGGAGTGGCGCGGGCCGCTGCACGGCATCCCCTATGGGCTCAAGGACCTGTTCGCCGTTGCGGGAACGCGCACGACGTGGGGGTCCGCCGAGTTCAGCCACCAGTTCACCCGGTACGATTCGCAGGTGGTCGTGCGGCTGCGTGAAGCGGGCGCGGTGCTCGCGGCCAAGCTTGCCACCGGCGAGTTCGCGCGGGGCGACCAGTGGTACCGCGGCAGAACCCTGAACCCGTGGAACCTCGACGAGGGGTCGAGCGGGTCGTCCGCGGGCCCGGGATCGGCAACCGCGGCCGCGTGCGTCGCGTTCGCGATCGGCACCGAGACGCAGGGGTCGATCGTGTCGCCGTCGCGGCGCTGCGGGCTGACCGCGCTGAGGCCAACATTCGGCCGCGTCAGCCGCTACGGCGGGATGGTGCTGTCGTGGAGCATGGACAAGACCGGGCCGATGTGCCGGAGCGCACTCGATTGCGCGCTCGTCTTCAACGCCATCCACGGCGCCGACGTCAAGGACCCGGCGTCGCTCACCGTGCCGTTCCGCTTCGACCCCGATCCCGACCTTGCGGCCATGCGCATCGGCTACACAGAGGACGCGCCCGAGTCGTTCGTCGAAGCGCTGGGGGCGCTCGGCGCGGACCCGCAGCCCATGGCCGAGATCCCCCGGGGCAGCTCGAATTCGCTGGGCGTCGAGTCGTCGGCGGCCTTCGACTTCCATGTGGCGCGGGACGGCGAGCCGGAGCCGCTGCCCGATGACCTGGAGCCGGCGGAGCGCCGGACCCGCGGCCGGTTCCGGGGCGGCAGGGATGTGCGCGCTCTCGATTTCGTGCAGTCGCAGCGGCGGCGGCACGTCCTCATGAAGGAGATGGCCGAAGTGATGCAGGACTTCGACATGTTCGTGACGGGTTCAGGGCTGGTCGGCCTCACCAACCAGACCGGCCACCCGGCCGCGGTGGTTCCCTACGACTTCGGCGTGCGCAACCCGGATTCGGAGAGCCCGACCGAGATGCCGCTGACGACCACGCTGATCGGCGACCTGTTCACCGACGACAAGATCCTGAGCGTGGCGCACGCGTTCCAGAAGGGGACGGACTGGCATTCGAGGAGGCCGGGGATCGAGTAGGCCGGCGATTCGCGTGCCGCCCGGCATGCCTCCGCACACGACATCGGACGGCGTGGCGACCTTGCCAGCCCCGGCGACTCAGGAACGCGCAGCTTCGTCGAAATCGACGGTATCGGCTGCGACGGGCAGGATGACAGGCATAGCGGGGCGAGCCTCCGAACTCAGCGCAAGGCGGAAGGCCTCCATGGCCTCCAGGATCCCATCTCCGGCGTGACGGAATTCGTCGGGAATGGCGCGTTGGCGCGCCACTGCACGTTGTACCGCCTCGTGTCTGACCTGGTCCGTCACCTCCGATGCCGCGTCAGGCCCCCACCGCGCTTCATTGAACGACGCCAATTCTGAACCCAGATACGCCTTGAATTCCCGGAGAACGGTCTGCTGACGCGTGAGCTTCTCGCAGTGATAACCCATGGCAGCCAGGCGGATTGCCAGCGGCAACAGTCGGGGAAGCTCCCTGGACACTCTGGCGATGTAGCGTGAGAACACCGGCAGCTGGCCCGCCGTAAGGCACCGCCGGATGCCCATGATGCTCAAGTAGAGAAGGTGCTTGCTCACCGGCTTGTAGATGTGCGGTATCGGATTAAGGTTTTCCAGCAGGGTCAGGCAGCGCTCGAAGTAGTTCTCCAGCGTCGAATCGTAGATGGTGCCGACGACGCGGAGGTATCCCTCCACCAGCTTCCCGGGATCCATCTGCGGCTTGAAGTTCAGGGCAGTGGCGTCGATTTCGACCGGTGTGTCCAACAACCGATTCTCGCGCTCCAGCCGATCCCACAGATTCGTTCCCTTGAGCGCGGTCAGCAACCCGACGAGCGCGATCGGAATCCCGGCTTCCTGGATGAACTCGATCTGGGCATCGAACGCGTTGTCGTCGTCGTCATCGAGGCCGAGGATGAAGCCGCCCAGCACCATCATCCCCTTTTGCTGAATCTTGCGGACGGACGTGAACAGGTAGTTGTCGTCGCGCATGTCGAGATTCTGAGGCTTCTTCATCTTCTTGAGCGCCTTCGGATTCGGCGTCTCGATACCCAGGAAGACGGCGTCGAAACCGGCGTCGATCATGACATCCATCAGGTCGTTCATCCGGACGAGATTGACACTCGCTTCGGTGAACAGCGCATAGGGATGACCACGCTTCTTTTGCCACTCGGCGATCACGGGGAGGAGCCTCGAGACTTCGCGCTTGTTGCCAATGAAGTTGTCGTCCACCAGAAACAGTGGACCCCGCCAGCCCAGCTCGTACAGGTGGTCGAACTCGGCCACCATCTGTTCCGGGGACTTTGTTCGCGACACGCGGCCGTACAGCTTCGTGATGTCGCAGAACTCGCAGTCGAAAGGGCATCCCCGAGAGAACTGCAGGCACATCGAGTGATACTCCTTCATGTCTATGAGGTCGAAACGGGGGATCGGAGCCGTGCTCATGTCCGGCTTCCTCGAGGCGCGATAGACGGTCCGTGCCGTGCCGTTCTCCAGGTCGCGAAGGAAGGTCGAAAAGGTCTCCTCGACCTCGTCGAGCACAAAATGATCGATTCCCTCCATCTCCTCATGAAACGTGGTGGGGTGCGGCCCGCCGGCGATGACCGGGACCTGCGCGCGATTGCAGCGCTCCACCACCTCCTCGAGTGAGGGGCGTTGCGGAATCATGGTCGATGTAAAGGCCAGATCCGCCCACTCCAGGTCGGAGTCCTCCAGTGGGGTCACGTTGAGGTCGACCACCCGCAGATTGTACCGGGACGGGAACATCGCGGCCACGGTGAGCAGGCCGAGTGGAGGGAATGCCGCCTTGATGCCCAGAAGGTCAAGCGCGTAGTTGTTGCCCCAGTAGGTGGGAGGGTGTTTCGGGTAGAGGAGCAGGGCGTTTGGCATGGTCTACCTCGCTTCGTCCAGTACGAGAGCCGAACCGACCCGGCTTGCGACGAATTCGCGGTAGTCGGCGAATGCGGCGTTCACCTTGTCGCGGGTCAGGCCGTAGTCCGCGATGTCGTACTTGTGCCGCGTCTCGGCGCGCCGCTGCTCTTCCTGCCTCCAGAACCAGGCTTTCATCGCTTCAATCGATTCGGGCTCCATCGACCAGCCAAAGTGACGATAGATGCCAACCACAACGGCGATGGGATTGCTGACCAGGTCGTAGAAGCTCACGTCGTGCCAGCGGTGCTCGAGTTCGGGGTGCGACCGTCGAAAGCCGACCGCTCGATCCAACATCCGACTCATCGCTTTCAGTTGCTCGGTACTGAGCTCCCTGCGAGGGCGCGGCTCGCTGATATCCGACCGGAAGCGCTCCACCAGACTGCACCAGGACCCCATGAATTCGACGGGTT
>VXMI01000042.1 GCA_009841165.1 Gemmatimonadota bacterium | reverse complement strand
AACCGGACAGATGTTGTGCTACGAAACCGGACAATTCATGTGCTCCCAACACGGCTGGGCCGCGACTGGCGGACAAGCGGAGATCCGGCGAGGTTTCGAATGCGCAGATCGTGCAGTCCATCATCGAAAAAGGAATCGAATGATGGCACGCACGAAACGTGACCGGCGCGCGTACAGCGCCGGCGAAAGGGGCCGGAACCGGGCGAGGGTGTTCCCCGATCCCAGGACCGGCTTGTTCCAGATCGAGTGGCGCGAAAACGGGCGCAGGCTTACGAGGTCGCTGAAGCACCGCGACTGGCGGCGGGCGAAACGGCAGGCCGACGAGTTCGCCGCCGGGTTCGCCAAGCCGGAGCCGAACGGCAAGAAGGACGCCGAGCCCGAGCCGCTCACCTTGGAGCGGCTTTTTGACATCTACGGGGAAGAGGTGACGCCCACCAAGGCGGCGGCGAGCCAGAGGTACGATCGAGCCACCTTGGCGATGTTCCTCGGTTTCTTTGGCAAGCGCCGAAGGCCGGAGACCCTCTCCCGGCGCGACTGGGACCGGTTCATCCGGGCGCGTCGCGCGGGCAAGGCCGGGCGCAGCCGCAGGCCCGTGGCCAACCGCACGATCCAACAGGACCTGAAGCTACTGCTCGCCGTCCTGAATTGGGCTGCCAAGTCGAGGGACGAGGAGGGAAGGCTCCTCCTCGAGTCGAACCCCCTCAGGGGGCTCAAGACCCCTGCCGAGAAGAACCCGACGCGGGTGCTTCTCACCGACGCGGAATACCAGGCCTTGCTCCGGGCATCCGAGGTGATGGACTGGCGGTTTCGCGTGGCGCTGGTGATCGCCCACGAGACGGGGCACCGTATCGGTGCGATCCGCCAGCTCCGCTGGTCGGACATCGACATGGGGGCCAAGGCCATCCGGTGGCGCGCCGAGCACGAGAAGACCGGATACGAGCACCGGACGCCGGTCACGGCCGAGGCGCTCGACGTCTTAGAGGAGGCGCGGATGCAGAACCCCAGGGGAGGGAACTCTCCAGTGTTGCCCGCGCCGAGGGATCCCTCGCGGTGCCTGGACCGATCGCGGGTGCGCGTCTGGTGGGACAAGGCCCAGAGACTTGCAGGGCTGGAGCCCAAGCGCGGTCGCGGCTGGCACTCGCTGAGGCGGAAGTTCGCTTCGGACCTCATGAACCAGCCACTTAGGGTGCTCTGCGAACTCGGAGGCTGGAAGACGGCCCAGACCGTCCTCCAGTGTTACCAGCGGGCCGACGAGGACCAGCTCAGGAAGGCTCTCGAAGACCGCCGGAGGGTTTCCATTCCCGCCGAATAGCGGACATCGAACAGCTGGAACTGCACCTCGAAATCCCGTAAGTTCAATAGGGGCCTGTAGCTCAGGTGGTTAGAGCGCACGCCTGATAAGCGTGAGGTCGGTAGTTCAAGTCTACCCAGGCCCATACAATCTCCTGCCCGGCTTGACCGCCTGGACAAGGTTGGCAATCCTGCGACAATGGTCCGTGGACAGAATCCCCTCGGCATTCGAGCGGCGATGCATCCGACCGACTTTATCCGCGGACTCCGAACCCATGGACCGGGCGATGCCCCGATGCGCGGCTGCTGAATGAATCTCGAGGTCTTCGTAGTCGGGGGGATTCTCGCGGCAGCGGTAGTCCTGTTCGTCACCGAAAGGATCCGGGTCGATCTGGTGGCGTTGATGGTGATGCTGGGCCTCGTGGTGACAGGCATCCTCGAGGGCGAGCAGGCGATCATGGGCTTCGCCAACGAAGCGGTAATCACGATCGCTTCAGTCCTGATCCTGAGCGGAGCGCTGGCGCGGACCGGGGTCGCTCGTTTCATCGGCCAACGGGTTCTTGCGGCATCGGGTAAGGGAGTCGGCCGCCTCACCGCGGTGATGATGGCCACGGTGGGCCTCCTGTCGGGAATCATGAACGACATCGGGATCACCGCCCTCATGCTGCCGGTGGTACTGGACATGGCTCGCCGCATCGGGACGGCACCATCCAAGCTGCTCATGCCGCTGGCCTTCGGATCCCTGCTTGGCGGGATGACGACCCTGATCGGAACGGCACCGAACATCCTGGTAAACGGGGCCTTGCGGGATGCGGGGTTTGAGCCGTTCGGGATGTTCTCGTTCACACCGGTCGGGTTGACGGCGCTTGCTGCAGGAGTCGCCTACATGACGATCCTGGGGCGGCGACTGCTTCCGAACCGGGATCCGAAAACGGAGTCGGCTCCCGCGGATTTGAGGGGACTCTACGACCTGGGTGGCCTGATCGGTGTGCTGAGAATGCCCCACGATTCAACCCTGGCAGGCATAACACTGCAGCAAAGCCGGTTGGGCCATGCGCTGGGTCTGAACGTGGTCGCGGTGCAACGAAGCGGGCAGATGATTCTCGCTCCCGGGACGGACTTCGTTCTCAGGGAGGGAGACGACCTGGTAGTCGAAGGACCCCTGGGGAGGTTCGAAGGCCTGCGCGCATGGAAGCACCTGGAGATCGAGTCGAGAGATCGGACTCTGGAGCGGATCGCCGATGCCTCTATCGAGGTAGCGGAACTGGAGTTGGCAGAAGGTTCATCGCTGATTGGGCAGACGGTTCGAAGGGCGAATCTCCGGCGGACTCGTCGCCTGCACGTACTCGCAATCCTTCGGAATGATCGGATACACCGCACAGGATTGCGCCTGATGACCCTTGCGCCAGGGGATCGCCTGCTGATTGCGACGAAAAGCGGGCGACTTGCCGCCCTGGAGGAGGACAAGACGTTTGGAGCGATCCATTCAGTACCTGCAAAGGAACTGACTTCCCACTACCGCATGGAACGCAGGATTCAAAGCGTCAGAATCTCGGAGGAATCGCTGCTCGCCGGTCAGTTGCTTGCGGAGACCCGGTTGGCCGATGCCTTCGGCCTGACGGTAGTGGGCATCCTGCGGGCCGATGAAGAGCTCCTCATGCCGGATCCGGATACCAAACTCGAGGGCGGGGACGTGCTCCTGCTCCGGGGACGATTCGAGGATCTCGAGATCCTGGAGGCGCTCCAGGAATTGACGGTGGGCGACAATCGTCCCCTGGACTTGAGCCGACTGGAGTCCGACACCGTTGGCCTGGCGGAGGCTTCATTGTCCCCGCGCACGACATTCACGGGAAAGACGATCAAGGAACTTGATTTCCGGGAAAACTACGGTGTTTCCATCCTTGCGATATGGCGGAATGGAGAGGTCTACCGGAGCGGGCTCCAGCGAATGGAACTGCTCCCAGGTGATGCGTTCCTGCTTTATGGCGACAGGAACAAGCTCGCGCTCCTGGTGGAACACCCGGACTTCCTCGTCGTCACCGAAGGAGCGGAAGAGGTGGTGCGAAGCCGGAAAGCTCCAGTCAGCGCCGTCATCATGGCAGGTGTCCTGACTTCGGTGGTCTCGGGCCTTCTGCCCATCTTCATCGCCGCGCCTATTGGAGCGGTTCTGATGGTGCTGACAGGTTGCCTCAACATGGAAGAGGCCTATCGCTGTATTGAGTTGAAAGCGGTGGTCCTGATCGCCGGGATGCTCAGTCTGGGACTGGCGATGCAGGAATCCGGGACTGCTGCGCTGGTGGCCGAGGCGGTGTTGGGGTCTATTGCGGATTTTGGTCCTCTGGCAGTGGTAGCGGGACTTTTCCTGATCACCGCTCTTTCAGCACAGGTAATGCCGACGGCGGCCGTGGCGGTACTCATGTCGCCCATTGCACTTAGCACGGCCACCGCTGAAGGGCTCTCGCCCCAGGCTCTGATGATGACGGTGGCGATCGGAAGTTCCTGCGCCTTCATGAGTCCGGTGGGACACCCGGTCAATCTGTTGGTGATGGGTTTCGGAGGATACCGGTTTGTTGATTTCATCAAGGCGGGATTCCCGCTGTTCCTTCTGGTGATGGCGGTGGTCCTGACAGTGCTTCCGCTGGTATGGCCACTGGTGCCGGGGGGATGAGGACGGAAAGGGGTCCGATCGACCCTGGAGAATCAAAGCCGATCGTGCAGTCCCGGCTGACGGTCCGTCTCTAATAGGTATAGACCCGGATATCCTCCACATCGAGGTCGTCGCGCCGCTGCACGGCGAAGCGCCGGGCATCGACAGCCAGGACTCTTGCCTCTGCGGGCAGCTGGATACTGCCCCGCAGCTGTCCATCCGGGTCGACGATCAGCCACATCCTCTCTTCGTCACCCCAGCGACTCTGCAGGCCGATCCAGACCATTTCATCAGGACCCAGCAATGCGGTGGAGAAGGCAGGGTACGTTTCCGTGTGGATCTCCTCGATGGCCCTGACGAACGGCTCCGGCGGGTCCGGTCCCAGTTCGGCCAGCTCTGCATCCTTCCATGCACGCAGTTCATCTGCGCTGACCGTGCGCTCGCCGGCGTTGCCCCGGATCCGCCGCGTCACACGCCCATCGGCAAGATGGACCGAGAGATCGAGCGAGTCGGTGTCGCCGATGATGGCCCGGTCCTCCAGGCCGAACGCAACCGCGTCCCTGCCGAACGCCATTTCGTTGCGGAAGGAGATGCCGTCACTCACCGAGTAGCTCCACTCCCTGGCGGGAAGAAGCGCCAGAGTGTCCGGCGCGGCTTCGTGATCCCGGAAGACCAGCAGCGGCGTAATGTCCCGCCTGACCTCGTTGCGGCTGGAGAAGAGGCGCAATGCGCCAAGGATGGCCAGCATCTCTCCGCTGGTCGATTGCGCCAGCGGTTTCAGGTCTGCAACACGGCTCTCGCTGGATAGCGTCCGGGAGGTGACGAAGTCCCCCTCTCCAGTGAATTCGTTGATGCGTCCAAGCCGGGCATCGTACACCAGAAAGCCGGCGGGCGTCCTGACCAGAGAGGTAACCTCCATGAACTCGCCCGGGCCCTCACCCTGCCGCCCGACCCGTCTGGCCAACGACCCGTCACCGGCCAGGAGGAGCACTTCCATTGCCCCGGCGTTGGCCACCGCCAGGCCCCCGCCATCGAGGAAGAGAGCCATCGTGGCATTGAACAATTCGATGCCCTGGTCCCGTGTGGAAGCCACCAGCTCCGGGGTGATCCGGGTAGCCGACAGCTCTTCCAGGTTCCCCAGGAGGACCGTCCTGACACCTCCCGAGTCCGTGACCTCCAATACGGTCTGGGTCGCTTCCCGGCCAGCGTCGCCCGGATCGCAAGCGGGTGTCAGGAGGACCAGTGCGGCGCAGAGTGGTCCCGCGTGTGTCGGTAGGGCGAGGGCGCTCGCGCGACCGTTTGTCATGGGTGGTCTGCTTTCTGAGCACTGAGATCGTGACGCCATGATTCGGGAGGGTAGGGGGGTCCGCATGTGGGCAGCAAGGGGTCAACTTGCATCGACCGAGACGCCCGGTCAGCGATGGCGCTCGAGATAGGCCCGCAGCCGCGCCGCCTCGTCGGCCGCCGCGGGATCGCCTTCCACCTGGTACAGGCGCGTACGGACCACGAACAGGTCCATGCCATCTTCGCCGGGCGGCGTGTCCCTCTCGACGATCTCGCGCACCTTCCGAGGGAAGAAGCTGCCCCAATCCGCCCGGCGGCCGTCCACGTCGGTGAAGCCGTACTCCTTCGCCAGCCCCCAGCTCGAGAACAGGCCGCCGCTCCTGGCCCCGACGTCCGGGTCGGCGGCCAGCGACGCAACCGCCCGTCCTACGTAGCACGGCGTCTCGGACTCGGCAAAGTACGGATCCTTCTCGACGGCGTCCCGCCAGTTGGCCTCGGTGACCCCGAAGTGGTCGAGCACCGCCTCCGACCGCATGAACCCCGGCGTGAGCGCCAACGCCGTCACCCGGTGCGCGTGCAGGTCGGCCGCCATCGCGTAGGCGAGCCGAATGACCGCGTTCTTGGCCACGTCGTAGAAGAGATTGCCGCGATACCCGAGGGTGTCCCCGTCGGTGACCTCGACGATGAGCCCCGCGTTGCGTTCGACCATCAGGGGAACGCCATGCCGGCTCGTGACAATGTGAGTGTGGACGGCGAGTTCCAGCAGTTCGAACCCCTGGACGGTGGACAACTCCCAGAAGGGCGCGCCCCACTCGGTCAGCGCGTCACCGCCCCAGATGTCGTTGACGAGCACGTCGAGGCGGCCCTGCTCGGCGCGGACGCGCGCAAACAGCCGCTCGACCTCTTCCTCGACCGTATGGTCGGTGCGGACGGCGATGCCGTGGCCTCCCGCCGCAGTCACCATCTCCGCCGTCTCTTCGATCGTCTCGGGCCGGCCGACGGTGGCGGGGTGCCCGCGCACGCTGCGGCCGGTGCAATAGACGGTGGCGCCGGCTTCCCCGAGCATCCGGGCGATGCCCCGGCCGGCGCCGCGGGTGGCACCGGCCACGACAGCCACCCGGTTCAGGAGAGGCTGGCCGGGCAAGAGGCTACCGGCGGATCCGGGCGGTTGCGATCGTCACGGTTGAGCCTTCTCCTCCATGATCTGGATCAGGTTGCCACATGTATCGTCGAAGACTGCGGTGATGACAGTCCCCAGGTCGGTGGGCGGCTGCACGAATCGCACACCCTCTGCCACGAGACGCTCGTGCTCGGCTTCGACATCGTCGACCGCGAAGGCGGTATAGGGGATCCCGTCCTCCACCAGCGCCTTCCTGAACGGAACGACTGCGGGGTGCCCAGCAGGCTCCAGCACCAACTCCGTCCCTTCCGGAGCCTCCTCGGATACGACGGTGATCCAGGCGTGCTCTCCCAGCGGGATGTTGTGCTTCACCCGAAAGCCGAGCGTTTCCGTGTAGAAGCGAAGTGCCTTTTCCTGATCGTCCACGCAGACGCTGGTCCAGTTGATTCTCATTTCTCGTTGTCCTCGTCGGTTGAGTGTGAAGTGTCTTCGTCTGTTGATATCGGCCACCGCTCCCCGATGGCCTTCAGTGGGGAGCCCTCGAACCAGTGGAGCTTCGACCTTCCCTCTCGCCTCGTGCGAATGAGGCCGGCGGCTTCCAGGACGTCCAGGTGTTGCGAGATCGCTTGCCGCGAGGATTCGATGCCGTGTTTCATGATCAGGCGCGCGCAGAGTTCGAAGAGCGATTGACCCGACCGATCCACGAGTTCATCCAGGATGGCCCGCCTGGTGCGGTCAGCGATCGCGCGGTAAATGTCCACATGTCAGTCTAAGGCAAGTGTTCGCTTGCATGTCAGGACTTCATGATACGCAAGTATGGACTTGCATGTCAACCGGGCGCCTCGGCTCGGCGCCCCTACCAGAACACCACGTAGAGGCCCACGGTCAGGATCACCACGACCGCGCCCGCCCACCTCGCCGACGGCGCCGGCTCGAGGTCGACCGCACCGGACTTTGGCAGTGGCCGAGCCTCCTCCAGCGGCCGGAGGAGCGACCCGACGACCATGGCCAGGCTCGACAGGACGAAGGCTCCGGCCGCGGCGTTGAGATACGCCTGCGAGTTGAAGAGCACATCGAGGGCCAGCGTCAGCAGTCCGTACGCCACGGGTCCGATCAGGAGCGCCACGGTCGCCGCCCGCGGCGGGGCCTTGGGCAGGACCATCCCCATCAGGAAGACGGCGAGGATGCCCGGCCAGATGAAGTTCCAGACGCGCTGCATGTACTCGTAGATCCCGCCGACGGAGGCGAGCTGGGGGGCCAGCAGGCAGCCGATGACGACAAAAACCCCGGTCGCTATCCTCCCGATGCGAATCGCCCTGCGGGGATGGAGCTCCGCCTTCACGACGTGGCGTGAGTAGATATCCAGCGTGAAGATCGTGGATGCCGAGTTCAGCATGGAATCGAGCGAGCTCATGACTGCCCCGAAGAGTGCCGCGAACATGATGCCGCGAAGGCCCGTGGGCAGCAGATCGGCCATGAGCGTCGGATACGCCTGATCCCCGATCGCGATCTCGTTCGCGTAGAGCTGATAGGCCGCGATCCCGGGCATCACGATCAGGAACGGGATCAGCAGCTTGAGGAACGCTGCGAAGATCACGCCTTTCTGACCCTCGGCCAGACTCCTCGCCGCCAGCGCCCGCTGGGAGATGAACTGGTTCAGTCCCCAGTACGCGATGTTCGGGACCCAGATGCCCATGATGTAGATCGTCCACGGGAGCGTCGGATGATCGGCCGGCAGCATCAGGTGGAGCCGGTCCTCGTTCGCGGACAGGAAGGCGCCGAATCCGCCCACGGCCTCCATGGCAAGGAAGAACAGCACCGCCCCTCCCCCGAGCAGCGCGATGCCCTGAAGCATGTCGGACCAGACGACCGCTTTCAGCCCTCCGTAGATCGTGTACCCGCCCGCGAGCAGGCCGATCGCCCAGACCCCGGCCGTGAGGTTGAGCCCGAAGATGCTCGTCAGTGCCAGGCTCCCCGCGTAGAGGATTCCGGCCAGGCCGACTACGACGTAGACGACCATCAGGTACGCAGCCATGACGACGCGTGGCGTCGGTCCGAACCGGAACTCGAGGTATTCGGGCAGGGTGTAGATGCCGGCCTGGAGAAACCTGGGGAGGAGCACCAGCGCCACGAAGACGAGTGCGATGGCTGCGATCCACTCGAAGGCGGCGATCGCCAGTCCCGTCTGAAACCCCTCGCCGGACATGCCGATGAAGTGCTCCGACGAGATGTTGGAAGCGATCAGCGAGATGCCGATGAGCCACCAGGGCAGATTGCGGCCGGCCAGGAAGTAATCGGCGGTCGTAGCCTCCCTGCGGCCCGCGTAGAGGGATACGCCGACCACGATGCCCAGGAAGCCGAGGAAGGCAACGAGATCGATCCGATCCAGCGCCATGTGCAGAGAGAGCCCGTTCGCGACCAGCTATCGGCGGCCGGCGGGCACGAGCCGAACGATGCCGGTGGCGGGACCGTCGATGTCCCGCGTCTCTCCGTCGATGGCGAGATAGAGGAAGCCGTCCGGTCCCTGCCGGACGTCGCGGATGCGGCCGATCCCCTGCAGCAGGGTCTCCTCGTGCGTCACCTCACGCCCCTCCAGCCGCAGCCGGACGAGGCGCCGTCCGCTGAGGCCACCGACGAACATGTCTCCCTGCCATTCCGGGAATGCGTCGCCCGTGTAGAAGAGCATCCCGGAGACCCCGATCGAGGGCACCCAGATGTGGGTCGGCGGCTCCATGCCGTCCATCAGGGTCCCCGGGTGGATGCGCAAACCCGTCCGGTAGTTCACGCCGTACCCCACGACCGGCCAGCCGTAGTTGCGGCCGGCTTCGATCAGGTTGAGTTCGTCCCCGCCCTGCGGGCCGTGCTCGTTCTGCCACAGGTCACCCGTCCCCGGATCCACCGCCATCCCCTGCGCATTCCGGTGCCCCCAGGTCCAGATCTCCGGATGGACTCCCTCCCGGCCCACGAACGGGTTGTCCTCCGGGACGCTGCCGTCGTCACGGAGCCGAATCGTGCTCCCGTTGTGGTTCGACAGGTCCTGAGCCGGATGCGCCTCCAGGTCGCCCGCCGATGGCCACTGCCGATCGCCCAACGTCATGAACAGGTAGCCGTCGTGGTCGAAGGCGAGGCGCCCGCCCCACATCGAGCTCCGGTCCGTCCCGTTCCCGAACGCGTCCGCATGGAACAGCTCCTCGACATCCGTCAGCCGGTCGTTCTCGAAGCGGCCGCGGGCGATGGCGATCGTGCCCAGAGAGTCCGGCCCCGGTTTCACGTAGCTGAGATAGAGGAGGCGGTTCGTCGCGAACTCCGGATGAAGGATCGCGTCGCGCAATCCGGCCTGCTCGAAGCCGCTCATGGAACGGGCGCCGCGACCGAGCGCCCGGATCGGCGGCAGACCCTCGACGGAATCGGGAAGGAGAACCCCGTTACGGATGACTCGAAGCCGTCCGGGCCGCTCCGTCACGAGCAGATCGCCTTCGGGCGCAAAGGCCATCGCGAACGGGCGCACGAGGCCGTCGGCCACCGCTTCCACACGGAAGTCGTGAAGCGCGGTTCTGACGACGCCGTCGTTGGCGTCCGCCGGGTCCGAACTGCCCGAATCGCACCCGGCGACAGGCGCGCATAGAATGAGAAAGCCCAAGCAGCGGAGATGGTTCATCTGAAGGTCTTCCGTCCGGGTTGCGTGCGATTGAGTTAAGGTAGCAGCGCTCCGGATTCACATTGCCACCCTCACCTGAGGAGATCCACAAGTGCACCGCTACGACGCGTATGATCCCTTTGCGCGCATCTATGACCGGCACTGGGGGTTCTTCGCGACGAAGGTGTACCCGATCCTGGACCACCTGGTCTTGCGGAATCTCACCCCTGGAAGTCCCGTACTGGATCTCTGCTGTGGCACCGGACAGCTTGCCGCCGAGCTTTCGCGGCAAGGATACCGGACGACGGGCCTGGATGGCTCGGAGCGGATGATCGAGATCGCGAGGCAAAACGCTCCCGACGTGGAATTCGTCGTCCAGGACGCCCGGAACATCGCATTGCCCCACAGGTTTTCTGCGGTTTTCTCGACCTTCGACAGCCTGAATCACGTGATGAGTCTGGAAGGTCTGGAGCGGGTGTTTCGCAACGTGTTCGCGGTCCTGGAAGGCGGCGGCCAATTCGCCTTCGACCTCAACATGGAAGAAGGTTACCGGTCCAGATGGCGTGGTTCGTTCGGACATGTCGAGGAGGACCACGTCTGCGTGGTTCGATCTTCACATGATTCGGATGAAAAAACCGGCAGGCTTGATGTGACCCTGTTTGAGCTGAAGGGTTCGGCCTGGCAGAGGACCGATTTCCCCTTGACTCAACGCTGGTATGGCGAGAGTGAAATCAGGGGACGACTGCGAAAGGCCGGATTCGAAGAGCTGCAGTATGTCGGTGGCAACGACCCCATCCTGGAGGGCTCGATGCACGAGGGCAGGATGTTCTTCGTCGCGAGAAAGCCGTAGCGGAAAAGGCCGGCTGCCATCAACCTCAAAGCCCGCTCGTTGGGCCTTCGCCCAAGCTCCGCAAGGACAAGCGTAAGCACGTCCCGCCCTTGAAGAGCAGGCGCCGCGTCAGAAACGGGTGCCTGGCGATTCCGCGAACAGCCCATCCGAGCGCGTAGTCCAGCTCTACGGTTCGAGGTTCGACGCCCTCTGACCTCGCCACTCGGCGGATTTCTGCGTCCGTAATCATCCGGGTCTCTGTGGCCCCGCCTCGGGCAGGTTTACCGCGATTCGCCAGCGGGTGGCTACCCGGTGGGGTTTCCTCGGCGATGATGGGTCGAGCTTCCCGATGCCGGCCGTCAGGAAGTCAATCCAACGCTCGCGCAGCTCCGGCTCGGGCGGGTGCGCGAGCTTCGAGCTCTCTGCCAGAAACCCCAGACGCTTGACCACTGCTCCAGAACCAAAGCGACTCAGATAGTCCGTCACACGATTCCAGTCCAGGTCGCCATCGCCTGCCATCAACGCTCGCGCTACCTCTTCCACGCCACCGCAGAGGTCCGGTCTGTCGAGACAGTCCACGATAGTCTTTTCCCGATCGGTGACCAGCACCGGCACACCCCTTACGTAGTATCGGTGGCTACCGAAGAACTTCCGGGGCTTCACTCGAACGATTCGAAACCGCATTCCGAGAACCGTTGGCGTACGGTCTTCCTTGCGGGATGTGGTCTGAACGTACGTGATTCGCGGGACCTGCTCAGTCAGGTTCCAGTAGGCAAGCGCAGACCAGTTCGAGACCATCGCGGGACTCACCAACTCCCTAGCGATCACATGGGCACTCTCGGTCCAGGTGCGCTCGGGTCCAGCCTCCAGAGGAACGATCAGGTACTTTCCCCTGGCTATGCGCTCCAGCCAGCCCTTCCGAACGAGTCGGTCCAGCGCGTCCCTCGTCGCCTTGCCCTTCCCCCGAATCGCATAGGCATCCCCGGTGGCGAAGACCGATCTGCCAGCGACCGCCAAAGTGGTCAGGAGAGTGGATTCAGCTTTGCTCAAACTCATGATATTATGATACGTTGTTACCGGCGTAGAAGTCGGTATACACGTATCAAAGTATCACAATCGGATTCCGTGCGACAGGCATCCCTCAGTTGGCTGCCACCGATCCCACCGTCCGGAACCCCAGGTCGTCGAGCGCGCTGAACACGAGTTGCGAGCGATCCAGGACGACGCCGCGCTGGACCACGGCCAGGATGTCGCGCGTCGCCCCGATGTTCTCGGCCGGGTTGCCCCGCACCACCAGCAGGTCGGCGGCCAGGCCGGGTGAAATCGCGCCCCACTCGTCGCTCGCGTCCATGAGCCGGGCCGCGTTGTGAGTCGCGACGGTGATCGCCTGAAGCGGCGTGAGGCCCGCCTCGACGAGCAGCTCCAGCTCGCGGTGAATGCCTTCGCCCTGGAAGACGCCGGGGTAGGGCGCGTCGGTGCCCGCGACGAGCATCACACCGGCGTCGCTCAGCCGCTTCACGTTGGTCATGGCCGTCATGAGGCGCTCCTCGATGGAGGCCACGAATTGGGTCTCCGCATCCGACAGAGTCCGCGTGGCGTGTTCCCGCAGCGCTTCGAGGAACCATGGAGGAGTGGTGGCCGCGATCAGCGGGTGGTCGAGGAACTCCAGGTCGTTCAGGCGACGCCGCGCGAACGATTCCAGCACGGCCAGCGTCGTGATCGTGGCCGTGCCGTGCTCCACCATGGCCGCGATTTCGTCGTCGCTCAGCGGGCCGGAAGGGGCATGGGCACGCGCCAGGACGCCCGCCTCGACCGCGGCCGCGTAGTCGCCGCGCGAGCCCAGGTCCACGATCACGGGCAGGCCGAATTCGGCACCCGCGTGCACCAGCGAGTCGACCATCTCCGCGTCAAGGCCCGCGTATCCCTTGAGCGCGTCCACCCCGGCCGCTGACAGTTGGGAGGCGTGCCTCCACATGGCCGAAGCCTCGAAGGTGAAGTAGGTGATGGGCGGACATTGACCGCGATACTGGTTATGTGCTGGGATCACTTCATCTTACGG
>VXMI01000052.1 GCA_009841165.1 Gemmatimonadota bacterium | reverse complement strand
CCCCGGTCCCCCACATCCCGTCCGCCGTGGACATGTCGATGCCCCCCGGGATCGTCAGCGGATCGGTCTCGCCGCGCACCGTGTTCCACTCGGCATTCATCGTGTGCACCTGGCCCGTACCCGCCTCGTAGTACACCAGCGACATGATCCCGAAGTAGCTGATCGGGGCGCCCGCGGTGAGCGCGACCTGCGTAACCGCCGTCGTCATTGCCGCGTCGATCGCTCCCCCGCCCTGCTTCAGCGCCTCCAGCCCGGCCCGCGCCGCAAGCCCGTTGTACGCGACAGTGACTGCCCCGTTCATCCCGGTTGCGACTCCCGCCTCGGTGCGGCTGACGAGCTGCGCCGCCATGAATGTCTCGTAGTCGTCCAGCCACGTGGCGGGTGCGAGGTCGGGTTCGCGAGGCCCGGGGGAGCACGATTGGGTGGGAAGCGCGACCAGGGCGAGCGCCACTGCCGCGCCACGCCAACGGGACCCGCCCCGGCCCGGCCGCGAGGGGAGCCCCGCCCTGGCACTCACGGCGTGCATCGCTTCCGATTCACGCGTCATCACGCATTGCTCCATTTCCCTGCACCCGCTCATGACGCCGGACGGCGCGACAGCCACTGATCCCACCACTCCAGCTGGATCCAGGTGCGGTGAACGGTCCGCCAGGGCGTCCAGCCCCCGTGGTACGAATCCGGGTAGCGCACGAACCTGGCGGGCACCTGCTGCTTCCGCAGCGCGACGTACATCTGCTCGGCCTCCTCGATCGGCACCCGGTGGTCGCTCTCGCCGTGTACGAACATCGTCGGCGTGCTCACGCCATCGGCATGGATGATCGGAGATGAGCGCATCAGGTGTTCCAGCCCGCGTTCCTCCCACGGGGGACCGTAGAACTCGCTCTCCTTGGTGCGCGGGATGTCGGCGACAGCATAGTCGCTCACCCAGTTGGAGATCGAGGCGCCGGCGATCGCCGCCGCGAAGCGGTCCGTCTGCGTGATCACCCAGTTGGTGAGGTAGCCCCCGTACGAGTAGCCGGTCACGCCCATGCGGGCCGCATCGATGTCGTAGTTCTCCAGCGCGTGATCCACCCCCGCCATGACGTCTTCGTAGTCGTTGAATCCCCAGCCGCCCCAGGTACCCCAGCGGAAGTCCTCGCCGTAGCCGGTCGAGGCGCGGGGGTTCGTGTAGAGCACCATGTACCCCTGTGCGGCGAGGAGCTGGCGGTCCAGGGAGAAATCGTTGCCGTAGGCTCCGTGCGGGCCGCCGTGCATGACCAGGATCATGGGGTGGCCGCCACCCGGGGCTGCGCCATCGCCGTACCCCAGCGCCGGCAGCATCCAGCCCTCGACCTCGGTGCCGTCCTCGCTCCGGAAGAGGAGGCGGTCGGGAGTCGAGAGTTCCAGTTCGGCCAGCAGTGCGTCGTTCGCGTCGCTGATGCGCCGTTCGCCGGCGCCGCTCGTCTCCGCCACCCACACATCCGAGGGGCTGACAGGATCGGTGATCGTGAACGCCATGCGGGAGAAATCCGCCGAGAAGGAAAACCCGCCGAGGCGCCGGTCGCCCTCGGTCACCTGCTCGACGGTACCACCGGCCGCGGGGACGCGGAACAGGTGGCTGTTCCCGGTGATGCCGGCGGAGAAGTAGACGTGACCACCGTCGGGCGACCACGTCGGTCCGCCCGGGATCAGGTCCCAGTCCTCGGTGAGGTTGCGCACCCGCTCCCCGGTCCCGGCGTCGAAGACGAAGAGTTCGGAGGACGCCCCGCGATCGCGCGCCTCACGGATGATGACGTCGAGGCCCTCGTTGCCGCGGACCAGGATTTCGCTCCCGTCCGCCGACCACTCCGGGCCGGAGTAGTTGTATTCGTCGTCGGTGAGCCGGGTCACCGCGCCGTCGACGGTGACCACCCATAGGTCGGAGCGCTCGTAGCTGTGCTCGTCACGTTGGTGGGCGTCGGCGGCAAACGCGATGCGGGTGCCGTCGGGGCTCCACGCCAGACCGGACGCGTCGAAACCGAGTGCGGTGAGCTGCCGTGCCTCGCCGCCCTCGGCGGGCAGGAGGAAGATCTCGCGCGGCGGGGTCGCCCAGGGATCGCGCGGGTCGGGAAGGTAGCCGCGCCGGTCGAAGCGGTAGTTCATCCAGTCGTAGACGCGGCCGTCGAATCGTTCCGCCGTGCGGCGCTCGAAGTCGGAGTCGTAGGAGGGCCGGGGGCGCTCGCCCGCCGGAAGCACGGAGCGCGTGAACACGATCCAGCGTCCGTCCGGGCTGAAGTTGGGGGACCCGTCGAGGCCGTCGATCTGGAAGGCCTCGCCCGACGCGCCGCCCATGCGCAGGAACCAGGGGCCACCCGAGGGCTCGCCGGTGGGGGCCGGGCGTCTGGACGAGAAGTAAAGGTGGCCTCCGTCCGGGGTCCAGGAGGGGTTTGAGGCGCTGAAGCTCGGGCTGGTCAATCGGATCGGCTCACCGGACCCGTCCGCGTTGGCCAGCCAGATTTCGCTGTGGCGTTCGTTCTCATCCTCCAAAACGGATGTCACCACGAATGCCACCCTCGAGCCGTCCGGAGAGAGTGCCGGGCTGCCAACGCTCTTCAGCCTGTAGTAGTCCTCGACTTCGAGCGGGCGGCGGGACTGGGCGGCAAGACCGGCGGGAAGGAGGAGCACTGCCGTGGCGAGGCTCACGGTCAGGAGCAAGGCGCGTTTCGTGGGGCGGTTTCTGGACATCGTGGAGACGCTCTCCGTCTGGGGGATGGACGGCCGGATCCGAGTGTGGGCGTTACGCGACAAGCTGGGGCCTGGCGGCGGACGGCGCCATGCTGGCGCGGGCGCATTGGGGGCGGCTAATCTGAGCGTTACGCCACGCAATCAGGACGCCCAGGCACCGGAGGGAATCATGAGCCGCAGCACCACCCTCACCCTTTTCGGCATTGCAGCCGTGCTCGGCCACGCGGCCGGGATCGCGGGGCAGCAGTCGCCCCGACCGATGACCGTCGACGATGTGCTCGCGATGCGGACGCCGTCGTCGGTGGCGATGAGCCCCGATGGATCGTGGGTCGCATTCGTCGTTTCGGAACGTGACATGGAGGCGGACCGCGTGGTGACCGATGTGTGGGTGGTGCCAACCGGGGGGAATCCCGGCGATGCGCGCCGGCTGACGACAGGTAAGGGGGCGGACGACTCCCCCGCGTGGCACCCGGGGGGCGAATGGCTCGGGTTTGCGTCGGATCGGGGAGAGCGCCGGCAGGTCTACGGGATCCGCCCGAACGGTGGCGAGGCATGGCCGGTGACCTCGCACGTCACGGATGTCGGCGCGTTCGCCTTTTCTCCCGATGGCGCGCGTATCGCGTTCCTGGCCAGCCCCCCGAAGTCGGAGGCCGACGAGGCGCTGGAGAGGTTGCGCGGGCGCCCTATGGTGCAGGATTCGGCCTACGCGGACGAGTGGACGCACGTCTACGTGGCGGAACTGTCGGACGACGGTTCAGCCGGAGATGCGGCACGCTGGTCGCCTGACGGGCTTCAGGTTGAGAACGTCGTGTGGTCGCCCGACTCGCGTGCGGTGGCGTACGGGGCACGTCCGTCGCCCGTGCTGAGGACGCGGTACAATGGCGCCACCTACGTGCAGCGCGGACCCGAGGCCGAGGCGGAGCAACTCACCACGATGGACGGGCCCGACGGCGCGGTGGCGTGGGACGAAGGGATCGGCGTGGTCGTGGCCGCGTCGGGGCACCTTCTCGGCACCTTCAATCGGGAATTGTGGGGCGTGAGCCCGGGGGCCGGCGGTGTCGGCGCGGGTGAGCCCCTGTCGCTGACCGGCGACCTCGACGAGAACGCCGCTTTCGTGTACCTCGGCGAGTCCGGATTGCTGGTAAGCGCGAGCAGCCGCACGGGTAGCGCGCTGTACCACTTTCCCGTGCTGGCGGGACGCGTGGCCGGGCCACCGGCCGCCGTGACCGACGGCGCGCGCTTCTACGGTGGATTCTCGGCCTCCGCCGACGGCACGCTGATCGCCTTCACGGTCGAGGACGGCACGAGTCCGCCCGACGTCTTCGTCTCGGGCACGCGCTCGTTCATGCCTGCCCGGCTGACCGACCTCAACCCCCGGACCGCCGAGCTGGCGCTGGGCGAGCAGCGGGTCGAGCGGTGGCGTTCCCGTGCCGGCGGCGAGGAGATCGAGGGCGTGCTCACGCTCCCCGTCGGCTACGAGGAGGGCGACCGGGTCCCGCTGGTCCTGGTCATCCACGGAGGCCCGGCCGGCGTCTCGTCTGACCGCTTCCACGGTACACGCGGCGCCTACCCGGTGCAGGTGTACGCCGGCATGGGCTTCGCGGTGCTGCAGCCCAACTACCGGGGATCGACCGGCTACGGGGAGCGGTTCCGCGGCCTGAACCGCGGCGACATTTCGGGGAGCGACTGGGTCGATGTGGACTCGGGCGTGGACGCCATGATCGAGCGCGGCATCGCCGACCCTGCCCGGCTCGCTGTGAGCGGCTGGAGCTTCGGCGGCCATCACACCTATTGGGGGATCACCCGCACCGACCGCTTCAAGGCGGCCAGTGCCGGTGCGGGCGCCAACGACCTGATCTCGATGTACTCGCAAACCGACCTGCCCGAGTTCTACCACACCTATCTCGGGCCGAAGCCCTGGGAGGACTGGGAGCTGTACGAGGAACGTTCGGCGTACCGCTACGTCGACCGCGTGACCACGCCGCTGCTCATCCAGGTCGGCGAGAACGACGAGCGCGTCCCGGCCGAACAGAGCATCCAGTTCTTCGAGGCCATTCGCGGGATCGGCAAGGTACCCACGGAGCTGGTGATCTACCCCGGCCAGCCGCACGGCGTGCGGTCACCGCGGCTCCAGCGGGACCTGATGACCCGGAATGTGGAGTGGTTGCGCAGGTGGGTGCTTGGCGCCCCGCAGGCTTCGTGAATGCACGACTGATTTCCTGAAACCACGGGTTGGCTCGCGGCCCAGCTAGATCCGGACCTCGATCCGCCGCCACGCGCCCTGCCGGAAGCGGACGATGCTGAGCAGGCATCTGGTCATATGGCCGGTCAGTATGGCAAGCCATATGTGGTACGCCTGGAGGCCCACGGTCTCCTGGAAGATCCAGCAGAGCGCGAGCGGCAGTCCGAGCTGCGAGATCAGCGAGATGTAAAGGGGGCCGCGAGTGTCTCCCGTGCCCTGAAGCCCCCCGGTATACGCCAGAGCGACGGCCACAAACACGCCGGATACGCTGAGGAACGCGAGCAGCTGGACTCCGAGCGCCGTGACCACCGGGTCGTCCATCCCGAAGACGCCGAGCAGGAGCCCGGGAAGCAGCAGGAACACGACGCCGACCCCCCCGGCCACCGCCACGCTGATCTTCGACGCGGCGTGAACACCCTGAACCGTACGCTCGGGCTTGCCGGCGCCGAGATTCTGGCCCGCCACCGCCGCCGTGGCCCCCATCAGCCCCACCGATGTCCAGGTCACCAGCGAGAACAGCTGGGTGTAGCCGACCGAGTAGGCCGCCTGCGCCTCCGCGCTGCTCGCCAGCGACCCGACGAACCGCAGCAGGATGACGCCACCGATGTTCATGGCCACGCCCTGAAGGCCGGCGGGCAGTCCGAAGCGGAAGAGCTGCCGGATGACGCGGAAATCGGGACGCCAGTTCATGCCGCGGTGGATGTGGATCACCCAGGTGCCGCCGAAGAGCTTGACCGCGGCCACAATGGCAAGGATTGCGCCCGACATGACCGTTCCCATCGCCGCCCCGAGCGTCCCGAAGGACGGGATCGGCCCCAGGCCGCGAATCAGGATCGCGCTGAGGGTCACATTGAGCACGGTCAGCCAGATCCCGAGCCGCAGCGGCGTCCTGGCGTCGCCCGCCGAGCGCAGCGCCCCACCCAGCATGAAGAACACCATCATGCCGAAGTTGAAGACGAACATGGTGCGGATGTAGGGCAGGGCCTCGGCGCTCACGGCCGGGGTGGCGTTTACGAGCGCGAGAAGCGTCGGCGCGAGCAAGTAGCCGGTCGGCGCAAGGACACCCACGGCCACGACCAGCGCGGTCAGGAAGGCCTGGTAGACCGAGCGGTTCACCTTTTCCGGCTCGTTGGCCCCCGCGAACCTGGCCACCAGCACGCCCATCCCCGTGAAGAGCGACCCGATGAAGACCTGGACGACCAGGAAGATCTGCCACGAGACGCCGATGGCCGCGTTGCCGGTGTACCCCACGTAGTGCCCGACCATCATGTGGTCGACGAGCCCCTGCAGGCCGCCGATCACGTTCTGCAGCATGGTTGGCCACGCCAGCTTCCACACCGCCGGCCCGATCGGGCCTTCGACGATGGAACGGTCGAAGCTTCTGCGGGACACCGGTCCCCGACCGCTCCGGACTACTGGGCGCTCGACCGATTCAACCGGGCACCGAGAAGCGCGCCCACCGCCCCCAGCAACGGATTCAGCCAGGTCATCCAGACCGGCTGCTGCGACGCCGCCATCGCCTCGAACATTCCCACGTCATCCGGCCGCGGCCCCGGATCAGCGTCGGCGACCCCCTCGAGGCCCGTCATTTCCAGGTTGCCGAGCGCGACCAGCACCCCGAGCACCACGACGATCAGCACCAGAAACCGCACCCCCCCCGGTCCGTCGGCGATCTTCGAACACACCAGCCCTCCCGTAATGGCCGCAATCAACCCGATCCCGATCGACGCCAGCGACCAGCCCCAGGAGACATCCCAGCTCCCGGGCAGGAATGCGCCGTCGGCACCGAGCACCATCCACATGACCAGGTTGAGAACCATCACGGCCACGACCATCGTGACCCAACCGAGCACCGCCGCCCCGATGTTCCTGGCGAGAGATTGCATTGTCGCTCCTTCGTGTTAGGGGATTGGCACGGTAAGTTGGACGTGGATCGGCGGCAACCGGGTTTCATGACCGAATCGGCAACAGGGGGAGGCGGCAGTGACAGACGCGGGAGGGGTTGGCAACGGACAGGCAACGGTGGTGGAGTTGTCCATCGATATCGAGGCAACCGCCGGGACGGTATGGCACTTCATTTCCACACCGGCAGGCTTTTCCGCAATGATGCAGGGTCAGGTCGCCTTCGAGACCGCTCCCGGCAGCGCATTCCGCGCCGAGTTTCCCGCCTTCGGGACGGTCATCAGCGGCGAAGTCGTCAGCTGCGACCTGGATGGCCGGCGGATGGCGCTGACCTGGGGGACGGAGCTGGGGCCGCAGGCCGCAGACTTCCCCGCCGCGTCGTCGCTGGTGGAGTTCCAGGTCCAGCGCACGGAGGCCGGTTGTCAGGTAGGCCTGCGCCACAGCGGCTTCCCCTCGGTCCGGTTCGCGCACGAATACGACTCCGGATGGCGCTTCCACCTTGGCCGGCTGGCCCTCAACGCGAACCGCACCGACCTGGCGAGGGGGCTGCAGCGCACGCTCGCCGGCTGGTTCGCGGCCTGGAACGACCCGGACGAGCACACCCGCCTCACGACCCTGCGCGCCTGCTGCGCCGAGGATGTCGAGTTCCAGGACGACTGGGCGGTCGCACGCGGAGTGGAGCGCCTGAATCTGCACATCACCAACTGCCACCGATTCATGCCCGGCTGGAAGATCGAGTCCACCGGCGACCCTCGTATCTGCCGTGGCGAAGCGATGGTGGGATGGCGCTCCGAGGGTCCCACCGGCGCCACGGAAGGGCACAATCACGTGCGCGCCACCTACGACGGCACGATCCTGAGGGTCGCGGGCTTCGAGGGACGGTAGGCGCCGACGCGCCGAGCGGTTCCGTCCGACCGGAGAGTCGTGCGGCTGCCCCCTACCCCAGCGTCTCGGCGAACGTCGGCGGCCTGCGGTGGCCGGTGGCCTGCTCGAACGCGTAGGCGATGCGGATCAGCGTCGGCTCGCTCCAGCGCCTTCCGAAGAAGGACACGCCCACCGGCAGCTCGGACACGAACCCCATCGGCACGCTGATGTCCGGGTAGCCGGCGATCGCGGCCGGCCCGGCGCTGGACCCGCCGGTCAGCCGGTCGCCGATGATGTGATCGGTCTTCCACGCCACGCCCATTGTCGGCGCGGCGATCGCGTCGAGGTTGTGCTCGTCCATGAGCGCGTCGATCCCGTCCTCGCGATTGCCGCGCTGGATGGTGCGGACGGCGTCCAGGTACACCTGATCGGTGAGCGGGCCGCGCGCTTCGGAAGCGATCAGGCGCTGCTGTCCGAAGTGGGGCATCTCGACATCGGCGTTGCGCTCGTTGAATTCGATGACCTCGGCCAGGGTCTTCACCGGCGCGTCCGGCCCCAGCGAGGCCAGGTAGGCGTTCAGGTTCGCCTTGAACTCGTACTCGAGCACCAGCAGCGGCTGCTCGTCGTTCCAGGCCGCGTCCGGCAGGTTGGCCGGATCCACGATCTCCGCACCCGCCTCGCGCATCGCCTGTACGGCGTCTTCGAAGAGCGCCATCTCCTCGGGCGTGAAACCCCCGAAGCTGCGCGCGACGCCGATCCGCGCACCTTGCAGCCCGCCGGCGTCGAGAAACCGGCTGTAGTCCGCGTGCGAGTTGCCCGCGCTGGCCGCCGTCGCCGGGTCGCGCGGGTCGACGCCGGTCACGGGGCCCAGCAGGACGGCCGCGTCGCGCACCGTGCGGCACATCGGCCCCGCCGTGTCCTGGGAATGTGAGATGGGGATGACGCCCGACCGGCTCCACAGCCCCACCGTGGGCTTGATCCCCACGATGCCGTTGATGGAGGACGGACACATGATCGACCCGCCGGTCTCGGTCCCGATCGTGAGCGCCGACAGGTTGGCCGAACCTGCCGTACCCGAGCCGGAGCTCGACCCGCATGGGTTGCGGTCGAGCGCGTACGGGTTGCGGCACTGCCCGCCCCGGGCACTCCAGCCGCTCGTCGCCCGCTCGCCCCGGAAGTACGCCCACTCGCTCATGTTGAGCTTGGCCAGGATGATCGCACCCGCCTTGCGCAACCGCTCCGCGATGAACGAGTCCTGCCGCGGGATCGATCCCTCGAGGGCAAGCGACCCCGCCGTGGTCGTCATCCGGTCGTGCGTGTCGATGTTGTCCTTCAGCGCGACCGGGATGCCGTGCAGCGGCCCCCGCGGCCCGCTCGCCTGCCTCTCCGCGTCCAGCTGGTCCGCGATGTCCAGCGCCTCGGGGTTGGTCTCGATGACCGACCGCAGCTCCGGCCCCCGTCCGTCCAGCGCCTCGATCCGGTCGAGGTAGAGCTGCGTGATCGACCGCGCGGTCCGCTCACCCGACGCCATCGCGGCCTGGAGGTCCGCGACGGTCGCCTCGTCGAGTTCGAACGGCGGTACTCCCCCGGCGGCGCTCGCGCCCCCCTCCACTCCCGCGCCCTGCGGCGCGTCGGGGGCACACGCGGCGGTGCCAAGAGCGGCGGCCGCGCCCCCGGCGACTGAAGTTCCGATGAAGCGGCGTCGGTCGATCATGTCAGGGTCTCCCGGACTGGCAGGCCGTGGAATAAGTCTCCGCTGCATCTATGCCTGCGGAAGCGCGTCCACGTACTCGATCATGCGCTGCTGCTCGTCCTCGTTCGGCAGGCGCCCGAGGCCCGCGCCCAGGTTGTCGATCATGTGCTCGGCACGACTGGTGGCGGGAGTCACGCACGTCACCGCCGGGTGAGCCGCCGCGAATTTGATGAAGAACTGGGCCCAGCTGTGGGCGTCGAAGTCGCGCGCCCAAGCCGGCACCTCGCGGTCGCCCACGCGCGACCAGAGCCGGGTGCGGCCGAAGGGCACGTAGACGAGCACGCCGATCCCCAGCTCCTGCGCCAGGGGCAGGACCTCGTCGGCGGCGTCGGTGTTGTCCACCGCGTAGTCCACGCCGATGAAGTCGAGCGGGTAGTCGCGCATGGCCTGCATCAGCCCCTGGTACTGCGGACCGCGCGGCGTCAGCGTCGTGCCGATGTAGCGGATGCGGCCCTCGGCCTTCAGCTCCTCGATGATGGGCATCTGCGTGGGCATGTCCCCCAGGTTGTGCACCTGCATCAGTTCCATCTCGTCCACGCCGAAGTACTCGAAGGAGCGCTCGATCTGGGCCCGCGCGGCCGCGGGATCGGCACCAGCGCCGCGCCGCGCAACGTTGACCTTGGTCGCCCAGAAGATGCGGTCGGTGATCCCCAGTTCGGTCGCGAGGCGTCCGGCGACCTCCTCCGACGACCCGTAGCTGGGTGCCGTGTCGAAGACGGTGCCTCCATTGTCGACCAGCGCGTTCAACACCTCGGCCAGTGCGCTCGTGTCGTCGCCGCGGGCCACCCGCGAGAACGTCGCGGAACTCCCCAGCCCCACGATCGGCAGCTGCTCGCTCGTACCCGGAATCGTCCGGGTCATCATCTCCTGGCGTTTCAGCGCGCGCAGGATGTCGGGGTTCAGGGTGAGGGCCGCGCCCGCGGCCGCGGAAGTGCGAAGCCAGTCTCGTCGTGTCAGCATCTCGGGAATCCTCCTCAAGGGTGATGCGCCGGACCCTCCATTCCGGCAGGTTGTCAAGGTCGTTGGCGGTCAGGCGTCCCGCCAGTCCCAAGGACAACGAGGAGAACGTTTGTGTTGGCCCAGCGCCTGGAACGGCAGGCACCGATCGAAACCCGGCCCCTGCGCGCGATCAGGCTTCCCCGCCCGGAGCCGGGTCCCGGCCAGATCCGGATCCGCGTGACCGCGTGCGGCGTCTGCCGTACCGATCTGCATGTGATCGAAGGGGATTTGAGGGCGGCGAACCTGCCGCTGGTTCCCGGCCATCAGGTGGTGGGCGTTGTGGATGCGCTCGGAGCCGGCGCGAGCCGGTACCGGCCGGGAGACCGCGTCGGCATCGCCTGGCTGCGCGGCACATGCGGCGCGTGCGGCCACTGCGCGGCGGGGCGCGAGAACCTGTGTAGCGAGTCGGTCTACACGGGATACCACCGGCACGGCGGCTACGCCGAGGCGGCGGTGGTGCGCGAGGACTTCGCGTATGCAATCCCGGCGGGCTTCGAGGACGCGGAGGCGGCGCCGCTGCTCTGCGCCGGCATCATCGGCTACCGCGCGCTCGGGCGGGCCGACCTGCCGCCCGGGGGGCGGTTGCTGCTGGTAGGATTCGGGTCGTCGGCACACGTCGTGCTCCAGATCGCGCGCCACCGTGGCCACGAGGTCCATGTCGTCACGCGGGGCCCCGGCCACCAGGCGCTGGCGCGACGGATGGGCGCCGCGTGGACTGGCGGACCCGGCGACCGGTTGCCCGGGCTCGCGCACTCCGCGATCGTCTTCGCCCCGGCCGGCGAGACGGTGCCCGCCACGCTCGAGGCGGTGGGGGCCGGGGGCACCGTGGCCCTCGCCGGGATCCACATGAGCGCGATCGAGCCGCTCGACTACGAGAAGCACCTCTTCCACGAGAAGCGGCTACAGAGCGTCGAGGCCAATACGCGGGGGGACGGGCGGGAGCTGCTGGAAGTGGCTGCCGAGATCCCTATTCGGCCCAGGGTGACGCGGTTTCTGCTGGAAGATGCGAATGAGGCGCTGATCGCGCTGAAGTCGGGGAGGATCGACGGGTCGGGGGTGCTGGTGGTGGGTGGGCGGCAGCGCTAGCCAGCCATTGCGCCGTGAGGTTCGATCTCAAGCTCTATCTTCCGACGGGACGGTTCTGCGCATTCCAGGTCATACCGGGTCTGGAGGCGAATCCAGAACTCGGCGGTGGTGCCGAAGTACCTGGCCAGCCAACCCCGGCGCGAGAAGCAGGCGACCACCGCCTCGCTACAGGTCAAGCACGAGCCTGAGGCCGTCGTCAACGCGGCGCATGACCGATCGCGGGACCCTTCCGGCGCGCTCGGTGAGGTAGTCTCCGTCCACGGTCACCAGTTGAGTCACGTTCGCGACGGAGTCCTTCGGCAGGCCGCTCCGGTACGCCGGGAGCAGCACGTTGCCCGGCGCATCGAGATACCTTGTGTTTGACGTCAGCGCGATCCCGATCACCGTCGGCAGCCTGCTCCGGTTGAACGACTCCGCTTGCACGACGAGGACCGGGCGCGGATAGCCAGGTTCGGATCCGCGGGGCTCGCCGAGCTCAGCCCACCAGACTTCCCCCCTCGAGACTACCAATCCCCTTGGACCGACCGCGCCTGGATCCGTCTGAGCCCGGAATCGACTTTTCC
Source organism: Gemmatimonadota bacterium (assembly GCA_009841165.1). GTDB lineage: Bacteria > Gemmatimonadota > Gemmatimonadetes > Longimicrobiales > Gaopeijiaceae > Bin94. The sequence continues at coordinate 804 of VXMI01000052.1, read as the reverse complement.
GGGCAGTTCCGCATAGACCGCGTTCAGCCTCGCGGTTACGTCTTCGTCGCGGTGCTTGGCCACGTATTCGGCCACGGCGTTCGAGTACAGCTCGCTTCGCGAGATGGCCAGGCGATGCGCCAGGGCGTCGGCCAGGGCAAACACCTCGTCCGGTATGGAGATCGCTGTCTTCATACTCTAGTAATACCATCGTATGAACACTACGTCAACGATCGCAGGTCAGGAACTGACCATTACCACCACTTTGCCGTCGGCTCGTCCCGACTCGAGCAACTCGTGTGCGGCCGCCGTGTTCGAGAGCGGGAACAGCTCCGCGATGCGAACGTCAAGGCGCGCCGTGCTCAGCCAGCGCGTGAGGTCGGCGATAGCACCGTAGCGCGCGGCCGGCGGCAACAGGTAGCCCTGCACGAAGTGGATCCGCAGGTCCTTGAAGGCGAGGGGGTAGTAGGAGAGCGGCAGTTCCGGTCGCGAGGTCGACGAATACGAAGCGATCGTGCCGTGCGGCCGCAGGATCTCCACGTCGGTCTCGATGTTGGCCGCGAGGTCCACCTCGATCACGCGATCCACCCCCTCGCCTCCGGTCAGGTCCCGCACCTGTGCCGCCACGTCGCCCCGGCGGTAGTTCACCACGTAGTCCGCACCGGCCGCGATCGCCACCTCCCCCTTCGCGGCGCTGCTCACTGTCGCGATCACTTCGGCCCCGCTCCGAGCCGCGATCTGCACGGCCATGTGCCCCACCGCCCGCCCGCCCCGCGGCCCCGGGCAGGTAAGCGCACCGGGACGCGGGGGCCCGAGGGAGGGGGG
>VXMI01000131.1:2974-13616 GCA_009841165.1 Gemmatimonadota bacterium | reverse complement strand
GCCCGGATGCATCGCCTCCCGAATGCAGCGGAGACTTATTCCACGGCCTGCCAGAGGGCGATCACCTCAGTACGTCGGCAATCTCCACCAGCGCGTCCCGCAGCACGTCGCGGCTCACGGTGAGGGGTGGCGCGAACCGCACGACCTGGTGATGCGTCTCCTTGGCCAGGATCCCACGCTGCTCCAGCGCTTCGCAGAACGGCCGCGCGGTCCCCGACGATTCCCGGATCACCAGCCCGATCATGAGCCCCTTGCCCCGCACCTGTTCCACGTGCGGTGACGGAATCGCGCGCAGCTGCTCCATGAACCAGCTCCCCAGCTCGTCGGAGCGGCGCGACAGCTGCTCGTCCCGGATCACGCGCAGCGACGCCATGCCGACGGCCGCGCCCAACGGGTTGCCGCCGAAGGTCGAGCCGTGGTCGCCGGGACGGAACACGTCCATGAACTCCTTGTCGGCGATGGCGGCCGAGACCGGGTAGACGCCGCCCCCGAGGGCCTTGCCCACGATGAGCACGTCGGGGCGGACCCCCTCCCAGTCGCAGCAGAAGAAGCGGCCCGTGCGCCCCAGCCCGGTCTGGATCTCGTCGGCGACGAATGCCACACCGTTCTCGCGGCAGAGTTCCGCCGCCTGCTGCATGTAGCCGTCCGGCGGGACGATCACCCCGGCTTCGCCCTGGATGGGCTCGACGAGGAAGCCGGCCGTGTTCGGGTTGATCGCGGCTCGCAGCGCGTCGATGTCGCCGTAGGGGATGAGCTTGAAGCCGGGCGTGAACGGACCGAACCCCTCTCGATACTGCGCCTCGGAAGAGAAGCCCACGATCGTGGTCGTGCGGCCGTGGAAGTTGTCTTCGCAAACGATGATCTCGGCCTTGTCCTCGGGGATGCCGCGCGCCTGGTAGCCCCACTTCCGCACCATCTTGATCGCGGTCTCCACCGCCTCGGCGCCGGTGTTCATCGGCAGTGCGGCGTCGAATCCGCTGGCTTCGCAGAGTTCGCGCAGGAAGGGGCCCATCTGGTCGTTGTGGAAGGCCCGCGACGTGAGGGTGAGGCGGTCGAGCTGCTCCTTCGCCGCGGCGACGATCGCGGGGTGCCTGTGCCCCTGGTTCACCGCCGAATACGAACTCAGCATGTCCAGGTAGCGGTTCCCGTCCACGTCCCAGACCCACACTCCCTCGCCGCGCTCGAGCACGACGGGCAGCGGGTGGTAGTTGTGCGCCGAATAGCGCTCGGCCTCTTCCAGGTAGCGCTCGGTCAATGAAGCCGTGGCTGCGGACATCGTGGTCATGGTTTTTGCCTCTTGAATGCGAAAAAGATTCATGGACCGTGAATAAAAATGTAATGACGCGGAATTCGCAACGCCGACGGCGGGCCTGCGGGCGCCGACTACCCGCTCGGCCCGTCCATCGGTGCATCATTGACGTGAAGCCTGAAGACGTCCGGGCGCGCGTAGTGGCCGACCACGTCGAAGTCGAACTTCCCGCGTGCAATGTCGCCCAGGTCCAGGTCGGCGTACAGTATTCCCGTCTCGCCGAGCAGCGGTCCGGCCAGGGTATCGCCGAGGGGGCCGTAGATCGCGGAACCGCCCCGCGACAGCGGGTCGGGCCAGCTCTCGAGGTCGGCAATGATCTCGAGGTCCGACGGGTAGTGGTCACGGGTGACGAACTGGTTGCAGCCGATCACGAAGCACCGCCCCTCCAGCGCGATGTGGCGCAGCGTGGCCTGCCAGCGGTCGCGGGAGTCGGCGGTCGGCGCCAGGTAGATCTCCACGCCCTTCCCGTACATGGCGGTGCGGGCCAGCGGCATGTAGTTCTCCCAGCAGATCAGCCCGCCGACCTTGCCGAACGGCGTGTCCAGCACCGGCATCGTGCTCCCGTCGCCCTCGCCCCAGATGAGACGCTCGGCCGCGGTGGGCTTCAGCTTGCGGTGAAACCCGGCCAGCGATCCGTCCGGCGCGAAGTAGAGCAGGGTGCAGAAAAGCGTTCCGGGAGACCGGGCCGCGCCCTTCTCGATCACGCCGACGGCCAGGTAGACCCCCGCCTCGGTGGCGGCACGCCCCATGAGTTCCGTTTCGGGCCCCGGAACGGTGATCGCGGCGTCGTGGTAGCGCCCGAAGGCTCGCCGGCCGGTCGGCTTGCGTCCCCCGACCGCGGTCCCGAAGGCCAGCCCCCAGGGGTATCCGCCCACGAAGGCCTCCGGAAAGACGACCAGTTCCGCGCCCCCGGCCGCGGCTTCGGCCGTCATCTCGCACAGCCGGGCGACTGCTGCGGCCGAATCGAAGGGGAAGCCGCGAGGCTGCGCGGCGGCGACGCGAACGTAATCCTTGGGGGGCATCCCGTAATCTCTCCGGTTGCGATGTGATGGACAGGGGAACAATCTGTCCAGACCCGGTCCTTCGCACCACCCGCAATTCGCACCATCCGGAGACCCCGATGATCAAGACCATCACATCGCGTCCAACGCTGCTGCTCGCCGCCCTGCTGATCCCCGTGCCGGCCGCCGCCCAGTCCGGCCACGAGACGGTGATCGCCCACGTGGAAGCCAACGCCGACGGCTATGGGACCGTCGCCCAACGGATCTGGGACCTGGCCGAAGTGGGATACCAGGAGACGGAGAGTTCGGGCCTGCTCCAGGCACAGTTGAAGGGTGCCGGCTTCGATGTCGAAGCGGGCGTTGCCGGGATGCCCACCGCCTTCGTGGCGAGCTTCGGCGAGGGATCGCCCGTTATCGGGATCCTGGCCGAGTTTGATGCCCTGCCCGGGATCGCGCAGGGGCGGAGCGCCGAACGGCAGATACTTCCGGACATGCGGGCCGGGCACGCCTGCGGGCATCATCTCTTCGGCGCGGGCTCGGTGGCCGCCGGCCTCGCGGTGAAGGAATGGCTGGCGAACTCCGGGACGCCGGGCACCATCCGGGTCTACGGCACCCCCGCCGAAGAGGGCGGCGCCGGCAAGGTGTACATGGTTCGGGGCGGGCTTTTCGACGATGTCGACGCCGTACTGCACTGGCACCCGTCAGGCGTGAACAGCGCGAACCCCGCCGCGTCGCTCGCGAACAAGTCGGCAAAGTTCCGTTTCCGGGGCGTGTCGGCGCATGCGGCAGGCGCACCGGAGCAAGGGCGCTCCGCGCTGGACGGGGTCGAGGCCATGAACCACATGGTCAACCTGCTCCGCGAGCACGTCCCCCAGGAGACCCGGATCCACTACGTGATCACCTCGGGAGGCGCGGCGCCGAACGTCGTTCCCGATTTCGCCGAGGTGTACTACTACGTCCGCAACCCGGACCCCGAGAACGTGCGGACCATCTTCGACCGGGTCGTCCAGGCTGCGGAAGGGGCCGCGATGGGGACGGGAACGAGCATGGACTACGAGGTCATCCACGGCCTCTACGCCATGCTCCCCAACGAGGCCCTGCAGCGGCGGGCGCACGCGAACCTCACCAGCATCGGCGGGTTCGAGTACGACGACGCCGAACGCGAGTTCGCCTCGATCATCCAGGAGACGCTGGCCAACCCGCTGCCCCTCGAGAGCGCGGGCCAGATCCAGCCCTACCAGCCGCGCCCGGCGGGCGGCTCGACCGACGTCGCCGACGTGAGCTGGGTGGTGCCCACGGTGGGGATCACGACCGCCACCTGGGTGCCGGGCACGCCGGCCCATTCATGGCAGGCCATCGCGGCCGGCGGCATGTCGATCGGCGAGAAGGGCATGATCGTCGCGGCCAAGACGCTCGCCATCACCGCGGTGGACCTGTTTACGGACGATACTCTGCGGAGCGCGGCCAGGGCCGAGCACGCGGAGCGCGTGGGCCCGGACTTCAGGTACGTCTCTCTGGTGGGCGACCGGTCGCCGCCGCTGGACTACCGGAGGCCGGCCACCACCGGGCGCTGAGCCCTACCCGCACTCCGAGAAGCCGCAGACGTAGCACTTTTTGCAGCCCTCCTCGAAGGCGAGGTGGCTCGCACCGCACTCAGGGCACGCCCCCAGCGCGGCCGCGGTCTCGTCAACGTACTGGCCGCGGGCCACCATCGCGGCTGCCGCCTCGGCGCGGGCCGGCGCGGTGGCGTCCATCTTCATCTCCACCTGCACCCCTTCCTTCTCGGCGATGTAGAGGTCGAGCGCCTGCGCGACCGCGTCCGGGGCCGACAGCACCTTGCTCGGCCCGATCCCCACTGCGCGGTCGCAGGAGATGCCCCGCAGCTGGTCCCGGACGGCGGCGATGGGTATCCCGGACCGTAGCGACAGCGACACCAGGCGCCCGATGGCCTCCGAGTCGGCCATCGCGGCTCCGCCGGCCTTGCCCAGGGTGCAGAAGACTTCGAAGGGCCGCCCGGTGTCGTCCTCGTTGACGGTGACGTACAGGTCGCCCAGCGGACAAACCATCTTGATCGTGCGACCCTTGAGCATCGACGGACGCTCGCGCTTGTGGCGCAGGGCCGATACCTCCCTGTCGTGTTCGACGAGCGTCTTCTTGATCTCTTCCAGCTCGCCCTCGAGCCGGTGCGCCTTCTCTCGTGCGTCCGCCAGCTCACCAGTGAGCATCTCCACCTCGGCCGAGTCGGCCGCGGTATCCTCCTGGCCGGTCTTGCCCGTCGACAGCACCTGCATGGGGCGGGAGCCGTCGCGGTAGACGGTCACGCCCTTGCATCCGAGCGCGAACGCCATCTCGTAGATCTTGCGCACGTCCTCGCGGGTGGCCTCGAAGGGGAAGTTCGTCGTCTTCGAGATGGCGGAGTCGACGTGCTCCTGGAAGGCCGCCTGCATTCGCACGTGCCACTCGGGCGTGATGTCGTGCGCGGTGCGGAAGGTGTCCTGCACCTCGACGGGCACTTCGTCGAAGTGGATGTGGCCCTCCTCGGCGATGCGCTCCATGAGGGTGGCGCTGTACCACCCATCCTCCTTCGCGCGCGCCACGAAGTCCTCGTTCACGTCGGGCATCATCACGCCGGCCTGGTTCCGCATGAACGCCACGGCGAAGAGCGGTTCGATCCCGCCGCTGCACCCTGCGATGATCGAGATCGTCCCCGTGGGCGCCACCGTGGTCAGGTTGCAGTTGCGCAGCCGCCGCTCGGGGCGAATCCGCTCGCCCGCGTCGTTGCGCGCGCAGCTGGCATCCGGCCCCCAGATCGACTCCTCCCACGCCGGGAAGACGCCACGCGTCTCGGCCAGCCGCTCCGACGCCACCCTGGTTTCCTCCTCGATGAAGCGCATGACCGCGCGGCCCAGCGCGACCCCCTCTTCGGAGTCGTAGCGCACGCCCAGCCGCACCATCAGGTCCGCCCATCCCATCAGGCCGAGGCCCACACGGCGGATCTGGTGCGCCAGTTCGGAGATCTCGTCCAGGGGGTACCGGTTCGCGTCGATGACGTTGTCCAGGAAGTGGGTCGACAGGTGCACCACGCGGCGCATGCCGTCCCAGTCGATCCCTTCCTCCGGCGTGTCGAACCGTCCCTTCTTCGCGAAGACGCCGACGTTGAGGCTGCCCAGGTTGCAGACGTCGTAGGCCAGGAGCGGCTGCTCGCCGCAGGGATTGGTCGCCTCGTACTCCCCCAGCGCCGGGACCGGATTGTGCTCGTTGGCGCGGTCGATGAAGAAGACGCCCGGTTCGCCGGTCTTCCAGGCCCCCTCCACGATCATGTCGAAGATCTCGCGGGCGTTCTCGCGCCTGGCCACGCTGCCGGTACGCGGTGTGATCAGGTCGTAGTCGTCACCGGCTTCGACCGCGCTCATGAACGCATCGGTGACCCCCACCGAGATGTTGAAGTTCGTCACCTGCGAGGTGTCGTTCTTGCAATGGATGAACTCGCGGATATCGGGGTGGTCGACGCGCAGGATCCCCATGTTGGCCCCGCGCCGCGTGCCGCCCTGCTTGACCACCTCGGTCGAGGCATCGTAGAGGCGCATGAAGGAAACCGGACCCGACGCCACCCCCATGGTCGAGCGCACGGTGTCGCCCTCGGGGCGGAGCCGCGAAAACGAGAACCCGGTGCCGCCGCCCGACTGGTGGACCAGCGCCATTGCGCGCAGGGTGTCGTAGATGCCGCTACGGCCATTCGACAGCGCGTCCTCCACGGGCAGCACGAAGCACGCCGAAAGCTGTCCCAGCGGGCGCCCGGCATTCATGAGCGTGGGTGAATTGGGCTCGAATCCGCCTGTCGTCATCAGGTCGTAGAAGCTGCGCGCCACCTCCTCGATCGCGCCGTCCGAGGCCCCGTACCGGCGGTCCTCTTCGGCGATGACGCGGGCGACGCGCCAGAACATCGTCTCCGGCTCCTCGACGGGCTCGCCGGACTCGTCCTTTTTCAGATACCGCCTGGCAAGGACGATGCGGGCGTTCTCCGAAAGCTGGGCGGGGGGCAGATCGGCGGGTGGCTGATCGTCGAAGACGTGGTGGGGCTCCACACCTTTGGTCATGGGTCCGGTTCCTGTGGCTGCTGTGGAAACTGTGGAGAACGCGTGCACTGAGGCGCGCCAAGATGTTGAAAGCCCGTGAAAGCTCATGTCTTTCAAGGGCTTGGTCCTGTGGATTCCTGTGCCGTGACCCAAGATCTAGTGGGATAGGAATGTTAATGCCCCAACAGCTTGTGGTCAAGAGAAAACCGCCTAAAGCCGGGCCGTTGCGGTTTCGGACGGTCCCGGGGGCCTGAGGGGCACCCCCGCTGCTGCAGGCAGGCACGGCGGGGGCACCGGGGCCGGCCAGGCTAGAAGGCGTTTCCTACCCGCACGTAGAACGTCGCGCCCTCGCCTCCGTTCAGCGGCACGCCCACCCCGAACCGGAAACCGACGCCGGGAAGGTACACGGGCGCGACGATCACGGTCACCTCCCCGCCGAAGCTCGCGAGCGCCTGCCGCCGCGGGTTGTCGTAGTTCCGCTGCCCCAGGGTCGGTCCCCAGGCGTTGCCGGCGTCGAAGAAGACGGAGCCGTGGATCCGGTCGAAGAAGAGCGGCGCGAAGGGCAGGCCGCTGTCCAGGAGGGCGATCGGAAAACGGTACTCGGCGCTCGACGTCCACGCGATCCGCCCGGAGCGGAAGTTGCCCCTATAGCCGCGCACGGGGAACAGGCGCGACGACCCCCCGAAGAGCCCCACTCCCGTGATCGGTTCGAGCATGCCCTCGGCGCCGCCGATATCGAAATGGAACTGGTTGGCCCCCGGGCCGAATCCGACGCCGCCCGAGAAGCGCAGGGCCAGGACGTGGTTGGCGAATCCCAGCTTGCCGATCGACTTGAAGGCCGAAAGCTCCCCCGTGACTTCCCCGAAGCCCCTGTCCATCCCGGCGACGCTGCGCGAAGCCGCCTCGAGCCCGTTCTCCCTTCGCACGCGCGCGCTCAGGTACCCCCGCACCCCATCCTCCCGCGAGATTGACAGCGCCCTCCGCTGGGTGTTGGCGGCGGACAGTGTCGCGCGGAACTGCGTGAAGGTCGAGTGCGGCGGAGGATTGCTCAACTCGGGACCCGCCTCGCCTGCCGGATCCTGCAGGGTGAGATGTTCCCGCACCAGGCCGCCGCTCAGGGTCAGTGAGGTCGAACTGCGGTATCGCCGCCTCAGGAACGATGTCGAGAGCGTCGCCGCGCGCTCCTGTTCCACGAGAAAGTACTCGCGCGTGCTCTCGTCGGGGAACCTCACGGCGAGTGTGCGCGAGGACGCGTCGTAGCTTTGCGAGAGCGAGAGCCCCAGCACCGGATTGCCCAGGCCCCGGTAGCTGTACCCGAGGCGCCCCGTAAACCGGCTGCCGTCGACCGTCAGGCGTCCGGAAAGGTTGTAGCTGTGCCGCCTGACGATGTCCGTGCCCCCGATCGAAATCCCCACGAAGTCCTTGATGACGGTGCGAGTCGCCCCCGACTGGTCGCTCCCTTCCTCTCGCGGCTCGAAGAGCGGGGTCCAGTAGTAGGGTCTGAGCGTGCCAAAAGCCTGATATCCCCCCGGAGGGGTCGACTCTACGGGGCTCGTCTCAGAGCGCTGCTCCGGCACCACCTCGAACCGGTCGCTGGTCGGCTGGGGCGCAAACCACTCCGCCGGCGAGAACGGGATCCGCTCGATGTGCCACCCGTCCGCGTGGTACGACGAGAAGTAGATCCATGCGCCCGTCGGGTCGACCGAAGGATGAGACGCGCCCCCGAGCATGTTCGTCACCTGGCGCACTTCCGGTGCCACTCCGCCGGAGAGGTTGGTGGAGAAGAGGTTGGGGATCCCCGTGCGGTCGGAGGACCATACCAGCGTCGACCCGTCCGGCGCCCAGAAGGGGTTGGTGTCCACCGCCCGGTCCCGGGTCACCTCCGCGACCACGTCGCCCTCCTCGTCCAGCACGACGATGTCCATCAGCGCGGGAGCCTCCCAGCGCACCGCTGCGATCCGCGTCCCGTCGGGCGACCACCGGGGAAACGCCCAGTGCCGGTCCTGCTCGGGGAGCACGAGCGGCGTTACCTCGCCCGTGGACAGTTCGACGATCACCAGCGCGTTGGTCCCGTCCCCCTCCTGCACGGCCACGGCACGGCTCCCGTCCGGCGAGGCGTCCGCGAAGCTGATCCGCTGGCCGTGCGTGATGCGCTCCACCGTTCCGTCGCGACCCACGCGGTAGAGGTCGCTCGTCAGCCGGTACCGGTCGTTAAAGTCGAGCTGGGTGAACAGGAGGGCGCCGTCAGGACCCCACGACAGCGACCCGCCTGTCCCGTTCACGCGGGTCAGGCGCCGCGCGTTCGCCCCCGATGGGTCCGAAACGCGGATCTGGGCCGCGTCCACCCCGTCCGAGCGAACGAACGCAAGCGTGCCGCCGTCGCGCGATACGACCGCCTGCTCGGCCAGGCGCCCCGCTCCCTCCACCTGCTCCCCGACCGTGACCGGCGCGGTACGTGCCAGTTCGTCGGCCACGGCGAGATAGGCGGCGGTCATGTCCTCGCCCCACGCCTCCCAGCTCTCTCTCACGCTCACGCCGAAGGCGTCCCGCGCGGCGGCGTTCATCCGGTACGGCAACCACAGCCCGGCCACCGAGCGTGCGAACCCGGCCAGCGTCTCCTCTCCGTGCACTTCGGCCATGTGCTCCAAGTACCGCGCGCCGTACACGTACGGTCGATGTCCGCCCGGCCACACCGGCGAGTCCCCCGACACCTGCTCTACCGTGCCAAACGCGCCCTCAAGCGCCGCCGCGCGCATGACCATCTCCTGCCAGGTCCCCTTCACGCGCCCCGCGCCGGTCAGCTCCGATTCGAAGTAGGTCGCGAGCCCTTCCAGGAACCAGGTTGGGGCCGCGGCTGAGGGGAAGACCGGCCAGGCCATCGGGACCCTCCCGAAGGCGGCGCGGATCACCTTGCCGAGCCCGCCCGTCATGTCGAGGTGGAAGGTGTGTACCAGCTCGTGCGTGATCACCAGTTCGAGCCAGTCGTCGAAGTACGATATGGTCCCGCCATCCATGGGGGGACGCGCGAAGATCGTGATCCGGTTGTAGGGCGCCGGAGACGCAAACCCGTTGGCGATGTCGGCGTGGTCGGTCAGGAGGAACTGGACGGGCGTGTCGGGGGTCTCCACGAAGCGGTCGGCGAGAAGTACCCACGCCCGTTCGGCCATCGAGCCGGCACTGCGCGCCAAGTCTTCGAGCCGCTCCGGGTAGGTGACGACGAAATGCTCTGTCTCGATCTGCCGCCAGTCCTCGTCGGGCGGGACGGCCTGGGAGTGGGCCGGGTGAGCGAAGGCGAAAAGGGGTACGGCGAGAACGGCCAGTGAGAAAAGCGAGATCCTCGCCCAAGCGGCTGGTGCATTGTTCATCCCCACCCCGGCGGTCGATAGGTGCATGTCCCTGCCACCGATCATTGCTGACCCGCGCGCCGGTCGCCAGTCGCGGAGCTCGAGCCTGCCCCCTGTCCGAGTGCGCCGATCACCCCGTTCACGCGCTCCAGCGCCGCTCGGGCCTCCCCGGCATCCACCCCCAGTCTGTACATGACCAGCGCGGTCTTGACATGCCCCTCCGCGCGGGCCAGCAGCTCACGCGCGGACTCGCGTTCCAGCCCCAGCGACGCCATGAGGATGCGTTCACCGCGGTCCTGCAGCTTCTGGCAGGTTACCTGCAGGTCGACCATCAGGTTCCCGTCGACCTTGCCGAGCCGCACCATCGCCGCGGTCGTGATCGTGTTGAGCACCATCTTGGTGGCGGTGCCCGCCTTCATGCGTGTGGAACCGGTGATGACTTCGGGCCCGGTCAGCGGCGCGATCACCACATCGTGCGTCTCCAGGAGCACCTTCGGGGGATGCGTACAGAGCAGGAAGCCCGTGCGCGCCCCGCGCTCCCTGGCGCGCGCCAGTGCCCCGTGGACGTAGGGCGTGGTACCCGAGGTGGCGATGCCCAGCACGAAGTCGCGGGGCCCCACATCCTTCTCGTCCATCGCCGCGGCACCCTCGCCGGGCTGGTCTTCGGCGCCTTCCCGCGAACGCACCAGCGCCCCGAAGCCCCCCGCGATCACCCCCTGGACCATCCGCGGATCGGTGCCGTAGGTGGGGGGCATCTCGGTCGCATCCAGCACACCCAGCCGTCCCGAGGTGCCGGCGCCCACGTAGATGAGACGGCCGCGGGGGGGGGGCCCCGCCCCCCCCCCCGGGGCCCCCCGGCGGCCGGGGGGGAGAAAGGACGGCCCCGCGCAGTAGGGGGGGGATGGGGGGGGG
>VXMI01000131.1:0-2964 GCA_009841165.1 Gemmatimonadota bacterium | reverse complement strand
TGGTTCGTCTTGGGGGCGCGGGGCGCGCGCCCACCCCCACCCCCCCCGGCCCGGGGCGGGGGCGGCCGCGGGGGGGGCCGCCGCGCGGGCCGCCCCCGCCCCGCCCCCCGCGCCAGGTCGACCGCACGGGCAATGGCGGACTCCTCCCTTCGCACGGCGGCCGCCACGCTCGCGTCCTCGTCGTTGATGACGCGCACGATCTCCACGGAGGCCAGGCGGTCGATGCCCCCGCTGCGGGGGTTCCGTTGCTCCGTCAGCCGGTCATCGAGCATGTTTATGGGTCTCCTGCCCCAGGGCAGAGCGTCTTATTCGAGGTAAGCTAATCGGGTTCGCGACCCGGAAGGAGCCAAGCGACGGATGGCGACCACCGCCGCCGACCAGGCGTGCGACTACTGCGGCGGCAACTCGGCCTCCGTCCGCTACGACCTCGGGACCCACCGCATCCTCCGCTGCCCCGGCTGCACCTTCATGTGGCTCGATCCGCAGCCGACCGCCGAGGAACTGCACGAGGTCTACGGCGAGGACTACTACAGCAACGAGCGGTTCTTCGAGGGGAATGGCGAAGCGATCTACGGATATCACGACTATGTGTCGGAGCGCTTCGTCAAGCAGCAGGACCACCAGCGCATCGTCGACCGCATCGTGGAGTTCCTGAGTCGCAACGGCGACGGAGCGCACGGTGAGCGCGGAGCGCCGGGGCTGCTGGACATCGGATGCGGCTACGGATACCTCCTCGACGTCGCCCACGACTGCGGTTTCGACGTCGAAGGGATCGACTACAACCGGGCGGCGGTCGACCGCATCGCGCGCAAGTACCGTTTTCGCGCGGTATGCGGCGACTTCATGGCGTACGACGGCGCCCCGCGTGATGTCGTGACCATGATGGATGTCATCGAGCATCTTCCGCGGCCGTTCGATGCGCTCTCGAAGGCCGCGTCGCTCACCAGGCCGGGTGGGATCTTCGCCCTCTCCACCATGGACTCGGACTCCATCGTGTCGCGGATGCTCGGCCAGCGGCTCGAGGACTTCCGCCGCACCCGGGAACACCTCTACTTCTTCAATCGGCGGACCATGCGCGGGAGCCTCGAGCGGGCGGGATTCGACGTGCTGCGGATCGATTCGTACGGGCTTACCATCCGCATGGACTCGCTGGCGCGGCGCGCCAGAATGGCCCTCCCGCGGGCCGGCGCCGTGATGGAGCGGATGGTGCGATGGTCGGGTCTCTCGGCTCAGCAGGTCCACTTCGATCCGCGCACCAAGATGGTCGTCTATGCGCGCAGGCGCGATCCGGCGTGACGCGCTCCCGCTCCCGCCCGGCGCGCCCTTCGACTCCGGACCGCCGACCCACATTCGAGCGCTTCCTGACCAGTCGCTTCAGTTGGGTGACCGGGGGCCTGGTGGCGCTGCACGTCGCGCTTTGTGTGGCCCTCTTCGACCCCAAGATCCACACCGGGGGCGACAGCGTCACCTACGTGCTGCTTGCGGAGAGCGTCCTCGAAGCGGGAGACGGGTATTCCCTTTCACTCGAACCGGGGCCCCCTGAGGCACACACAAAGTACCCGCCGGGCTTTCCGATCCTGCTGGCTCCGCTGGTGGCGGCCTTCGGACGCAATTTCGTGGTGCTCAAGCTGATGTCGATGGCCTTCACCGCGGGGGCGGTGCTGGTGTTCTGCGTGTACGCCAGGCGCGGGCGGGACCCCGTCCCCTGGCTGTGCCTCGCGCTCGCGTTCGCGGTCAGTCCCGGCGTCATCGACTATTCGCGCTGGATGCTCAGCGAGGCCCCGTTCCTGTTCTTTACCCTGGCAGCGCTGTGGCTTCTGCGTGAGGACGAAGAGACGGACGCCATCGGCACGACCTTCTGGCTGGCGCTCGCCGCGTCCATAGCGGGCTTCTACATGCGGTCGATCGGTGCGCTCCTGCTGGCCGGAGCTTCCCTGTCCTATCTCCTGCGCCGCGAATGGCGGAAGTTCGTGGTCCACGGGGTTGTCGGCGCGGGCCTGACCATTCCCTGGCTGGTGCGGAACCAGCTGGTGACGGGGTCGACCACGCCGTACCTGGAGGAGTTTCTGCTTGAGAACGTGTATGCGCCGGAAGCCGGGCAGCTGGATTTCGCGGGCATGGTCGGGCGCTTCGTCACGAATGGCTGGCTCTACGCCACCCGCGAACTGCCGCGGACGCTCGTCGGCTCGGACAGCGGCTGGTCCGGCAACCTGCTCGTCGTTTCCATCGCGGTCGCGGTATGCCTGATGGCGCTTGTCGGTCTGGTCAGGGGGCTGCGCGGCCGGCCGAACGCCGCGGGCCTGTATCTGATCCTGACCTGCGCCGCGATCATGCTCTTCCAGACGAGCGTGAACGATGTCCGCTACCTGGTACCGCTGATCCCGCTCATACTCGTCTACGGCGCCGAAGGGGCGGGCGCGCTCAGCAGGCGTGTTGCAAGGCTTGGCGGCCGAGTTGCCGGACTGACAGCGCGGGCTCGCCACCTGCCCGCCTGCGCCATGGGCCTGCTCGCGGCGCTCGCTCTGGGCGCCCACGCCGCCAGAATCCCCGGGAATCTGGAGATGATCGCCACCTACAACGCGGGCGATCGCTACGCCGGCTACGCGTCCGCCTGGCGGAACTTCTTCGAGGCGGCCCGCTGGATCGAGGAAAACACGCCGCCGGACGCCGTGGTGACGGTGCGCAAGCCGAGACTGTTCAACGCCGTCGCCGACCGGAGGGTCAGGCTCTACCCCTACAGCACCAACGCGGATTCGGTGCTGGGGGTGGTCGGCGAAACCGATCTCGTCCTGATCGACGCGCTGTTCCCCACCACCCGGATGTATCTTCTTCCGGCGCTGCAACAGCAGCCCGACGACTTCTTTGTTGCTCACCAGACCGACCCGCCCGTGACGTGGGTCCTCGGAGTCACAGATGCCGCTCGCCTTCCGAATCGCTAGCCCCACCCGCCCCTTGCTGGCGCTT